>JAZQGE010000018.1:0-18518 GCA_045539895.1 Acutalibacteraceae bacterium
TCTGCCAATTCCACCATACCCGCATATTATATATTTATTATAATATCAAAAAATCTCTTTTTGTGCAAGGGGATTATAAAAAATATTATCTTTACAATTTAGAAAATTAATATTATAATTAAATAAAATTACATTGAAGGGATGTTATAAATTATGGATAGATATTTAATTATCAATGCTGACGATTTTGGAATGTGCCGTGCTGCAAACTTTGGCGTTTTTGATCTTCTTAAATCAGGTGGTATTACTTCTTCAACTATTATGGCACCTTGCGGTTGGGCCCCTGAGGCAGTTAAATTTGCTAAAGACCATCCTGAATTTGCTATTGGTGTACACCTTACAACTACAAGCGAATGGGAAAATTACCGTTGGGGACCTGTAAGCTCAGGTGATAACGCTTCAATGCGTGATAAAGACGGTTATTTCTATCATGAGTGTGACGATTTTGAAAAGCATGCTGACCTTGCTGAGGTTGAAGCGGAAATAAAGGCACAGATTGAAAAACTCAAATCACTCGGTCTTAATCCTTCTCATCTTGATAACCATATGGGTTCTCTTTATGGTGTTGCAACAGGCAGATTTGAGCTTCTTGAG
This sequence comes from Acutalibacteraceae bacterium, assembly GCA_045539895.1. Classification (GTDB taxonomy): domain Bacteria; phylum Bacillota; class Clostridia; order Oscillospirales; family Acutalibacteraceae; genus UBA8612. The sequence goes on from JAZQGE010000018.1 coordinate 595, forward strand.
CTTATGATTAAAATTGCCGGTGAGTATCAGCTTCCGCTTCGTATGCCTATGAATTTTACTGAGGCTCAGTTTTCAAACACAATGCTCGATGTACAGGTTCCTCCTGAGCTTGTAAAGGGTCTTATTGATAAAGTTGTTTCTTACGGTAAATCACTCGGTGTAGCAATGCCCGATTATCTTATGCCCGGTGACTGGTCAGGTCCTCAGAAGGATAGCTATGAAAACTTTAAAGAATACATTTATGAAATGTACCGCGGTTTCCCCGAAGGTGTTGTTGAAACTTATATTCATCCCGCTTACGAAACTGACGAACTAAAGGGTACAACAGGTTGCTGGGAACGCAGAGTATGGGAATACAAGCTGTTCTCCGACCCTCAGACAAAACAACACATTGATTCTCTTGGCATCAAGCTTATCAATTACCGCGACCTTAATAAAATGCGTAACGGTTAATAGTTTCGGAGGTAATTCATGTTTTCTGATCTTGTTAAAGCTACTCGAAGCTTTCGCAATTTTGACCCTGATTATAAAATAGATAAGGATACTTTATGTTCGCTAATAGAGCTTTGCAGATATACACCATCTACAGCAAATAAGCAATCTATTAAATTTGCTTATGTCTGCACAGAAGATGTTTGTAATAAAATCTTTCCTAATCTTGCTTGGGCAGGTTATATTAAGGAGAACAAACCGCCGTATGACGGCAATGTTCCTTCGGCTTATATTCTTATTTGTTATGATACATCTATTGCTTTTGAGCTTGAAATTGATGCAGGTATATGTGCCCAGACTATTGTTTTAGGTGCAATGGAAAAGGGGATTGGCGCTTGTATGCTCGGCAGCTTTAATAAAGAAAACATAATTGATATTTTTTCTCTTCCGGAAAATATCAAACCAAGACTTATTATTGCTCTCGGAAAACCCAAAGAAAGCGTTGAAATTATTGATATGATTGATGATGATATTAGATATTATAGAGACGGAAAAGATAAAAATATAGTTCCAAAAAGACCATTAGATGAATTACTTATAAATTGAAATTTCTTTATATTTAGGAGATTCTGAATGATAGATATAAAAACTGTTACTGTCATTGGTGCTAACGGCTCTATGGGCTCTAAAGTTGCTGCTATATTTGCTTCGTTTGGTGATGCTAAAGTTTATCTTATTTCAAGAAACATTCAAGATTCACAAGCAGCAATAAATGTTGCAGCTAAATCTGTAAAAGCGGATGTTATTAAGAATAATCTGATTCCTTGTGATTATTCCAGTCTTGACTTATGTTTAAGAGAATCTGATTTTATTTTTGAGAGTGTGTCTGAAAATCTTTCAGTAAAAGAATCTGTTTACAGACAGATGTGTTGCTTGAAAGAAGGTGCAATTATTGCAACTGGAACATCAGGCTTGTCGATTAACAAAATTAAGAATTTTCTTCCAAAGCAGCATCAATCTAATTTTTACGGTGTTCATTTTTTTAATCCTCCTTATAGTATGCCACTTTGTGAGCTGATTGAAAATAATTGTTCTAATAAAGACCTTACAGATAATATTAGATCTTATCTTACTCAAAAATTATTGAGAAAAGTTGTAGTTTCAAAAGATGAACCTGCTTTTATCGGAAACAGAATCGGTTTTTATTTTATAAACTTTGCAATGCTGCTTGCAGAAAAATATAAGAATGAAGGCGGCATTGATTTTATTGATTCTATCTTTGGCTGTTTTACAGGTCGCAATATGCCTCCTCTTGTTACAGCTGATTTTGTTGGTTTAGATGTTTATAAAGCTATAGTTCAGAATTTATATGATAATACTGATGATTTTCAGAATCAATACTATTTAACTCCTGATTATGCCAATTTCTTGATTGAAAGTAACAGTTTAGGTAGAAAAAGCGGTAAAGGCCTTTACCGTACATTTATAAATGAAAACGGTATAAAACAACGTCAAGTTTATGATATAATAACCGGAAATTACAGAGAAATCAGAAAATATAATTTTGATTTTGCTGATAAAATGGTAACTCTTATTAAATCCGGAGATTATATTGATGCAGTTAATGTATTAATAAGCGATAATACTTTGCCTTGTAAAATATGCCGCGAACTATTATTGAAATATATAGTTTACAGCTTGTTTGTTGCTTCTGAGGTTAGTGATAGTGTCCATTCAGCAGATATTGTTATGGCAGAAGGTTTCAATTGGATACCTCCTCTTGCGTTGATTGAAATGTTTGGCGGTAAGAGTTCTGTTATAAATATGATTGAAAAAGATTATAAAGAAGATTTTAAAAATATTGATTTTATAAATATTATTTCATCAGCAGAAAAATCTAATTATGATTACAGGAGATTCCTTAAGGCGAAGAGGTGACAGACTTATGGAAAAAGTATTTGTTTTAGGTGGCGCACAAACAGATTTTGAGCGCAATTGGACTAAAGAAGGAAAAGATGTTGTTGCTCTTCTAAAAGAAGTTATTGATGACGGTTTAAATAATATCGGTCTTACATATGATGATATAAGAAAACTAAATAAAAATAACAGAATCGCTTGTTTTGTTGGAAACTTTATAGGTGAATACTATATTAATCAAGGTCACTTAGGTGCTCTTCTTACGGAAGTAAATAGTGCTTTTTACGGTGTTCCTTCAGCCAGATATGAAGCTGCCTGTGCTTCTGGATCTGTTGCGCTTGATGCAGCAATAACAAAAATTAAATCCGGTGATTATGATCTTGTTTTTACTATTGGCTTTGAGCTTATGAAAACCGTTGATGCAAAAACATGCGGTGATTATCTAGGTAGAGCTGCTTTTTATTCAAAGGAAGCTCAAAATATCGATTTTCCATTTCCTAAATTATTTGGTCAGCTGGCTGATCTTACAGTGAATAAATATAATCTTGATAAGAAACGATACCTTGATAATTTAGCTAAAATTTCAGCAATTAATTATGAAAATGCAAAAAGAAATCCCAATGCTCAGACCAGAAAATGGTTTATGAGTTATGAACAGGCAAGCACAAGAAACACAGAAACAAATCCTTCAGTTGGTGGTATGCTGGCTGTTTCAGATTGTTCTCAGATAACAGACGGTGCTGCATTTGTTGCATGTGCATCAAAAAAATTTATTGATGAATTTTTACCGAACAAAGATTTTCCGATAGTTAAAGGATATGGTCATACCGTTGCGCCTATGCTTTTTGAGAAAAAAGTTGATGTTGCAAGTAATGCAGATAGTGTTTTGGATTATACTGCAAAGGCTGTAAATTTGGCATATAAAAGTTCAGGACTAACTGTAAATGATATTGATTTTTTTGAAACACATGACTGCTTTACATCAAGTGAATATGCTGCAATATCAGCATTTGGAATAACAAAATATGGCGAAGAATATAAGGCAATTGAAGATGGAACAATTGCTTTTAACGGAAGCAAGCCGATTAATCCAAGCGGTGGTCTTATTGGATGCGGTCATCCTGTTGGTGCCAGCGGTGTGAGAATGTTTCTTGATTTATATAAACAGGTTGCCGGTAAAGCAGGTGCATACCAAATTAATAAAGCCAGGAATGGTCTTATGTTGAATATAGGCGGTAGTGCAACAACAAATTATGTTTTTATTCTTGGAAAGGATAATTTAAATGAGTAAAATCGATCTTGTTGTTTATGGTGCAGGTGGATTTGGCCGAGAGGTTATGTGGATGATCGAATCGTCACTTAACTATTCAGAAAAATATAATATTCTTGGTTTTGTTGATGATTCAAATGAATTAAAGAATGCTGTTATTAACAGCAAGAGAATTATTGGCGATACTACATGGCTGATTTCACGCCAGGAAAAAATTGCTGTTGTTATTGCTATTGGAAATTCTATAATACGCAAAAATATATATAATAAACTTAAAGACAATTCTCATATTATTTTTCCAAACATAATTGCGGACGATGTTAAAATTTCCGATTATGTTAAACTGGGACAAGGCTGTATAATTTGTTTCAGCAATATTATTACAGTTAACATTGATATTGGAGATTTTCTTATCTCTAATCTTGACTGTACAATTGGTCATGACAGCAAAATTGGCGATTTTGTTACAATTAATCCAAGTGTTAATGTATCCGGTAATGTTACTATAGGTGATTGTGTTAACATTGGTACTGGTACAAATGTTATACAAAACAAATCTATCGGTGATAATTCAATTATTGGTGCAGGGGCAGTTGTTGCAAAAGATATTCCCGCTGATTGTACAGCTGTTGGAGTTCCGGCAAAACCAATAAAGTTTAATTAAATATTTATTATAAATGGGTGCGGTTATCTTAAACTGCACCCATTTTTTTAATCCAATTCTTCTTCAAATGATTCTTTTCCAAGTGAACATACAGGACATACCCAATCATCCGGTACGGCTTCCCATTTTGTATTCGGTGCAACACCATTTTCAGGGTCTCCCTTTTCAGGATAATAAATATATCCGCAGGGACATACATATTTTTTCATTTAACATTTCTCCTTTGTAACTATATTACTAATATTTTATCCATAAAATTATAAAATATTTAAATAAAAAATGTCCCTGATTTCTTTTTTCAAGATTTCAGGGACAAAAGTATTAAATATTTACTTATTACAAATTATGAATGTCATTCTTTCCTGAAGCGATGCATTGCCGTGTCCTGAACCAAAACCGCCATGGTCCGCTGTGATGATAATAAGCCAGTCTTCTTTGTCATAAGTTTCTCTGTTTTCTATCGCTTTTAAGATTGAAAGAGATTGGATTTCGTTAAGCTGAAATCCAATTTTATAAATAGGATTGTTGGTTGAGAAACCAAATGAATGACCGGCGTGGTCAGGTCCTTCAAGAATTGTAAAAATAAAATCTGAACAATTATCTAAACTTAAATCTTTAAGAGTTGTATAGGTTGACTGAGTATCGCCGGAACAATAATTAAATGAAACATTTATGTCGTTGTTTTCACAATATTCTTTTTCAAGCTTATATGTTGAAGTATCTGTTATAAAATGACCGTTCCATGATGTTATAAAGCTTGCTGAGTCAATTATTCTGTTTTCAGCCAAATCTGTCATTATAGTTTTATATTCCAGATTTTTGGTTATGCCGTTACCGGTTATACCATTTTTATCTGCCCAAACTCCTGTAAGAATTGAACACCATCCGGGTGCAGTGGATGTTGCTTGAGTGTTCTTTTCGGGGTAATTTACTCCACCACAATAAGAAAGAGAAACAGCAGCACCTTGATTTATCATTTTTTCAATACCACTGTGTCCCTTAACAATTAAACTCAGTGCATCAGCTCTGCAACCGTCATATCCGATTATAATAGCTTTCTTTTCAGATTTTCCAGTCGGAAGGGGAGAGGTGAAATGGTTTTTTATTATGTTATACAGCTCTGTTTGAGGTATAGCATTTTCAATTGTATTTTCATAAGGGATTTCAGAAATTTTATCACGGTATGATAATTCTGTATCTTTTTTATCGTTTATATATAGACCGCAAAGAGAGGGAATTATAAGTAAAAAACTAATCAATTTATTAAACAAGTGCATTATCCTCCAAAACAAAGGACGAACAATTGTATTTAACTGTTCGTCCTTAGATATTAATGATTATAGATTTTCAGCTATTGCTTTTGTATCTCTTGCTATCATAAGCTCTTCATTGGTTGGGATAACATATACCTTAACCTTTGAATCAGGACCTGAGAGTTCGCCACCCTTGCCTTTGATTGCTTTTTTATTTTCTTCTGCGTTAAAAGTAACACCGATATAACCAAAGCTTTCGCAGATATTCTGACGAAGAGGCTGTGAGTTTTCGCCAATGCCGCCTGTAAAGACGATTGCATCAACTCCCTGCATTGCAGCAATATATTGACCGATATACTTTCTGATCTGATACCAGAGCATTTTCTTTGCAAGTTCTGCTCTTGCATCACCTTCTGAGGCAGCCTTAAGAATATCACGGTCATCATAATATTTTCCTGAAATACCAAGAACACCGGATTTCTTATTAAGAATTTCATTTGTCTTTGCAGGGGTCCAGCCTTCTTTTTCCTGAAGGAAAGTTACAACAGAGGGGTCAAGATTGCCTGAACGTGTACCCATAATAAAACCGTCGAGAGGAGTTAGACCCATAGATGTGTCAATTACCTTGCCGTCTTTAATTGCAGTTATTGATGAACCGTTTCCGAGATGGCATGTAATAAGTTTAATGTCTTTGAGGTCTTTACCCATAAGCTTTGCACATTCTCCGCTGACGAATCTGTGTGATGTGCCATGAAAACCATAACGACGAATCTGATATTTTTCATAGTATTCGTAAGGAATACCGAACATATAAGCTTCTTCAGGCATTGTTGAATGGAATGCATTGTCAAATACTGCAACTTCGGGAACATCCTTGCCAAAAACATCCATACAAGCATTTATACCCTGGATATGAGCAGGGTTGTGAAGGGGAGCGAGGTCGCAAAGACTCTTGATACCTTCGATTACTTCGTCAGTGATAAGTGTACTTTCTTTGTAAATCGCACCGCCCTGAACAACTCTGTGACCAATAGCAGAAATTTCATCGAGTGAATCAATAACTTTTGTCTCACCGGATGTCAGAGCATCTTTAACAACAAGGAATGCTGCTGTGTGGTCAGGCATAGCTACCTCTTTTTCAAATTTACCTTTTTCTGTTTTAATGTCAAATTCACCCATTTCTGAGCCGACACGACCACAGGTACCCTTGGCAATTACAACTTCACCGTTCATATCAATGAGCTGAAATTTAAGTGACGAACTGCCTGCATTGATAACAAGAACTTTCATATTAATTGATTTCCTCCGCTTATATTTGAATTAAAATTATAACTTATCTTACTTCATCAAGAAGATCATAAAAAGCATTGATAAAAGATGAACCGGCCTCTGGACCAGCAGTAACAATTTCTTCGTTCTCTACAAGGAATGAACGCCAACTATTATCAGTAAGCATATAACCTGTCTGGTCATTTGTAATGCCGAAAACAACAAGTGTTCTGTCGCCAACCTTAGTGTTGATTGGTGCATAAGACCATTCTTCACCGGACCAGGATTCTTCCTTAGTTGTAGCACCGCCGAATGCAATTTCAGGAGCAAGTTCGCCGCCGCAAATTACAACAGCAATATTTTTACCAAGTTCCATATAACCAACTTCAGTAACAATGCTGTATTTCATAAAACCAGATTTAACAACTGTGTTTGTAAGAAGACCGCCTTTTGCTGCAAGCTGAAGGATGCTGTTATCAACAGGACATGTATAGGTCTTTGTAGCATAGTTGAGAATAGGTTCAATTTCAAAGCTGTCTTTGATAGAGCAGGTGAGTTCGCCAAGTTTTGCACCGTAAGCAGCCATTCTTGCATAGCCTTCATCATACTCTTTTACAAGGTTTTCATCTACTACAAGATTATCGCCGTATTCGGAAGAAATTGCAAGCTCAGCGCCTTGAATCATGATAAAGTTAGCTTTACCGTTTTCGTTTATGTATTTTTCCATGTAGTATGGATAGTCGCCGCTGACAGTTGTTCCGCCTGCACCAAGACCAACACAGTGGATACCTGCATTAACAAGCCATGTTTCTTTGCTGCCATCTTCAGGAACAAAACGGAAGCGGTTGATGTTGGGATCGATAACTTGAGGATCACGCTTATCTCTGATATATTCAGAAGCATCGACTGAACCGTAGTAAAGCTTACCTTCAGTCATCGAATCGACAGCATCTTTAACTGTTTTAGTAACCTTTGCGTAAAGATTTTCCATAAATTTATCATTAAGACCGCTGGGGTTTTTAATGCCGAAAATATTTCTGATTGGACTAAGGAAAAGAGCTGCAACGATATCACCGTTGAGACCGAGAGTATCAACACAGCTGTGCTGATGAAGTGCAGAAATATTGATGCTTGTGATATTCTTTTCTTTACTGTAATCTGCAAGCATATCACGGATTTTGTAAACTTCCGAAGAAGAAACACCAAATGCATCAAGAGAAACAAAGACTGTAATACCTCTGCCGTCAGAAATAGCAACGGTTCGTACTCTCTGGTCATCCCATACTTCTGTTGCAAGTTTTTTACTGACAGAAAGGCTGCCGCCGACATAGCATTCAGACTCATTACCAGTCTGAAGAGAATCGCTTGAATAACCAACTTTCCAGCTGTCAGCCTGAGCCTTATCAATAAATTCTGTTGCCGTATCATAAAGCTCAGTATTTTCAAAATATTTGTCTTCGCTGAGCCATGAATTAGGCGCTTTAATGAGAGCAGAAATAAGACCTACAAGCCCTTGAATAACTTTTTCACCGATTGTGTTGATTGTGATGTCTGATGCTGTATATTCATCAGCAGCAAGTGCGGGAAGAGATGTTGCCGAGAAAATCATGGCAACACATAGGATAATTGCTATAAGACGTTTTTTCATAGTTTAATACCATCCTTTCTTACTTATTTATTATAACATTCTTTTTTATTAAATGCAATATAATTTATATATAAATAGCCTGCTTTAGAAAGCAGGCTTAAAGACTTAATATTTTTCCATGCTGTTAACATCGAGTACAAACACTGTAGCACCACCTACATTTACTTCGGTCGGGAGTGAATTTGCACTAAGTCCCTGACCAAATGATGAGGTTGTTGGATTTGCAGCGCGTTTTCTTGTTTGGGAATGTTTTTTAATAATTTCTTTTACTCTACCTACATCGTCATCTTCTGAGCCAATAAGAAATGTTGTATTACCAACCATGAGAAATCCGCCTGTAGTAGAAAGTTTTGTAACAATAAAGTTCTCACTTGTAAGTGCTGAAGAAACAACAGCGCTGTCATCGTTGTTTACAATTGCTATAATAAGTTTCATTTGTCAGTTCTCCTTATTTTATATTATTTATACATCTGGAAGAATAAGCTTGATGCTTCGTTTGTCAAGTGCATATAAATCAGGTATTTCATAGCGGTTGTCATTTCCGTCTTTAATAAGAATTCTTCCGTCATAAAGAATTTTAATAGATTGGTAGCTGTTTATGATTTCAAATGTGTATTCACCTCTGTCGGTTTCAACAGTCCACATCCAAATTTCAAATTTTTCTGTACGCTTGACAAGTTTTGTAATTTTAGGAATCATATATCTTTCGTTAAGACAATCAAGAAGAGCTTCTTTTGATTCAGGGAGTAAATTTTCAATATTACGGATAATCAATTGCTCGTTTCCATCTTCATCAAGTAAAGATATATAATGCATAAGACCGCTGACAGGGAAGAGGCGGTGCGGCTCCAGCATAGTGAATTTTTCGCCGGTATAAAGCTCGGCATCAATATAAATTTTATCGTTGACCGTTAATTTAACAGCTTGTTCATCAATAAAATTTCTTGGCATATTGTCGCACCTCCTTATTCAAAATTTTCTGCTTGCTTGTCAGCTGCAACTTTTTCTGACATCGACTGAATCTGAATGAGCTTATAATATTTACCTTTAAGAGCCATTAATTCATCATGTGAACCGTTTTCAATGATTCTTCCTTTGTCAACAACAAGAATTCTGTTTGCTTTTCTGAGTGTTGAAAGGCGATGAGCAATCATAAATGTCGTTCTTCCGCGGATAACCTGGTCAATTGCATCCTGAATCAACTTTTCCGTTTCAGAGTCAACAGCAGAAGTTGCTTCATCAAATATCATTAAATTGGGGTTCTTAAGTACTGCACGGGCAATTGAAAGCCTTTGTTTTTCACCACCGGAAAGACCTACACCGCGTTCACCGAGTGTTGTATCATACGCATCTGGCAGACGCGAAATAAATGTGTGTGCGTTTGCAACATCTGCTGCATTGATAACCTGATCGACATGTGCTCCGGGTAATGAATAGGCGATGTTGTTGAAAATAGTATCTCTGAACATAAGCGGTTCTTGTTGTACAAAACCGATTTTAGAACGGAAGAAATCCATATCAATATCTTTAATGTTGATGTCATCAACCAGAATTTCGCCTTCATAATCGTCATAAAATCGCATAAGAAGATTTATTATGGTTGATTTACCTGAGCCTGTAGTACCGACAATACCGACAGTTTCACCGGGCTGAATCACAAAGCTGACATCATTGAGAATCTTTTTTGAACGGTCAAATGAGAAATTAACATTCCGGAATTCAATTTTACCTTCAAAAAATTTCGGAGCATTTCCTTTGCCAAAATTATGTTCAGGTTCAGCGTTAATAATGTCAAGAATTTTTTCTGTTGAAGCAAGTGCGTTCTGATAACTGTCACTGAGGCTTGCAAAGAAGTTGACCGGTGTATAGAACATACTTGCATAAGAAATGAACGAAACAAGCACACCAAGCGTCAATCCGGATTCTCCGTTTATTACATAGCTTCCACCAATAATCCAAATTACAAGCGAGCCACATGTTACAAAAAATGTTATTGCATTTGGAAATATACTTGAAATTTTAGCTGTTGTTTTATCCTCTCTCATCCAGTCATCAACATAGCGGTTGAATTTATCAATGGCATTTTTTTCATTAGTAAATGATTTTATAACTTTAATACTTGGTATAGTATCAGATAGAATCGTTGAAATTGAACTGAGTCGTCGCCAAAGTCTTCGGTACATTGGACCAAGTTTTTTACCAAAAAATCTGCTCAAAAGAGCAACGATCGGAACAGGAATAAGAGAAAACAGTGCTAATTTCCAATTCATTACAACCATAATGATGATAATGCCAATCATCATAAACAGCTGTACAACAGCCTCTTGAGTAATTCTCAGCATGAAATTCTGAAGCTGTGTTGTATCGCTGTTGATTCGGTTGATAATAGAACCTGTAGAAGTCTTATCATAAAACTTCATCGGCAGATATTGTGCCTTAGCATAAATATCTTTTTTTAAGTCGACAATAATTTTGTCACCTGCAATTCTCAACAGATATGATCTTAATGCACCAAGACTGTATTGCAGAATATAAACACCTAACAACGCAATAATCGTAAAAATTAGATAGCGCATGTTTTTTGAAGGAATAATATCGTCCACCATCATTTTTGTGATATATGGAGGCACAAGTGCCATAGCTGTAGTAATTACAGAAAGTATTATGCTTATAATAAGCATTTTCATATGAGGCTTAATATAACCGTATAAGATATTGGCTATTTTGCCCTTGCCTTTACAATTAAGACAATCAGCTTTAGGTGAAGCAAGCTTTCTTCCGCATTTTGGACAAAAACAACGCATATTGTTGTAAGTGATTTTTGCAATTTCAAGCTGCTCGTTTACATCAGCGCCATCATTTACTCGATTGATAAAATCGCTTATGGCATCACATAAATCTGTAGTTGAATAAGTAAAACGAAGCAAATCAACAGTTTTACCATCAATTAATTCAGCACGAAAAACTGCATTACCGTAAAGCCGTTTTACATTAACTTTTTTTATGTCTTCAAAAAGAAGCATTATGCTTCCGTTTTCTAACATAGTATCTGCCGAAATTAATCTGTCAGCGCAAATTACCATTGCTGATTCATCATATTTACCGCTTAAATTCAGATCTCCGACAACACCCATAAGGGGAGATGCTCCGCATAAAAGAGCAGAAATCTTTTCTTCAAGATGATGTGGGATGTGTTTGTTTGTCAGTAAGCTATGACTGTGCATAAAATCACCTCATTACTGTTTCATTCGCGCACATTATTACAGTTTTTAAATCTTATGTCAAGTTTTTTTAAAAATTTCTTTAAAAAAAACAACTGACAGATAAACTGTCAGTTGTTAAATTAAAAATTATGACTGATAATTATCGTTCGATTCGTTTACTGTATCCTGCATTTTCTGACGGCGTTCGTAAAGTTCACGATACATCTTATCTTTCTTTTCACCCTGAAGATCATAGAAAAGCTGAGGAACAACACTGAGGATACCAGTAACAACAGGAAGAAGTGTACACATCCAGAAAAGAGCATGACGTGCTCTGACAGTCTGATTGCCGACAGAAGCATTTGGATCATAACCAAATTGTTTGAAGAGAAGAGGCTGAATTGCGCCTTTAGCAGTGCCAACCATCTTAGAAACAAGACCCTTTGCAACACCGGTCATACCTTCGGTTCTGAAGCCATTCTTCCACTCGCCATAGTCAATAGCTTCATTTCTCATTTCTTCGGGAATAACTTTTCTGATACCCCAGAAGAACATCCAGATTGTTTCGCGCAGCATAAATGCGGGAATCATGACTGCAAGGTTCTCATAACCTCTCTTACCTTTAACATTAATTAATTCACCTGCTGCAAATACTCCGAGCATGAGAACGCTGTCAACATGTGAGCCAGCAATCCAAAGGGCTTTTGTGGAGAATTTCTTGCGTGCCCAAGGTACATAGGAATAAGAAATGGGGGATACAACTGCACCGGGAATACCAACGACAGTTGACATTGATGCAAAGTTAAGAACATTAATGTAATAAAGGTTTGTGCCTGAGTTAAGGCTGAATGCGCCAAGGAATTCAGAAAGAGTGATAAGGAGAAGGGGTTTATTTGTAATAACCGACTTAATACCACCAAATATACTCGGACGCTCAATAGTCTGCATAACTCTTTCTTTTGCAACGAAAGCATAGAAGAGTGCAAACAGACCGGAAACAACAGCAGTAATAACACCGCCCATTACAAACATCTTGTTGTAACCGCTCTGCCAAGCAGTATTGTTTGCAATTTCAAGAGCCTGATTCTTTGGACTGTTGATATAAATATCGATAAGAAGACCCATAAGAATTTCAGGAGCTTTTTCGATGAAACCTGAAAGAAGGTTAGCCATTGTGATGAGGCGCGTACGGTCAACAATATTTGGTGTAATTGTTGCTGTCATACCTTGACGGACAATAGCGATCAACGAAGTGGCAAGATTTGATAATATCTGTAAAGCAAGATAAACAGCAAATCTTGACATATCAGAGCCGACACCGTCAGTGCCAAGGAATATAGGTAAAGCCCAATAAATGACTGTTAAGAACACACCGGGAACGGCATATATAACAAGCCAAGGTTTGAATTTACCCCAACGAGTACGGGTTTTGTCTACAACTGCAGCAAGCAAAAGATCATTGATAATATCCCAAACACCGATAACACTGTTTGTGAGCGACTGTAAAACCAGGTCGATCTTAAGGATATTCATCTTGAAAACGTCGTCATATTTACCGATATTAAAGCTCTGTGCAATATCGTCAAGTATGTAAGCAAAAGTTTCTTTTGTGCCGACATAGCGTCTGTTTAACGACTTTTCTGCTTCTGCAACAGCTGTGTTGTTTGCAGGTTCAGCTGACATCTGAAAACCTCCTATTAACATAATGCTTAAATTATAACATAATTGAATAGTTTTGGCAAGAATTATTTAGAATTTATCAATATTTTGCATAATTTGTTATTTCCATGCTGCGTCACCAAGCATAAGCTTAAGTTCAAAATCATTGATATTTGTCGTTTCATCAATCACTACACATTCTATACCTGCCATACGCGCGTAATCAATAATATGCTCTTTTGTCAGTGAATAGCTCAACACGGAATGATGAGCTCCGCCGGCAAGAAGCCAAGCCTTTACACCGTTTTTAAAATTTGGAAGCGGTTTCCACATTGCACTTGCAACCGGAAGTTTAGGCATTGGCTTTTCAGGTTTGATACATTCCACCTGTGCACAAATAAGTCTGAGTCTGTTACCAATATCAACTAGTGAAACTGCAATTGCTTTTCCTGCTTTAGCAGTAAAAATAAGTCTAGCTGGAGGCTCTCTGTCGCCAATGCTGAGAGGTTTTACATCAAGTTTAACATCACCGTCGGCAATTGTCGGACAAACTTCAAGCATATGTGCACCGAGGATAGCTTCATTTCCCTTAGTGAGATTATATGTATAGTCTTCCATAAATGCAGTAGAATTATTTCCGGACATAATCTTCATTACTCTTGTCAGAGCAGCTGTTTTCCAGTCACCTTCAGCGCCGAAGCCATAGCCTTTTGCCATCATTCTTTGTGCACTTAATCCCGGCAGCTGCTTTAATCCGTGAAGATCCTGAAAGTTAGTTGTAAAAGCGGTACAGTCTTTCTTTTTGAGGAATCTTTCAAGAGCTATTTCGTATTTTGCCTGTTCTCTAATCGCATCGAAATCTTCGGTTGTAATTAAATAAGCAGCTTTATATTCGTTTATAAGTGCATCAGCTTCACTTTCTGTTACAGAATTAATTTCTTCGACTAAATCACCGATTCCGTAGTAATCTACACTCCAGCCGAGCTTTTCCTGCGTTGTAACTTTATTTCCCTCGGTTACAGCTACATCACGCATATTATCTCCAAAACGGCAAACACGAAGAGAATTTCCTTCAGCAAATGCTTTTGCTGCACTTACCCATGTTTTAATTTCTTCTATGGCTTCTTCATCTTTCCAATGTCCCACAACTTCTTTGCGACTTTTTCGCATTAGAGCATAAATATGACTATGCTCTCTATCACCGTGCGCAGATTGATTAAGGTTCATAAAATCCATATCAATAGTATCGTATGGGAGTTTTTCGTTAAATTGAGTGCTGAAATGAAGAACAGGCTTAGCGATTGTTTTAAGTCCGTTAATCCACATTTTTGAAGGAGAAAATGTGTGCATCCATGTAATAACACCTATACAATTATTATCTGCGTTTGCACTTCTCATAACATTTGTAATTTCTTCAGATGTAGTAACGACATTAGTACAAATAACATCAGCACCGATTTTATCGTTGAGGTATGCAGCGATTATTTTTGAATCTTCTGCAACTTGTCTTAGAGCATCGTCACCGTAGAGATGTTGACTTCCGGTTATAAACCAAACATTACTCATAATTCTAATTCCCTTCTTATTTATTTTGTCCGTAATAAGCATTTTTACCGTGTTTACGATTATAATGCTTGTCTAAAATATATTTATTGATCGGGGTACTTTCAGAATTTAATATTTTCATTATTATTGCAATTTTAGCAACTTCTTCAAGTACAACTGCGTTATGTACAGCCTCATTTGAATCTTTTCCCCATGCAAAAGGACCGTGATTCGCTGCAACAACACCAGGAATAGCATCTGGATTAAGAAGCTTAAATGCTTCAACGATAACTTTACCGGTGTTTTTTTCATAATCATTCTGAACTTCTGTTGCAGTAAGCTCACGCGTGCAGGGGATATCACCGTAAAAATAATCTGCATGAGTTGTGCCGTAGGCTGAAATTGGTGACCTTGCTTGAGCAAAAGCTGTTGCGTGAGTTGAGTGTGTATGTACAATACCGCCAATATCGTTGAAATTACGGTACAGATAAATGTGTGTCGGAGTGTCGCTTGACGGATTGAGTTCACCTTCAATTTTGTTTCCGTCAAGGTCAACAACAACCATTTTTTCGGGTGTAAGTTCGCTATAATTTACTCCTGAGGGTTTTATAACAACATATCCGCTTTCGCGGTCAATCTCAGATACATTACCCCAAGTAAAAGTTACAAGACCGTGTTGGGGTAAAAGTAAATTGGCATTACATACTTTTTCTTTCAATTTTTCAAGCATTCGAATGCCTCCTTATCTTATTTGACCGTTGCCGCGAATTACAAACTTTGTAGTTGTTAATTCAGGCAGACCGATAGGTCCGCGTGCGTGAAGCTTCTGAGTTGAAATACCGATTTCAGCTCCGAAACCGAACTGACCGCCATCAGTAAAACGCGTGCTTGCATTAACATAAACTGCAGATGAGTTGACAAGCTTTGTGAATTTTTGTGCAGATGAATAATCGTTAGTTATAATTGCCTCACTGTGTCCTGTGGAATATCTGTTAATATGTTCAATTGCTTGTTCAATTGTATCGACTGATTTTACAGACATCTTATAATCAAGATATTCTTTACCCCAGTCATCATCTGTTGCTATGTTCATGTTTACAATATCAGCTGCTGTTTCATCACCGTAAAGTTTAACATTTTTTTCATCAAGTTTAGCTTTGATAGCAGGTAATGCGATTTTGATAATATCCTTGTGAATAACAAGACTTTCAGCAGCATTGCAAACAGAAGGACGGGATGTTTTTGCGTTAAAAATAATATCGACAGCCATATCAATATCTGCAGTTTTATCTACATAAATATGACAATTACCGACTCCTGTTTCTATAACAGGTACGGTTGCATTCTGTAAAACACTATTGATAAGACCCGCACCACCACGCGGAATAAGCACATCAACATATTCATTGAGCTTCATAAGTGCATTTGCGGTTTCTCTTGAAGTGTCTTCAACAAGCTGAATGCAGTTTTTATCAAGGCCGACGGTTTCAATGGCATCTCTCATTATGTTTGCCGATGCAATATTGGAGTTGATTGCCTCCTTGCCTCCGCGTAAAATAACTGCATTGCCTGACTTTAAACATAAAGCAGCTGCATCAATAGTAACATTAGGTCTTGCCTCATATATAACGGCAATTGTGCCCATGGGGACAGCAACTTTTTCGATATTAAGTCCGTTGGGTCTGACGGAGCCGTCTTTTATGACACCGACCGGATCTGGTAATGAAACTATTTCAAGCACACTGTCAGCAATATCGTCAATTCTTTTTTCATTTAATGCAAGTCTGTCAAGCAATGAATCAGATAATCCGTTTGCTTTTCCGATTTCAAGATCGATTAAATTAGCATTAATAATTTCATTTTTATGTTCTTTCAATGCAGAGGCAATTGCAGATAGAGCACTGTTCTTCAGTGCTGTTGAAGCATCAGCAAGTGATAGTTGAGCTTTTTTTGATTTTTTTCCGAGGTTAAAAATATAATCCATTGTAATCAGACCTCCTTTTTAACAAAATGTGTTCCAATATTATGTCCGTTTATAAGTTTGTAAATATCATCGGGATTTTCTCCATTAATTATATATGTATCAATATTTGAGTTTGTTGCTGTTTTTGCGGCATGTATTTTTGTTATCATTCCTCCGGTACCTCTTTTTGTACCTGCACCGCCAGCAAGCATTTCTATTTCTTCTGTTATTTCATTGACTACGGGAATAAGTCTAGCATCTTCATGATCCATTGGATTTTTATCAAATAATCCGTCAGTATCTGTCAAAATGATAAGCTTGTCAGCATTCATCAGTTTCGCAACCTGTGCTGAAAGATTATCGTTATCACCGTAAACAATTTCGTCAACAGCTACGGAATCATTTTCGTTGATAATCGGAATTGCACCATATTTAAAAATATGCTCGAACGCATTAATAAGATTAGTTCTTCTTTCGTCGTTTTCAATATCGCTTTTTGTAATTAAAAGCTGTCCGACTGTGCAACCAAGTTCTCCGAAAAACTTATCGTACATAAACATTAACTCACACTGACCTATACATGCAGCGGCTTGTCTTTCGGGAGTAGTAGAAGGCCTTTCTTTCAAGCCGAGCTTGCCTACTCCGACTCCTATTGCACCGGAAGTGACAAGAGCTATTTCACAACCGCTGTTATGTAAATCGGCAAGTGTGCGCACCAAATACTGCATTCGCCTTATATTTGCTTTTCCGGTTGAGTAGGTGAGAGTAGATGTGCCTACTTTGATAACAATTCTCTCTATATTTTTCATAACAATTTACTTCTTTCTAAATTTTAAATATAAATTTATTATATCATAGTATATTCTCTTGTCAATCTTTTAAAATCTAATAAATTTCACAAGATTATTGACAAATAATTTAAATGGGATTTATAATAATAACAACTGAAAGGGGATATGCAATATGAGAGAAATTTTAAGATCAGATAAATTACAGAATGTTCATTCAGACATCAGAGGTCCTGTTTTTGTTGAAGCAATGCGAATGCGCAAAGAAGGTATTGATGTTCTCCGTCTTAACACCAAGTCGGAGGCCAAGCGG
>JAZQGE010000019.1:0-36094 GCA_045539895.1 Acutalibacteraceae bacterium
ATAACCTCATCTGTGTCAGCAAGACAAGTGTAAAGGCGGCTGCCTGCAAGTGTAACAATGCCGTGAGCCATGTAAGCTGCGCCCATTTCTTCCATTGCAACCTTGCGGCGAAGCATTTCGGGCTTCTTCTTGAGCATGGGGATAACAGAACCGAGAAGGTTCATTGAGCTGAAGTCAAAGCTCATTGCGCCAGTGCACTCAAGGTGAACAATTGAACCCTGGTTGTATACAACATAGGGAAGTGAATATTTGTCAACAAGCTGCTGAAGACCTGCAGTAAGTCTGTCGCCGGCCTGACCTGCCTTGACACAAGCATCTGTCTTTTCAATTTCCTGAATTGCGCAGTAGCCTGCATAGGATGAAAGCGGATTAGCTGCAAGTGTACCACCGACATAAGCGCGCTTCATCATTGTGCCGACACCTGCTGCCATGCCGCTGACAAATTCCTTCTTACCGCCTACACCGCCTGCTGAGGGATAGCCGCCTGCAACAACCTTACCGAAGATTGTGAGATCGGGAACAACATCGAAGTAACCCTGTGCACCGCCGAGACCGACACGGAAGCCTGTAACAACCTCGTCGAAGATGAACAGACAGCCGTACTTGTCGCAGAGTGCGCGAACACCCTTGTTGTAGTCCTTGTCAATCGGGCGTGTGCCGCTTTCCGGACCGACAGGCTCAACGATAACAGCTGCTGTGCCGCCGCGCATCTTGTTGAGCTTGAGCATTTTTTCAAGCATATCAAGGTCATTGGGTCTGACCTCGTCTGTTGTGCTGTAAGCGCCGCCGGGAATACCGTGTGATTCAAGGAACTGACGGCTGCCGGGGATTTTAAGACCGTAAACCATCTGGTCTGACCAGCCGTGATAAGCGCCGCCAACTTTGATGATTCTCTTTGCCTTTGTTGCGTTACGTGCTACACGGATTGCAGCCATAACGGATTCTGTACCTGAGCCGAGCATACGGAACATTTCAACATTGGGCATGTGCTTGTTGATTTCCTTTGCAAGAAGAAGCTCACCCTCGTGGAAAAGACCTGTTACAGGGCCGCATGTATTGATAAGCTCAATAACCTTTTCGCGTACGGGAGCATAGTTTGAACCAAGGATTGTCGGACCGCCTGCCTGAAGGAAGTCAATGTACTGGTTGCCGTCAATATCATAAAGATATGCGCCCTCTGCTTTTGTTACGCAGATAGGGAAGGGATAGTTGAAAGCGAGGTTGTGCTGAACACCGCCGGGGATGTACTGCTTAGCCTCTGAAGTGATTTCCTTGGACTTTGCACACTTGGTTTCAAAGTGGTCAAGAACTCTCTTCAGCTCTTCGTCTGAAATGCTGTAGATGGGCTGTGAAGTAAGTTTTGCAAGCTTGGCATAGATTTCTTTTGCGTTCTGCCAGTTGCTGATTGCGTAACCGTTGCTCATTGTTATTCCTCCTGATTCTTGAAAAATTTTATTAATTTTTGTATTTTATCGTTTGTTTCGGAAGGATTTTCAAACGGTTCATTGTTCATAAACTTCTGAAAAATCAGACCGAAATAAGCTCCTAAAATAAATGCTGAAATATCCTTCGCAGTGAACGTTCTTCGCATTCTTTCATAGGCGGGGCTGCGCTCAATTTCTTTGCGCAGAAGATGGTCTACTCTTGAAACGGGACTTTCACCTTCGGAAATTATACTGTGCATAAACAGCTCTGCTGTAAGGTAAGGGTAAGGATATGTGTCAGCATTAAGCTGACGGAAAAGTGCCGCTACGGTAAGACCAGCCTCATCATTTTCAACCGCATCAAAAATATCGTTGATTTCTTCTGCTGCAATTGCAGAAAGCAAGCTGTCTACCGAGTCAAAATGTGAAAAAAAAGTTGAGCGTGAAACATCGGCATTCTCCGCTATCTGTTCTATTGTAACATTGTTAATGCCGTGTTGTTCAAAAAGCACCTTTGCGCTGTGCATTATCGCGCGATGGGTTTGTTCTTTTTTTCTTGAACGTCTTGCTTGCTCCATTTTAAACCTTCCGTCTAATTATAATATGATTATAATACTGTTTTTGTATTTTGTAAAGAACTTTTTTGTACTTGAGTACAAAATTGTACTGCAGTTCATTTTTAATCATTATAAAAAGTTCTTCGCCAATGAAAAAGATATTGTTGGGCTATACCTCTTACTCCGTTTGCACATTCGGGAAAACCTTCGGGATACATTTCTGACATAATTCTTTTAACCCATACATCAACTGGAAAAGCATCCGTTTTATAAAAGCCGTACAGTAAGGTGCATTCTGCAACCTTTGCTCCTACACCGCAGATTTTCTGCAGCTCTTCTCTGCCGTATTCAATAGGGGATTCGGCAATTTTTTTGAAATCTACCTCGCCGTTTGAAACCTTCTGTGCTGCATCAATAATATATTTTGCTCTGAAGCCTGCTCGAAGTGGTGAAAGGTCTTCTTGTTTGAGTGTGGCAAGTTTTTGTGCAGATGGGAAAGTGAAACCGCCTTCAATTCTCTCGCCAAAATTTTCACAGAGTCTGTCAATAATTCCTTTAATTCGGGGAATATTATTATTCTGTGAAATTATAAATGAGCACAGTGCTTCCCACGGCTCTTGTCGTAAAATATGAATTCCGGGACAGCTCAGAACTGCTTTTTCTATATTTTCATCTGCACTGATAGTTTTACAGATATAGTTATAATCGGTTTCAAGGTCAAAATAATTTTTCCAAAGCCGTTGAAAATCTTCTTCAGTTGTAAACAGTGTCAGTGTTTCCCCGTCTTGTTTTGCTTTAAGATGCTTGCCACATACTATGCCGTGCCAGAAGCCTTCATCATCGGTATACCAGCGGAAAGCCTGACCGCAATCAGCACTTAAGCTCAGATCAAAGGTGCCGAAATCCGTTACGGTAATAAATCCGTTATGTGCAGTGATTTTCATTTAATTCATTCCTTGAGGTTGCTGTTTTATATTATTTATTATAAAGTTTTATGGTTTATGCATTTTTCTATAAAAGAAAATACGACATTTTTTTATTTTTTTTAACATCTTTCGTAAAGCTTTAACAACTCTTTGTAATTTCACATAATGTAAAGTGAACGCCTTTTCCCACTCCGTTTTGGTGGAAAACTAACGGCAAACAACCCCTTTTTCACATTTTTCACACGGTTTTCCACATCGAACAAATGATTTTCACTATACAGATTGTAAATGTTGAAAACTTTTACATATAATTTTTTCAGTATAAGAAATGATAAAACTGCTAAAAATAACTCTGCGGCAGACCGAAAAATACGTTTTTATAAAAGAAAGGGAACAAAAATGCTCAGAGGTGTCAACAGACAGGTAATTGAAATAAGCGAAACAGATTGTGAATATTTTGAGCGGGTTATGTTTTTTGTCAAACCCGAATGCGCATCTGTAAGCGAGGGCAGGCTGCGTGAACGCGCGAATGCGATTGCAGGCAAAGCAGATAAACCGCCCATGACAAAGATTATACACAGTAGAATTGCATATGCGGTATCTATTGCTGCTGCCGCAGGTGCAGGCGCGGGGCTGACAGCTTTTATATCAGCTGTTTTCAGCTGAAAACCCCTCAGATTTTTATCGGAGTTTCGTGAAAGGAGAATTTTAATGTTATATGACAAAAACGACAGAAGGACCAAATTCAACAAAAATAAGCACATTGTTGAAAGTATGGTGTCGCTTTGGGAAACAGCAGGTGAAAGTGCCCCTATAGATGTTTTGGGAAGCTATCGCGGCACCCCCTATGATGCTGATGACCTTGTTCCCGAACAGGATCCTGATGACCTTTAATTTATCATCGGTAATGAAGAAAGAAGGTTTTACAATGAAAATAAAGCTTGCGCTGACAAGTGCATTGATAGTTGCACTGTCAGTTGTAATGGCTGCTTGCGGCAGCACGGAAGACGGTAAGGTAACAACAGAAAACAAAGGAACTTTAGCGTCAACAACAGCCTCAACAACAAAGGGAATGCTTAATGAAATGAGCAGTATGGCAGAGGATGTCAGCGAAGGAATTTCAGAGGGAATGTCAGGTATAAAAAAAGGTATTACCCGAATATATAATTAAAAAAAAGCGACACACTTCTTTGTGAAGTGTGTCGCAAATAAATCTTATTCGTATGACGGTGCGTCAGTGACAGGAGGAGCTGTTGTGGGAGCTGTTGTAGGCTCAGTAGTAGGCTTTGTGGTTTCAACAGGCTTCTCTGTCGGTTTTGTTGTTGTAGTTGGTGTAAGTGAATCGAGCGGCTTTACGCGGTCTTCATCAAGGAAACGCCATACAAGGTCAACGGTTTTGCCGTTATATGTGTACTGTTCAGGTTTGTTCTTTGAAATCTGTGAAACATATTCAAAGCGGAAGTCATAGTAACCGTCCTTGATGCTTTCAAGTGCCTTACAGAACTTTGCGCGTTCTTCTTCGCTCTTGAACTCAAGCTTGGCGACCATTGTAAGCTCTGTGCGGTCGGGGAACTTCTTAAGCTTGCCGGGAACGAATGCAGTTGTCCACCAGTGGGGTGCATAGGGACGGGTAAAGAGCTCGCCGTGGCCCTCGCGGTAAACTGTCATCTGCATATTGATTTCCATGTCTTCTTCAGCACAGTTGTAGTGAGGTGTTGACTTGTTGGGATCTTTGTAGTAAAGACCGATTTCACCGCCAAGGAAGAGAAGTCCGTACTGACCCTTCCAGAACTGAACCATCCAGTCGTAGCCGCCGTGGTTATAGTATACATGGAATGTGTCAAGGTACATAACGGTGAACACTGCGCCGATGTCATAAAGGCGGTTGAAACCGAAGTTTCTCTGCCAAGGGTTATCGTCTGTATAGAAGTAGTTACCTGCAGCACTGTAAGAGTAGCTGAGGGCGATTGTACCGTCGGGCTTGACAATTGTCTGTGAGCCGTCGGGATTCTTCTGGACGGTGTTACCGCCGCTGAGACCTGTGTTGCCGCTGGGCTTTGTTGTGGCAACAGGCTTATTGCCGGGCTTTGTTGTAGCTGCGGGTTTGTTAGGCTTAGATCCGGGCTTTGTTGTGCCTGCGGGATTTGTTACAACAACGTTGGGCTTGTTGACTGTAACCTTTTCGCCGTCTTCTTTTGTGACAACTTCACCGTTGGGGGTTGTTTCAAGAACAACTTCGAATGTGCTGCCTTCTTCATCGGTTCTGTATTCAACAATTTCACCGTTTGCATTTGTGAAGAATTCTTCTGAAGGCTCCTCGATAATCGGGTAACCGTTTGCACCGAAGTCTGTCTGATCCTCACCGTAGTTGAGAGTGGGCTCAGTTGTCTGTGTGCCGTCGTTTAATTTATTAAATGCAAGAACGCCGGCTGTTGCAATACCTGCAAGAATAATTGCACCTGCAACAATGTAGATGATAATATTCTTTTTCATTACATAAGCTCCTTTCATTGGTGAATATTATAATTAACAACTATTAAAAACAGTATATCAAATGTTAACAATTTAGTCAAATAAAATTTCAGATTTCTTTAATTTATTTATTTATTGCTTAAAAAAACAATAATATTGGTGCAGTTTGCACAATATAAAGTGAAAATAATGTAAAATATGTCAGGAAACGGTAATTTCAAATTCGGTTTTTTCGACACCGTCTTTACCGACTTCTCTGAGATGGGGGAGAAAGTAAAGTCCCGGTGCTCTGCCGGTAGGATATAGGTCAAGCATCGGAACCATTACAAATGCACGCTCTTTGATTCTGGGGTGGGGGAGTGTCAGTTCAAAGCTGTCTGAAAAATAACTTTCATAAAGTAATACATCAATGTCAATGATTCTCGGACCGTTTTTGTTAAGTCTTACTCTGCCCATTGAAGCTTCGATTCCAAGACAAGCGCCGAGAATAGCATGAGGCGAAAGCTCAGTTTCGATTAAAATGTTGGCATTGAGAAAATCATCCTGCTCATCAAATCCAACCGGTTTGGTTTTATATATAGAAGAAGCTTTCACAATTTTTGTCTGAGGCAGTAAAGAAAGTGCGTGTACCGCCGTGTTAAGATTTTTCTTTTTATCGCCGAGGTTTGTGCCAAGGCCTAATACAACTGTGCTCAATTTCTGTCCCTCTCAATTTCTACCGCGACATATCCAAAATTTGTTTTTATTGGTGCATCGGGTTTTCTGAGTCTGATTTTTATGTGCTGAATCAGCGGATATTCGCTGAGAATTGCGTCTGCTGTGCGCTGTGCCGCATGCTCAAGAAGCTTGCAGCTTTTTTCCGTCATTGTTCGGCGCACTGTTTTCACAATTGCCGCATAGCTTACCGTATCATCAATATTGTCGCTCGCACAGGCATTTCTTAGGTCTGCCAATGCTTCAATATCAAGCACAAACCACTGACCCATAGCTGTTTCTTCGGGGTTTACACCGTGGTAAGCAAATATTTTAAGTGAGTCAATTATGATTTTATCCATTTTAAATACCTTTCAGTATCATTTGTGTCGCTTTTGCCGAAGCGATTCCCTGTACAACATCGTGCACTCTGATGATATTTGCGCCGCCGAGAATGCAATGTGTATTGAAAATAACAGTGCCGATGAGTGAATCACCGCACAGCTTTGTTATTCTCTTTCGTGAAAGACCGGCAAGGCTTGCACAGCCAAGCTTGTCCAGCTTTTTAAAGTTCGTAATTATTTTTAAATCATCTTCGCGTGATTTGCCGAAGCCTATTCCGGGGTCAAGGCAGATGCTTTCTTTTTTCAGTCCTGCCTTTTCTGCGGCTATTACGGCACTTAAGAAAAACGAGTTTATTTTCTCCGTTATATCGGTTGTGTCCGTGCGCATTTCTTTGCTTGTCAGTCCGCCTGTGTGCATTATTATGTGGCCTGCACCGTACAGCGCGGCAACGGCAGACATAATACCGTCATCCTTACCGCTGACATCGTTGATTATATCCGCGCCATTTTCAAGTGCCGCCTGTGCTACACTCGGAAAAAAAGTATCAACACTTATCGGCACATCAACTGCACTTCGTATTGCCCGAAGCGGTTCTATCAGCCTTTCAAGCTCTTCTTCTTCCGTTATAGCTTGACTGTCGGGTGCAGTGGACTGTGCACCGATGTCTATTATTGCCGCACCGTCTTCAACAGCCTGAACAGCATGGTTAACGGCGCTTTTCAGATCAAATCTGCTGCCCTCATAAAATGAGTCGGGAGTGAGGTTGATAACGGCCATAACCTTTGCTTCGTCCAGCTCAAGCTTGTAATTTTTAGCTTTAAAAATCATTGTGTTTACCTTATTCAGCGGCTGCTTGAAAGCAGTGAAAGTGCCTCTGCCCTTGTTCTGGCGTCGCTTCGCATAATTCCTCGCATGGCAGATGTTCTTGTTTGACTTCCTGAAGCGCGAGCGCCGCGCATTGTCATGCAAAGATGCTCTGCCTCAACAACAACGGCAACACCCTGCGGTTCAAGATTCTCGTACAGAAAATCTGCAACCTGTGAGGTCAGTCTTTCCTGAAGCTGAGGTCTTTTTGCAAAGCAGTTTACAATTCTTGCAAGCTTTGAAAGACCGATAACCTTACCGTTGCGCGGAATGTAAGCAATGTGAGCTTTGCCGATGAAGGGGATAAGATGATGCTCGCAGATTGAATATAGCGGAATATCGCGGACAATTACCATTTCATCGTTGTTGTCTTCGTTGAATATTTTAAGATGCTTTTTCGGGTCCTCTTCAAGTCCGGAAAAGATTTCTTCATACATTCTTGCAACTCTGTTCGGCGTTTCAACAAGTCCCTCTCTGTCAGGGTCTTCACCGATTGCGTAGAGCAGTTCTTTTACTGCCGCTTCAATACGCTCTCTGTCCATGAAATCAGTCCTTTATCTCATAATATATGGTAATAAGGTTTGTGTTGGTATCAACTGTGTATTTAACGGAATTTGTGTTTAAGCTCAATCCGGTTTCCAGTGCCGCTGTTTCAAGCGCACGGTAAACCTTTTCTTTTTCAAACAGATAGTTTTCAGCAGACCGTAGAGCCTCACTGTCTGAAAGCATAATTTCAACACTGCTGTAGTTTGTCAAACAGGCTTTTGAAATCAGGTGCGAAAGAGCAGAAATCATTTCACTGTCTGCTTTTTCAAAATAGGCTTTATTTATAATGTAATAAAATAAAGAGGGAGAGTTGCATTCGTATCTGAACTCAAAATCAGTATGAGTACGGCTGAGCATCTCTTCTGTCATGTTGAAATAAATGTGCTGAATATAATTTTCACCGTTCTCGCCCACAGGATCATTCCATGTTATATCCGTGTAGCACCAGCTGTCGTCGATTTTAACTGCATTCCACATATGGCTTTGCGTTTTTCCGTTATAATCGGTTGCGTCACCCGTAACGAGTACGGATTCAATGCCTGCCGCGTTGAGCAGAAGCTTGAATGCTTTTGCGTAGCCTGAGCATTTTGCTTTTCCACCCAGAAACACTCCTGCAACCGTGTCCTCTTCATGAAAACCTGTGTCGCTGTAAGTGCAGGTGTTGATTATGTAATCGTGGCAGTATAGCTCAGCCTCATACCTGTCTGCCGGAATATTTCGTAAAAGCTGATTAATTATTTCAGATATATTCTGGGCATCAGTTTTATATTTGTCTTGAGTAACAGAATATACCGGCACAAAAAATGCTCTTTCACCCTTGATCTCAAGCGAGCATTTGTCCAGCATAAAAAGCATTGGGTTATCGTAAATCAAAGCGTTGAGTACCGTTTCAAGCTGAGGTTGTGTAAGAACAGGTGTTTCAATTTTTTCGGGAAATGAAAAAATGCTTTCCTTTATTTGTGTGTAGGCCTGCTTTTCTTTTTCGCCGAGGGACTGGTAATAATAATCCGTATATGTGCCGGCTGGAAATTCTCTTTCACTGTATACAGATTTCAGAACGGAAAATGCAGAAATTAAAATTGTTACAAATAAAGCTGTGCTGATTAAAGTTTTGATAAATCGTTTCATTATCAGTTTACCGTAACGGCTACATTGCCGCTGTCATAAAGCAGTGCTTCAAAGCTTCGTTTCATATCCGCAAAATCAACAACGGAAATGTTGCTGTCCGCAAGGTTGATGATGCGCTTATAATAACTGTCCGCCTTTGTGAGGTTTGAAACAGTAAGCTTCTGCTCAATCATATCGGCAATAATCTGTGCCTGCTTCTGAGGCTCATTTTCAAATGTGCGTATATATTTTAGCATTGTGTCGCCGGTCATTGTCTGCTCGCCTGCACCTATAATTGCAGTGAGGTCGGCAGTGCGTATGTCAATTGCCTTTTCAACGGTCATTTCAATTCCGCCCACATAGTTTATTATGGATTTGAATTTGCTGTCTGTGCTGCGGACATATTTGTCAATTTTAAGTCCGCTGAGCTTTTCAGCCGCAAGTAAAAGCTGAGAGCTGCCTCCGAAGGTGAGCTGCTGCGCAAAATTGCCGTTGCAGCCGGAGATGTTTGTAACAGCATTTGTATCAAGCGCTGTTATGCTCAGCGCCTTGTTGTTCATATCTGCAGTTACAACTGCGGCAAATCGCATTGTGTTGTCAGCGTCAGCCGTGCATACAAGCAGGTAGTTACGCACGCCCTCAACATTCGGAGCAGGGGGGGCAGTGGTTTCCTGAGCCGTTGAGTTTTCGTCAAGGCTTGTTATGGATGCAAGGTTAAAATCGTAATGCTTGAGCAAAAGCAAAAACGATATGCTTGCAAGTAATATGAAAAAACAGGAAAACGCCGCCGCAAAGCGCTTGAAGCGCAAAGAGCGTACGTTTTTCTCCGTATCAAATCTGAGCTGTTTCTTTCTTCCTTTTGCCAATTTTATTTCACCCTGTTTATTTTTTTGCTATCTTAGGTATTACCACACAGGCAACTGCAAGCAAAACTGCGCAAGCACCTATGATAATGGGAGCCTTAGGCACACCGTCAGAGCCTGTGTCGGGAATTTGCGTAAGCGCAGCAGGGTCTGCCGCTGAAACACTTGTGATTGCGGCAAGCAACACGCTGCCGCCTATAAGCAATGCCAGCACAAGGGCAATAATTCTTACCATCTTCTGATTCATTTTATCTTCCTCTTTCTTTTTATCACAGCCGCCCGTAATGAGCGGCTGTGAATTAATCTTTTATACACCGAGATATTTTTTCATATCGTCAATTATGCCGTCTGCAAGCGCGTTTGCCTTTTCGCGGTCAGCTGCACAGGCTGTAATGTAAACCTTGATTTTGGGCTCAGTGCCGGAGGGTCGCACGATAGCACAGCTGTTGCCGGGAAGCTTGTAGTGGAGCACATTTGATTTGGGAAGGTCAATAACGGATTCTTCACCTGTCACGGTATCACGCGCAATGCTTGTAAGATAGTCCGATACACCGATAACATCAAGACCGGCAATTGTTTTGGGCGGATTTGAGCGCATATCATCCATCATCTTTTTCATTTTTTCCATGCCGCTTGCGCCTTCAAAGGAGAAGTTGGAAAGAGTGTTGATATACATACCGTGTTCGGCATAAATATCCTGCATAACCTCATAGAGGTCCTTGCCGAGAGATTTGTAGTAAGCTGCCATTTCAACAATCATTGTTGATGAAACAACGGCATCTTTATCTCTTGCGTGTGTGCCGAAAAGATAGCCGTAGCTTTCTTCCATTCCGAGAATATAGCGGTCAGCCTCGCCTGCTTCGTCAAGCTGATTGATAATTTCGCCGATATATTTGAAGCCTGTGAGTGTGTTACGCACCTCTGCACCGTATTTGTCAGCAACAGCCTGAGCAAGATCTGTTGTAACAAAAGACTTGAGAATAATCGGATTTTCGGGCAGTGTTCCCATTTCCTTGCGGCGGGATATTACATATTCGCAAAGCATAACACCGACTTCATTACCGGTCATAAGAATATATTCACCGTTATGTCTTACGGCGATTCCTACGCGGTCACAGTCAGGGTCAGTTGCAAGGAGAAGGTCTGCGGGGAAGTCTTTGGTCATTTCTATTGCAAGCTCAAACACCTGTGAAATTTCAGGATTGGGGAAGGGGCAGGTCGGGAAGTTACCGTCAGGGTTTTCCTGTTCGGGTACGATTCTTACCTCTTTAAGTCCGAGTCTGCCGAGCATTGTGCGTACAGGGCGGTTGCCTGTACCGTTGAGAGGAGTGTAGATTACCTTAAGGCCGCTCTTTTTGCAGATGTCTTTGTCAAGTCGCTGTTCGTCGCAACGATCATAAAATTCGTTGAGAAGCCAGCCTTCAATATAATCAACCATATCTTCTGCAAGCGCATCATCAAAGCTCATGCGCTTTACATCGTTGAAAATGTCAATGTTATTAATGTATTCAAGTGTTTTTGCAGCTGCTTCGTCTGTAATCTGGTAGCCGCTGGGAGCGTAACACTTGTAGCCGTTATATTTTGAGGGGTTATGGCTTGCGGTAAGAACAATACCTGAGCTGCAACCGAGTCTGCGTACAGCAAAAGAGAGCATTGGTGTTGGTACGAGAGTGGGGAAGATATATACTTTGATGCCGTTAGCGGCAAGGACACCAGCTGCTTCGCGTGCGAACACATCCGACTTTATACGGGAATCATATGCTATAGCTACACTGGGGCTTTCAAAAGTTTCGTTGAGATAGTTTGCAAGACCCTGTGTTGCCTGTGCGACAGTATAAATGTTCATTCTGTTTGTGCCTGCGCCAATAACGCCGCGAAGACCGCCTGTGCCGAATTCGAGAGATTTGTAAAATCTGTCGAGAATTTCCTCTTCATTGCCTTCAATGGCTTTGAGCTCATCGGTAAGGTCAGTGTCAAGCACTGCGTTTTTAAGCCAGAGTTCGTAAAGTTCGTGAATGTTGTTCATTTTTATGACCTCCGCAAATTTGTATTTCAAAATATAAATTAACCGTAAATTGCACCGATAATGTTAATTATCGGACCGAAACGGCTTTCGTCAATGTTCAGGTCTGCAACCTTGCAGGAACGGTAGAAGGAAGCGAGCGCGCCGTCTTCTGCACCGAGTGCGCCCGTAAGAAGATAACCGAGATAATGCACTTCAAGCTCACCTACAAGATGGGTGTAATCCATAAGAACATATTCTTTGTCGCCGTCTGCCATTGCTTTCTGCTTTTCGTCAAGCTGTTTACATAGCTCACGCAGAACAGCAGGATTACTGAGTGCCATTGCCTGTGCAGTCTGCAAATCAACTGCCATATAATAGGTTTTTGTGCCGTCCTGAAGCCTGACATAATATATATCGCTGCTCTCTGCCATGTCTTGAGCAATCTCATTTATTTCGTCTTTTGAAAGCAGTCGGTAGCTTACCATTTTGTCAGCTGTGATGAATGCGTTGGCAATTGCATTTGCGTGTCTTGTTGTGGTTTCAAGCGGTTCCTTTGCAGGAATGCTTGTTGTTTCTTCAGGAGCTGCAGTGGTTGTCGGTTTAATTGGTTTTTGTGGCTTCTGAACGGTGGTTGAAGGCTTTGAAGTTGCAACTTCGGTTGTGACAGCCTCGGTTGAAGGCAGTGCCGGCTTTTCAGTTGTCAGCTCCGTTACGGGTTCGTTCTGTGAGGTCTGTACCTTGGAAGTTGTGGTAACGGTCTGTTCAGGCTTTTTTTTGTCACAGGCACACATAACCGAAGTAAGTGCCGTAATAAGTGCAACCGCTATTATAATTTTATTCGGGTTTGTCTTCATTATACCGTTCATCTCCGTGTTTGTCTTAATAGATGTAGAATTTACCAAAGAAACCGGAACAGCCTTTTATGCTGAATGATGAAAAATCCTTGTCTGTTGAGTAGGTTTCGCCTGTTATGATGTAGGTCTTGCTGTCAAGACGGCAGATACTTTTTGCAGTGTCGCTTTTTGTGCCGCCGAGAGCTTTTACATGCTCAACATTACCGGATGAGTTAATTGACATAACAATGGCATCGGTCTCACCCTTGTTTCCGACATCGCCGAGGTCGCGGTTTGTTGAGTTGCTGACACCAACTGCTGCATAGCCGAATGATGTGGGGGCGATTGCGTTGAATGTATCATTTTTGAGACCGCCGAATGTTCTGAGCCATTTTACATTGCCCTCTGTATCGCAGAAACCGATGAAGGCATCTTTGCCGCCTCTGTTGAGTGTGAAATCACCGTCTTTTGATGCATAAGAGCCTGCGAACACACAACCGGAAGCACCTGCATAAATATCATTTACTACATCGCTCTTGCTGCCGCCTATCATTTTAACCCAAAGTTTTGAACCGGTTGAAGAGAATTTGATAATGCCTATGTCTGAACTGCCGTGGTTGCCCTTGCCGTCACCGTCTGTTGACATGATCTGACATGCGCCGTAGATGTTGCCGTTTGCATCTGAAGCAACTGCGTTTACTGCATCAGCACCGCTGCCTTCAAATGCACCGAACCACTGAATGTTACCGTTTTTGTCAAGCTTAACAAAAACCGGAGTCAGGCTTTTGGTCTGGATAGAAGCAAAATCACCGTCTTTTGAACCGAATCTTCCTGCGGCGACAAATGCTCCGTCAGGTGTTGCGGTCACACATTTGAAATAGTCTGTTGATGTGCCGCCGTAGTTCTTTACCCATTCCAGCTTACCTGCAGAGGAAATTTTAACTATAATTGCTTCAAAATATGAGTCCGGAGTGTAGCCGAAATCTTCTGCGTTTGATTCGCCTACGGCAATAAAGCTGCCGTCTTTAAGGACGGTTATATCGTGAAGCTTTGTGTGACCGCCTTTTGCTGAGCCTACGGGACAGGTCCATATAAGCTTACCGTCTGTGTTATATTTGGAAACAAAGGAGTAAAGGCCGGTTTGTGAGAATGCGCTGAAATAACCGTCGGTTGATTCAGTGTAACCCATGATGATATAGTTGTTTGCGTCAATTGCTTTTGTTTTGATCACAGTGTCGTTTTGTGAAGCATCAACGGGCTTGAGCCATGCGTTTGCTGCAATATGCTTTTCAGGAGTGGGTGCAGTCTGTGCAGGCTTTGTTGTTTTCTTTGTTTCTTTATCTGTATAGAGGGGATTTTCATAGATTGAGGTTGTTTTCTGTGTAGCGGGCTTCTGGACAATCGTGTTATTGTACATTGTTGCCTGGCCGTCAACAGTTATCTGTACAGAACCCGTAACTTTCTCAGTGCGTGTTTCTGTTACAACCTCTGTAACGACCTCGCCGTGTTTTTCTGTAACGGGGTTACCGTCGTTGTCGGTTACCTTTTCTGTAACTACATTGCCGTTTGCGTCAGTGACATCTTGATAAATTACAGTTGTTCTGGGCACCCAGATAATTTCTCCGTTTGCGTCCTTTGTGCGGTCGCTCATTTCAATAATGCTGGTGAGAACAGGTCTTGTCTGCTTGACTGTAACCTTCTCGCCGTTTGCATTGGTGTAGGTTTCACCTTCCGCATTGGTTGCATAGACGACGCTCGTTTTCCATTCTTCTGTTTTGGGCTGGCCGTTTGCATCAAGCACTGTGTTACCGTCCTTGTCTGTGACATAAACATGCAGACCTGTGTCTTCGTTCTGTTTGTTGCAGGCTGTGAAAATGAGTGTTGCCGCAGTAAGCAGTACGGCAATAATGATTAATGATTTTCCTTTCATATTTTTCTCCTCCGTTTTTGTTATTAGTATAAAATATGTTAAATTTTATCAAAAGTACTCATCTTGTATTATAGCACAGCGCTATATTTATTGCAAGAAAATAATATATATAAATACTGCCAATATTTATTTAAGGTTTTAAATGTGTTAATCAGATGTATAAAATGTAAAAATAAAGTAAAACTGTTTACAAATCGGGTGAACTGTTGTATAATTATTCCAACAGTAAAAGGGAGTAACTCGCATCATAACAAATGATGTTATATCGGTTGTCATCACGGCCTTTGTGCTCGCCGATATATTAAAGCAGTGAGACTTTTGCCGCCCACTTCATTACGGGTGTGCGGCAAAGGTTTTTTTGTTATATTTGTGAGTTCCCAATATCTGAAACAAATTGATAAGGAGCTGTAAAAATGCAATTTTACCTCAAAGAAACAGATGCTGTTTTTGACGAAGTGAAAAGCTCGGAATCAGGCTTGACCTCTGAAGAGGCCGCAAAGCGTCTGGAGCAAAACGGAAAAAACAAGCTTGCAGAGGCAAAGAAGGATTCAACACTCAAAAGACTGCTGAATCAGCTTAAAGACCCGATGATTATCATTCTTCTTATTGCAGCTGTTATTTCAGCGGTGACGGAAATGATTGAACACGGCGGCTGGACAACACCGACAGACTCAATAATAATTCTTGTAGTTGTTGTTATCAATGCCGTTCTTGGTGTCGTGCAGGAAAGCAAGGCTGAAAAGGCTGTTGAAGCGCTTCAGAAAATGTCTGCTGCAACCACCAAAACTCTCCGCAACGGTAAGGTTGAAAGTGTCAAGAGCGAGGATCTCGTTGTTGGCGATGTTGTTCTTCTTGATGCAGGCGATGCAATCCCGGCAGACTGCCGTATTTTTGAATGTGCCAGCATGAAGATTGAAGAGGCGGCACTTACCGGTGAATCTGTTCCCGTTACTAAGCTCGTAAATGCTCTTATGGGCAAAAAAGAGGGAGAAGAAATTCCTCTGGGCGACCGTAAGAACATGGCTTATATGGGCTCTACACTTGTATACGGCAGAGGTAAGGCTGTTGTTACTGCAACGGGTATGGACACCGAAATGGGTAAAATTGCAAACGCAATTTCGCTTGCGGAAGAAGGTAAGACTCCGCTTGAAATCAAGCTTGAACAGCTTTCCAAAATCCTTACAAAGCTTGTTATCGGTGTTTGTGTTTTCATTTTTGCATTCAATGTAATTACAAAATACTTTATGGGCCCCGAAGGTGCAGAGCTTTTCCCGATTGCACTTGATTCTTTCATCACAGCTATCGCACTTGCCGTTGCAGCAATTCCTGAAGGTCTTGTTGCTGTTATGACAATTGTTCTTTCAATGGGTGTTACGAATATGTCCAAAAAGAATGCGATCATACGCAAGATGACTGCGGTTGAAACACTCGGCTGTACACAGATTATCTGTTCGGATAAAACAGGTACTCTTACACAGAACGTTATGACTGTTGTTGACCACTATGCTGAGGATGAGCAAAGACTTGCAACCGCAATGTGTCTTTGCACAAATGCAGAGGTTGAAGAAGACGGCAAGAGCACGGGTGAGCCTGACGAGGTTGCACTTATCAACTATGCAAAAACACTTGGTCTTAATAAGGCTGAGCTTGTGCAGAAATCTCCCAGAGTCGGCGAAGTTCCGTTCGATTCAGGCAGAAAGATGATGTCAACCGTTCACAAGGCAGGCGAGAAGTTTGCTCAGTTCACTAAGGGCGCACCTGATGAAATTCTCAAAAAGTGTACACACGCATTTGTCGGCGGTAAGGTTGTTGAGCTGACAGATGATATCAAGGCAGACATTGCTGCAGAGAACACGAGAATGGGCAACAAAGCTCTTCGAGTTTTCGCTGTTGCATATAAGATGTACGATACAGCCCCTGCCGCTTACGATTCAGAATCACTTGAACACGATATGATATTCATCGGTCTTACAGGTATGATTGACCCTGTCCGTCCCGAAGTTAAGGATTCTATTGTAGAATGCCGTCAGGCAGGTATCACACCGATTATGATTACCGGTGACCATATAAACACGGCAAAAGCTATTGCCCGCGAGCTTGGCATACTTGAGGATGATTCTCAGGCGATGATGGGTGTTGATATTGATAAATACTCTGATGAAGAATTTGAAAGAATAGTTGAAAACATCCGCGTTTACGCACGCGTTCAGCCTGAGCATAAAACAAGAATTGTCAATGCATGGCGCAATAAGGGTTATGTCACAGCAATGACAGGCGACGGTGTTAACGATGCTCCTTCAATCAAAAATGCCGACATCGGTGTCGGTATGGGTATCACAGGTACAGATGTTACAAAGAATGTTGCAGATATGGTTCTTGCAGACGATAATTTTGCGACAATCGTTTCTGCAGTAGGTGAGGGAAGAAGAATTTATGACAATATCCGTAAGGCTATCCAGTTCCTTCTTGGCTCTAACCTTTCAGAGGTTATCTCTATTTTCTTCGCTTCGCTGATGAATTTCACAATTCTTCAGGCGCCGCACCTTCTTTTCATTAACCTTATTACTGACTCGCTTCCTGCTCTTGCACTTGGTACAGAGCGCCCCGAAGCTGATATTATGAGAAGAAAGCCCCGAAATAAGAACGACGGTATCTTCGCAGGCGGACTCGGTATTGACTGCTTCTATCAGGGTATTATCGTTTCAATTCTTACAGTTGTCGCTTTCTATATTGGTGAATTCCTTGAAACAGGTCATCTTGTTTTCAGAAACATTCCCGACAGCAGTGAGGGCATGACAATGGCATTCTTCACAATGGCTATGTGTGAAATCTTCCATTCTTTCAATATGCGCTCACAGCGCGGCTCAGCTGTTGCAATGATGTTCAAGGGCAGCCACAATATGCTTCTCTACGGCGCAATGCTTCTTTCATTCGTTCTCACAACAGCGGTTGTTGAAATCGACTTCCTTTCAGAGCTGTTCGGCTTTGCTCACCTTGATGCAAAGGCTTACGCAATCTCACTCGGTCTTTCATTCCTCATTATCCCGATCGTTGAGATTGTAAAATTTATCCAGAGAAAAACAGCTAAAAACTAAAACGGCATAATAAAATCGCAGATGTGCGTTAACGCACATCTGCGATTTTTTATCTGTAGAATATTAACCGAATATGGCTTTTAAAAAGCTTGAAAATATGCCAATAATTATTTCGGAGAAGCCATCTGAGCCGAAGTTGTTGTTAAGGAATCTGCTGACAGTGGAGAAGATGGGAAGATTGAATTCCCTCTGTTCTTCCATAACACCTGCTTTTATGAGAAGAGCGGTGAATCTTGCTTCCATTTTTTCAAGCTCACCGGCAACAACTACTGTGTCATCAAGCATCTTTTCTGCATCGGCAAACGCCTTTTCAAGCTCTGCTTTATCTTCATTCGTGAGAGCGGATTTATCCATTGCCTTTGCCTGTTCCATAAGAGCAAGAAGGTTCTGAGGCTCTCTGCCTACATTAAACTGCGGGAAATCAGGCGATGAGTAAACATCTGTGACATCATCTCTGCAGATAAGCTCAAGAGCAAGCTTGAGAATAACATCGTTGTTTGCGGTACGCTCGTGTTTCTGACCGTCAAAATAGAATGTTGTGTCGGGTAAAAGACCCGTTGATGCATCAACTACTCTGTCGGGAGAAATGTGATTGTGACCGGGTGTTTTACATTTAGTGTTCTGCTGAACATAATCCTTGGGAAGTGTTTCGCCGACCTTTGCAGCATGAGCACCCATTGTGGTTGAATCGAGCTGAATGATGTAGTCTGCGTTCTGTGTGTTCCAGCTTTCGCCAACATTTATCAGATTAACATCATATTCCGCAATACAGAATACCTGAATGCCCTTATCAACCATACCCTGAATGTTTTTGTGGGCATTGAGCTGAGCCTTATAATACTTGTCTGTCTGCTTCTTGATTTCAGGTCTGTCTGAAAGATATTTTGCTGAAGCTGTCGGATAGTCGCCGGAAGGGCAGAGCGCCCACATGCTTGTGCTCATTGTCATGATGTCTTTAACAAGGACCTCGACAGCGGATTCAAGTACTGCACCGAGAACCTCATCGGGAAGAATTCTTGCAACAATCTCAATCAGAGCCGCTGTTTCGCTGTCCATAAGACCTGAGTTGCCAAGGAAGCCGTTGAGAAGGTATTTGGGGTCAGTAAAGGTTACTCTGTCGTTGAAAACATCGCCGATGATTGTTGAGCCGTCAATGGCGGGAACAACATAGATTACCTTGTGGATGCTGTCTGTGATGTCGGGGTAGTATTCAAGCATACCGCTCATAAGTGTGCCGCCCTGGCTGAGAGGGATGAGGGTTACCTTGTCGTGACCTGTTTGCTGCTTGACCATCTGAATGTAGTCGTAAAGCTCTTTTACAAGGTCAATATGGTTGTCAAATGAATTGTATGTGAAGTAATAGAAGTGGTCGAGCGGCTGGTCATGCTCATATTTGTTAAATGGAACATGAGAGTAAATTTCTTCACGCTCAAAATCTTCACACTCTGAAACAGGGTAAAGATATTTTTCTGTTGTAACTCTGTCGCTCAGGTGTGCGGTTTCATCGCACTTGTTAATGCCAAAGGCACTGTCAATTGCTTTTGCTGCTGCTTCGGAAAGACCTATGTCTCTTTGCATAAGCAGTGAAAGAACAAGCGGAACTGCAAGCTGAGCAATAAGCTTGGGCACCTGAATGTAAGCAGGGAAGCTTGTTACCTTGTTGCCGTTATCGTCGAGCACATAGTCACCATTTTCATCAAGTACCCATGTGTTGCCCTGACCCAGACCGGGAACGATGATTGCAGGCGGGTTGCCGCAATTGCCGTCACAGTCGGTTATTCTCTGCTGAGCGCCTGCGCCTACGGCACTTATGCCTGCAAGCATTGAAAAGCAGAGAACAAGAGAAAGCACTTTTAGAAGAGTTCTTTTCATTTTTGTTTAGCTCCTTTTTGTGAATTTGCGGAAGGTCTTCCGCATAGAGTTTAACTGATTTTAACATATATGTATATTCAATTTCAATTAAGACAATGTGAATAAATACCAAAAAATGAAAAAAATATTTTATTTTTTGAGCTTTGAATTTCTTTATTATAATTAATTTCAGATTTTTTTGGTGTATAATTTGATTACAAAAGAATAAGGAGAAGAAGTAAATGATGTCAATTTTTGCTATACTCAGCGATGTTCCGTATTATATCGCAGGGTTTATTTCAGAGCTTACCGGTGCTGACTTGTCAGCGGTGGCAGACGGCTTCAGTAAGTTAATCTCATCTCTTTTTGATGCTTTTGACAAGTTCATAGCATAAATTCCCCAAAAAATGCAGGTGCTTTTCATAAGCACCTGCGTTTTTTATCGTTTAATTTTTGAATATCATTATTACAGCGATAAGACTTGCAATAAGAAGTACTGAAACAACAGCTATTGCAATGCTTGGTAAAGCTTTTCCTTCCGCCGAGGTTTTTGCCGGCTCAATAAGCTTTGCTTTGCGCAGTGCAGAAACAACAGGCTTATAAATAAGCAGTGTAAATGCTGCGTTGAGTCCGCCTTTAATAAGGTTGAAGGGAAGAAAGGCAGGCAGAAGCAGGGCTTTTACTTCCTCGCGCGGTATTTCCATATAGAGCGGTGTTATTGCATAGTTCCACAGAAGCATTGCTGCGGTTGTGAAAATACAGCCTGCAATAAGACCAATGACTGCGCCTGAAAGAGTGCGTTTCTTTTTGTAAATAATTGCTGCAGTGCAGGCAAAGCTACAGGTGGAAATAATGTTCATTATGAGTCCGACAATACCCGTATCGCTGACGGTAACAAGCTCAACGAGCGACACAACAAAGCTTATCAGGGCGGAGGAAAGCGGTCCGAAAATAAAGCCGCCGAGGGTTATGATTATGTCCTTGGGGTCATACTGCAAAAAAAGTACAATGGGCGGCAGCATACGACTGACAGCCATAAAAACATAAGCAACGGCACAGAGCATACCGAGAGTGGTGATTTTTTTTGTTTTGCTGTTCAATTAAAACACCTCGCAAATAATAAAGCACCGGAAGGTTTGTCCCTCCGGTGCTGATGAAAGCTGAAAAATCTGCCGTGAAACGGCTGAAAAATCAATCTTCTTCCATCCAGACTTTACTGTCGGTATTGGAGTTGCACCAATTCATGCGCTTTTTTGCGCTTGCGGACTATACCGCCGATCGGGAATTTCACCCTGCCCCGAAGAGATTTCCGTGTATTAACTTTACTCTATTAAAGCACAACGAAATACATTTGTCAAGTAGGGGCGATTCTCGAATCGTCCGACGCAGTGTCATCATGAACGAATGCGAAGGATCTTAAAATCGCTCTGTCAAGGAATAAGCAAATTAAAGATTCTTCGGCTTTGTTTCAGAATGACAATTATTGCGTTACAATTATCGTTTTGTTGTTAAACCGATTTTTTTCATAGCTTACATAGTTGAGCTTACCGCTGTTGAGTAAGCCGTCGATAAATTCAAGTTCAATGTAAACCTCGCAGTCACCGTTCCAGTTGTCATAACTATATGGAAGCTCTTTTGTGGCGGCACCTCTGCTGTAAAAACGGTAAAATGTCTTTTTGCCGTTTGGTGTGTCGGTTTCAAAGCAGGTGAACATCTCGCCGTTATCTGTGCCGAAAAACTGAAGTGCTTCGCTTTCACCGTAACCTTTTTTCAACGATTTGAAGTGCTTGGCAACTGCATCAATATTATCACTTCTTACGGAGTAGTGGCAAGCGGCGCCATAGTTATCGTACAAGCCGAATGCACAGCCTGCACCCTTTGAAATCATAACACCGTTTTCATCTTCAAGCAGGAAGATAAAGTTGTTGGACTGTGTTGAATAATTTGAAGCATACGGCAAGGTATCAGGGTTAAAATAAATTTCATAGTCTTCATCAAATATGAAATTCATTTGGTCAAAATTGTATTGAAAACGCTTTTTATCAGCTTTGTCCAGTTCTTTTTCAAACTCATCAACCGTTACATATCCGCGTTCTTTCAGTATTTGCACAGCTTCGTCAGCGTTCTTGCTCGTTTCTATTAAATCGTATATTTCCTTTCCTTCCTGCGTCAACGCGTCTGTTCTTTCTCTAAACCATATCGGATAATCTATGAACAGCCATTGGCTCGATTCATAGGTTGCTA
Source organism: Acutalibacteraceae bacterium (assembly GCA_045539895.1). Taxonomy (GTDB): domain Bacteria; phylum Bacillota; class Clostridia; order Oscillospirales; family Acutalibacteraceae; genus UBA8612. Next base: position 21,756 of record JAZQGE010000019.1, read on the forward strand.
CAGATATAACCGAAATCAGACAGAAGATAACTGCTGTAACCGTAGCTTGTATCAGCTTTTTTGGCAGCTTGCCTTTAACTTTAATTCTATGGCTTGATATAAAGCACCATATAGCAAAGCTAATCATAAGCGCAATGCATAAATAAAAAGATAATGCTTCAAAATCAAAGCCACGCATAACAACGGGTGTATATTCGTCAAGCAGATAGCCGATGTTTACCGCAAGGCTGTAAACCGCAGGCTGAGGGAAAAGGCATAAAGGTAGGGTTGCACCGATAATGAAATTTGAAACACCGATTGCAGCAAGACACTTGCGAAAGCCTTTTTTAAAACAGAAAACCGCAAGAGCAAAAACGGTAAACAGCATTGCAAAGCTTATTGCAGTTTCATAAGTCAAAGGCTTACCCTTTGAATCAAAACTCGTTATCCACACACCGCAGAATAACGCAATTAAGTTTATAATCGGAGAAACAAAAAAAGCGAGAATTGCCCACCATATTCGCTCTGAATGAAGCTCGGCAAAGCTGTTCCTGATGGAGAATTTTACTGCGTCGTCGTTACCCATATCCGAAAGCGCTTTTGTTATGCTGTCTTCTTGGCTGTAGCCTGAGTCTTTATAAAAATCAACTCTGTCATAAATATGGCACAGCATTTCGTCGCGTATAAGCTGTTTTTTCTTTTTTGAAATATTTTCAGGAGTTATCAGCTTTATGTAATCTTCAATTCTGTTCACACTAACACCTCCTCAGACATTTGCGCTCAGAACCTTGCTTACTGCGGCAGAATAAGCCTCCCATTCCTGCTTGGTGTCACTGAGCTCCTTAAGCCCCTTTTTTGTTATATGATAATACTTCCTTTTTCTGCCTTGGTCACTTTCCTCCCAGTAAGATTTCACAAGGCCGTTCTGCTCAAACGAGTGAAGAATTGGGTAGAGTGTACCCTCCTTGAAGGAGAAAACCTTTTCACTGCTCAGCTCAATCTCCTTGATAATCTGATAGCCGTACATATCCTTTTTCTGCAGTACGGAAAGCACGAGCATTGCACTGCTGCCCTTAGTAAGTTCTTTTTTTAAATTCATTATTAATATCCTCCTTTTCACTGTTGCATAGAATTCCTACACATCGAAACTCTATGTATAAAATATCACACTTATAAAATTTTGTCAACATAAAAATACAGCCTCGATATTTCTATCGAAGCTGTTGATGTTTATTTAGTTAAGATAGGTTTCGATATATTTATAATAAAGCTCGTCGGCTTTTTTTATATTTTCTTCGTCTGCGTCAAGTCCGTGACCTGAGTTGGGGTAGGCATTGAATTCGTATTCTACACCGTTTTCCTCAAGCGCATTGCGCAGTGCTGTTGCGTTGGCAAACGGTACGATGTTGTCAACCATACCGTGGTTTATTACTGTTGGTACTGTGTTTTCGTCAACATATTTAAGGGGGGAAACATTCCATAGCGCTTCCTTGCTTTCCTCGCGGGTTTCGAAGGTGTGCTTGTAACCGCCTGCCCATGAAAGTACGGTTGCTACATATTCGCTGTCACCTATGCCGTTGTCAAAGTAATAAGCATCGTCTGTAAGGTCTGTTGGTCCGCAATAATTGAGTACAGCAACAGGCTTGATTGCCGAAACCTCATCTCTCGAATATGCATACAGCATAGCAAGATGTCCGCCTGCCGAGATGCCGGTAAGCACCATTTTGCTTATGTCAACACGGTGAGCTTTTGCAAGCGATTTAATTTTTTCAACGGCAAGCTGAATATCGTCCGTAACATCAATCAGGTCAACATCATCGCTGATATAACGGTAGTTGACGGAAGCGACCGCGTAGCCCATACCGAAAACTCTTTCCATTTCACCTGCATAGTCAGCCTTGTCGCCGCCAATCCAGGCTCCGCCGTGAATCATCAGCACAAGACCGTCACTTTTTCTTTCTGCAGGTATGTATAAATTAAATGTGTGTCGTTCGTGTGTGCCGTATTCTATGTTTTCAAACCGTAAGTCTCTGTTCAAACTGCAGATTTGTCCGAAAAATGCAGATATTGCAGTTAACACCGAAACTATAAAGCTTATTATTTTTTTTAACATACAAATACTCCTTGTCGGATTGTTATGAACAATATTTTATATCCCTGACTACACAAAGTCAATAAAAAACTTTTCGGTCGATGCGAAAAATGAGTTTTGTTGACAAACCAATTGAAATATTATATAATATATACATCCTGACACGAGGATTTTTCTCCGACTGAAAGGTGCAGTAACATTCAGTATTTTTTACGGGTATTTTATACCCTGATATGAAAGTGAAGCCGCACCGGGTCAGGTGTGGCTTTTTTATGTTTTTTAGGGAGTTGATGAATTATGGAAACACGCGTTGCCGTTATGGGTATTATTGTTGAAAATAAAGACAGTGTCGAACAGCTCAATGCCTTGCTTCACGAATACGGCGATATTATTATCGGCAGAATGGGCATACCTTATAAAGAAAAGGGTATCAGCATTGTCAGCATTGCTGTTGATGCCGCACAGGATACTATTTCCGCCCTTTCGGGTAAAATCGGCAAGCTTGACGGAATAAGTGTCAAAACAGCTTATTCAAATGTGATAAGCCATGAATAAAAAAGTAAAATTCTTAATTGATAAACTTGCATCAGAGCATTCGCTATCCCTTGAGGAGTATGAATGTCTGTTAACAAATATAACCGATGAAGGAAGGGCTCTTCTGCGCGAAAAGGCTCAGGCTGAAAGGCAGAAGTATTACGGTAGAGATGTCTATATCAGAGGGCTGATTGAAATCAGCAATATCTGCCACAACAACTGTCTTTACTGCGGAATAAGGGCAGGCAATGCGGACTGCAGCCGATACAGACTCACAGAAGAGGAAATACTCTCCTGCTGTGAAACCGGTTATAATGCCGGCTTTCGCACATTCGTGCTTCAGGGCGGCGAAGATCCTTTTTTTAATGATGCTTTTTTAGCTTCAATTATAGGTAAAATAAAAGAAAATTATCCTGATTGCGCTGTTACTCTTTCTCTTGGCGAGAGAAGCCGCGAAAGCTATGAAAAGCTGTTTGCCGCAGGTGCTGACAGGTATCTGCTCAGGCACGAAACAGCCGACAAAGCACACTATGAAAAGCTTCATCCGTCAGATATGTCTTTTGATAACCGTATGAAATGTCTTTACGATTTGAAGGAAATCGGCTATCAGGTTGGCTGCGGCTTTATGGTCGGGTCACCTTATCAGACGGTATCAGCTCTTGCAAAGGATCTGAAGTTTATCGAAGAATTTCAGCCGGATATGTGCGGTATAGGTCCGTTTGTGCCTCATAGTGCAACCCCTTTCGCTTCTTTTCCTCAGGGTACGGTTGAACTTACTTGCTGTCTTCTGTCTGTTGTCAGGATCATCTGTCCGCAGGTGCTTCTGCCTGCCACAACAGCACTTGGTACAATCGATCCCCGCGGAAGGGAAAAGGGCATTCTTTCGGGCGCAAATGTAATTATGCCAAACCTTTCGCCCGGGGATGCAAGGACAAAGTATGAGCTTTATAACGGAAAGCTTTCATCGGGCGGCGAAGCGGCAGAAAATCTTAAAGAAATAAAACAGTCAATGGAAAAAATCGGTTATCGCGTTGTAAATTCACGCGGTGACAGAGTTAAAAATCAGTAATCATATCGAAAGAAGGAATATATATGTCAGTTTACAATCCCAAATCATTAAAAGCAGAGGAATTCATCAGCCACGATGAAATTCTTGCAACAATCGAATATGCAGAGCAGAATAAGCACAATGTTGAGCTTATCGACTCAATTCTCGAAAAAGCGCGTCCTAAAAAGACGGCAGACGGCACAGTCTGCGCAGGGCTTTCCCACAGAGAGGCAAGTGTGCTTCTTGCCTGTGACATTCCGGAAAAGGTTGAGAAAATATACGAAATTGCAAAGGAAATTAAGCTCGCCTTTTACGGTAACCGCATAGTTATGTTTGCGCCGCTCTACCTTTCAAACTACTGTGTAAACGGCTGTGTTTACTGCCCCTATCACCTTAAGAATAAACACATTGCACGCAAAAAGCTCACACAGGAAGAAATAAAAAACGAAGTTATCGCTCTTCAGGATATGGGTCACAAGCGCCTTGCAATTGAAGCAGGTGAAGATCCTGTAAACAACCCGATTGAGTATATTCTTGAGAGTATAAAAACCATTTACAGCATAAATCACAAAAACGGCGCAATCCGCAGAGTTAATGTGAATATTGCCGCCACAACGGTTGAAAATTACCGTAAGCTCAAGGATGCCGGTATCGGTACATATATTCTCTTCCAGGAAACATATCACAAGGAGAGTTATCTCAAGCTTCATCCCACGGGACCCAAGCACGATTATGATTACCATACAGAGGCTATGGACAGAGCAATGGAAGGCGGCATTGACGATGTAGGTCTTGGCGTGCTTTTCGGTCTTGAGCTTTATAAATATGAGTTTGCAGGTCTGCTCATGCACGCAGAGCATCTTGAGGCTGTTCACGGTGTAGGTCCTCACACAATCAGTGTGCCGCGTATCAAGCGAGCAGACGATATTGACCCCACTGTTTTTGATAATTCAATTCCCGATGAAATGTTTGAAAAAATAATCGCTTGTATCCGCATTGCCGTACCCTATACGGGTATGATTATTTCAACAAGAGAGTCGCAGGAGGTGCGTGAGCGCGTGCTCAACCTCGGCATTTCGCAGATAAGCGGTGCTTCCCGTACATCTGTAGGCGGATATACGGAAGAGGAAAGACCGCACGATTCGGAGCAGTTTGATGTTTCTGACCAGCGCACACTTGATGAGGTTGTCCGCTGGCTTATGGAAAACGGACACATTCCGTCCTTCTGCACGGCCTGCTACCGCGAGGGCAGAACGGGCGACAGATTCATGAGCCTTTGCAAAAACGGTCAGATTATAAACTGCTGTCACCCCAATGCGCTTATGACTCTCACAGAGTATCTTGTTGACTATGCAAGCGATGCAACAAAGGAAATCGGTTACAGTATGATTATTGATGAACTCAAGAAAATACCGAAGGATAAGGTAAGAGATATAGCAACGCAGAATATCAAAGATATTAAAAACTCAAACAGAAGAGATTTCCGCTTCTAAAGGAGAATTCAGATGTCACTTAACAGTACAGTTTCGGCAGACAGAGTGCATATCGGTTTCTTCGGTCTTCGCAACGCAGGAAAATCAAGTGTTGTAAATGCTGTCACGGGTCAGGCGCTTGCGCTTGTTTCCGATGTGAAGGGCACCACAACCGACCCTGTTAAAAAGGCTATGGAGCTTTTGCCTCTGGGTCCCGTTGTTATTATTGATACACCCGGCATTGACGATGAGGGTGAGCTTGGGTCTATGCGTGTAAAGCGCGCAAGACAGGTGCTAAACTATGCGGATATTGCGGTGCTTGTAGTTGATGCGGCAAAGGGCATGAGCAAGGCGGACAGCGAGCTTGTCACGCTTTTTGAACGCAAAAATCTGCCATATATAATCGCTTATAATAAGTCTGATTTGCTTGAAGATATTCCGGCAGAAACCGAAAAAGAGATTTATGTCAGCGCACAAAGCGGACTGAATATAAACCGATTGAAAGAAAAAATTGCCGCACTTGCAGGAAAGAATGAAAACGAGAAAAAAATTGTTTCGGATATTATAAAGCCCGGTGACACGGTTGTACTTGTCGTGCCGATTGATTCCTCCGCACCCAAGGGCAGATTGATTATGCCACAGCAGCAGACAATACGCGATATTATTGAAGCGGGTGCAAACGCTCTTGTCACAAGGGACACTGAGCTTGAACAGACTCTTTCCGTGCTTAAACATCCGCCTGCGCTTGTAATTACGGATTCGCAGGTCTTCGGCTTCGTTTCAAAGGTTCTTCCGCGCGAAATTCCTCTCACATCTTTTTCAATTCTGTTTGTGCGCTACAAGGGCAACCTTGAAGGCGCGGTAAAAGGTGCATCAAAGCTTGATGAGCTGAAGGACGGCGACAAGGTGCTCATTTCCGAGGGGTGTACCCATCACAGACAGTGCGAGGACATCGGCACGGTTAAGCTGCCGAATTGGATAAGGAATTATACAAAAAAAGATATAAACTTTGAGTTTACTTCAGGCGGTGAATTTCCCGAAGATTTGTCGGGCTATTCGCTTGTAATTCACTGTGGCGGATGTATGCTCAACGAAAGAGAAATGCAGTACCGTGTCCGTCAGGCGCAGGATCTCGGAGTTCCTATGACAAACTACGGCACGGCAATTGCACATATAAACGGCATCCTTTCAAGAAGCATTGAACCCTTTGGCGGTTGCCATGAGCATAGTTGATGTGATATAATATAAAACTGAGGTGATACGGTGACGAATATAAAAAGAGTCAGAAATTCCTCGGTTGAGCTTCTGCGAATCATAGCAATGCTTTTTATCGTGACATCACATTACTGCGTACATAGCGGCATAGACAGAAGTGAGCTGACCTTCGGATTCAACAAGGTTATGCTCGGCTGGGGTACTGTAGGTAATCTCGGTGTGATTATTTTTGTAATGATAACCGGGTATTTTATGTGCCGCAGCACACTGAAGCTGAAGTCAGTTTTCCGTGTTGCTTTTGCGACATGGTTTTATTCAATTGTTTTTTTTGTGCTTGCTATGCTGCTTGGCGGTGAATCGTTTTCCCTGAAAGCGGTGTTAAGAGCATTTTTGCCGATTACCGCATCACAGTATTGGTTTGTCAGTTCATATCTCGCTTTGATGCTTTTCGTGCCATTTATAAACAAGCTTATTTCGGTGCTCACAAGACGGCAGTTTTTGGCTCTGAATTGTATAATGGTGATAATGTGGTCTGTGTTTCCGACCTTTGTAAACCGCGAGTTTTACAGCAATGAGCTGACATCATTTTTGATGTATTATATGTTAGGCGCATATATGAGCTTGTATCCTGATTTGTTTTTTGTCAAAAAATCCGTGTGCGCCGTTTTTGCTGTCGCTTCGCTTGTTGTCGCAATGCTTTGGTCTGCAGCAGTACAGTTTGACGGTGTGGCTGTGCCTTCTTTTTTGCGTGAACTCAACTGGTATTCGCGAAACTCCCTGTTTATGATTTTTCCGGCGCTTATGCTGCTTGCTCTTTTCTCAAAGCTTAAAATAAACAGCCGTTTTATCAATATACTTGGCTCGTGTACATTCGGAGTTTATCTGATTCATGAAAACAGATATGTCCGCAGCTTTCTGTGGCAGAATCTTTTTAATGCGGAAGAATTTAAGGATTCTCCTCTGCTGATTTTGCACATGGCTGTTTGTGTTGCCGCTGTTTTTGTGCTATGCTCCGCAGTTGAATATCTGCGCAAATTATTGATTGAAAAAAATATTCTTAAGCTTTACTCAAGGCTGTCGGAACATTTACTTAACTCTCGCCTTTTCAGAAAAATCAATGAATATACAGATAAGCTAAACTGAATAACCGTTCTTTGCAGATGTGCCGTTTATTTTAGTGTCAATTTATAAAATAGACACTGATTTAAACGGCTTTTTTTACCTTTTTGTTAATTGATAAGTATTATAATATATGATATAATTTCATAATATAGTAACAGTTTATTAACAAAAGGAAGGCATATCGTAATGAAAAAAGTGATTTCTGTTTTGCTCAGCATTGTGCTGCTGCTTTCGGTCACCGTTACATCAGCAGGTGCAAACACTTTGCTTGACAATGTCGGTATAGTTGTTGATTTCCTTAAAAACGGTTTTTTTGATACAACACTTTACCTAAAGGATACCGATAACCCCGATGTTGATGAGTTTTTTATTTCTTACCACCTTAAAGACGGAACTCCTGCCGAAAACTCAATTGGTACATACTACAACACCGTGACGGGTGAGGTTATAGGCGGTAATGCTTCAAAGGGTGTTTTCGATTCCGGTTTTGCATATAATGCTCACACAAAAACTTTTTATGCAACTAACGATTGCTGGCAGCGTCAGCTCGGTTTTACTCCTCTCTACGATCTGCTTGCAAAAATCGCGTTTGATTACACAACGGAGAGAATTTTCTTTGACTATGCAGGCGAAGAGTGGATGATTCAGATCTGGAAGGGTAATTACGGCTTCGATTTATTGGTCGGCGGCGAAATTGGTGTTTACAATCGTCCGGAAGGCTCTCTCGGTATGTTTTATAACTGTGGCGGCGACGATGATATGATGCCCATTTCAATCAAGGTTTACAATGATAAGCGTACCTATGTTGACCGAGAGGCATATCTCACATGGTGGGCAACAGGCTTCATTATGGCAGACCCTGTAAAGCCTGAGTCTCTTTCAATGGATTTCTCAATAGATTTTCCCGACAAGGAAATGTGCGATGCATTTGAAAAAGCAATTGCTGATAAGGATTTTTCAAAGTGCGAGCGCAACGGAAACAAGTTTATTATTACATGGTAATTAATTACGGGCAGCTTGTTTTAAGTTGCCTGTTTTTTCTTGACAATAAAGAAATGGTGTGATATGGTGAATATTACATTGCCATGTTAAAATATAAAAAAATACAAGAAAGGAGACGGACATTATGATGAACAGAATTTATGCACTTACCATTCCGGCAAAGGTGTCCGTTTCTGCCTGCTGAAGGCTATTTGTGTGATACATAAATCTGCCGGAGAACAGCTTTTGTTTCCGGCTTTTTTATTTTGGCAGACGGATACGATTCCACACACCGCCGGTCCTATCAAAGGAGGCTTATCGTGAAAAAATCAAAAATAAAAAGCGAGCGCATGCAGAACCTTAAAAATATGTTTTATGCGCTCAAAACAATAAGGCAGTGTTCACCGTTACTGCTCACTGCGTTTATTCTGACCCAGACTGCCTTCTGGTTTTTTACGGGCTTTATTCAGGAGATCCTTTTCCTTAAGCTCTTACTTGACCTTATTGAAAACGGAGGCAGTTTTAAAGAATATGTAATTCTTGTGCTTATGTTTGCAGGTGCAGGTCTGCTTGCAAAGGCAACGGACTGTATTACGGACTATATTGTCTGCACCCGTATGAAGCTCTTTTATAAGCGGCTCAATGACCGCATATTTCAGAAGGCTGTTTCGGTTGATATGGCTTGTTTTGAAAACCCCGACTTTTATAATAAATACAAGCGAGCAACTGAGATAATTACGAACGACCATTACAGCGAGTTTGCCTATTATTTCGCAAGCCTTTTTGCAGGCGGCATTACAGGAATTTTCCTTGTAGCTTATGTTGTTTCAATTGACCCCAAGCTTCTTCTTATTCTGCTTGTTGCGGTTGTTGTAGTTATAGCAGAATCAATAAAGGGTAAAATTGAGGTAAAAAAAGATAAGGAAATGACACCTCATAAGCGCTCAAAAGATTATGTAAAGCGCACCGTTTTTCTTAAGGACTTTGCTAAGGATATGCGCACATCCGGTATATTTGAGGTTATGCACAACCGCTTTAAAACAGCTGTTGATAACAACAGAGCAATTATCCGTAAATACGGTGTAAAGATGATGCTGCTTGAGCTTGTTGCAGGTTTTTTCGGAAGGGCTGTACCGGTTGCCTGTGCATATATCTATGCAAGCTATCGCTTTGTAGTAAAGCGCAACCTTGCAATATCGGATTTTTCCGTTATTATGACTGCTATGAGCAATCTCAAGGATGTTCTCAACGACCTAAGCAATGCAATATCCTGTCTTCGTAAGGAGGCTGCATATTTCGGTAATCTTAAAGAGTTTTTCGATTATGAGTCGACGGTTACAGGCGGAAGCATAATTGCAGATGAGTTTGAATCGCTTGAGTTTAAAGATGTTCATTTTACATATCCGGGCGCAAATAAGCCTTCTCTCAACGGACTCAATCTAAAAATCGATAAGGGTGAAACCCTTGCTGTTGTAGGTAAAAACGGTGCCGGAAAAACAACCTTTGTCAAGCTTCTGCTCAGGTTTTATGACCCCGACAGCGGTGTGATTCTCTATAACGGTAAGGATATAAGAGAATATGATATTGCTTCCTTACGGGAGCGGCTTGCAACCGTTTTTCAGGATTACAAGGTGTTTGCCCTTTCTGTCAGCGAGAATGTTTTGTGCCGCGAATCGGATGAAACGGATAAAAAGCTTGTTGCCGATTCGCTCAGGGCAGCAGGTGTTTACGAGCGCGTAATGTCCATGCCCGAAAAAGAGCAGACTGTATTTACGCGTGAGTTCGATGAAAAGGGCATAGGTCTGTCCGGCGGTGAACAGCAGAAAATCTGCGCTGCAAGAATGTTTGCAAGACAGTATGACCTTGCAATTCTTGACGAGCCTTCGTCCGCGCTTGACCCGATTGCAGAATATAAGATGTATGAAAGTCTTATTGATGCCACAAAGGATAAAACAGTTATTTATATTTCGCACAGGCTTTCAAGTGCAGTGCTGTCCGACAGAATTTATGTTTTTGAGGGCGGTACTGTAACAGAAAGCGGCACTCACGATGAGCTTATGAAAAACGGCGGAAGCTACTGCGAAATGTTCACTCTGCAGGCATCAAGCTATAAGGAAACGGAAAGGGGAGTGGGCTGAAATGAAGAAAAAGCTTAAGACAACCCATTCTACGGTTTCAAATGTATTCTTTATGCTCCGCATTATGTTTAAAATTTCTCCCGGTCTTGTCATAGGTGAAATTTTTGAGCAGGTTATGGGTGCGCTGCCGAGTAAGCTGATTTCCGTAATCGGTCTTAAATATGTTATTGATGAGGTGCAGAACGGCGGCGACCCGAAGAAAATAATTTTCGGAATTGTCATAATGCTTGGCATTCTTGTTGCCAGCGAGATTTTTACCAATGTTTTTTATGAGCTTTTTGTTCACAGAGAACGGGAGAAAATGGACCTCGGTGTGCAATCGCTGTTCTATAAAAAAGCAGCTGAAATTGATATGACAAGATATGACGATCCCGGCTATTACAGCGACTTTATTCTGTCAATTGAGAACACTGCGGATAACCTTCGCAACATTCTCAATATTGTAAGAGGCTATGTTGAACAGCTTATTTCATTTGCAACCATTGCAATTGTTATGCTTACCATTGACCCTGTTTGTCTTGCGATAGTGCTTGTTTCGGTTGTACTGTTTATTCCGCTTGGAAAATATACGGGCAATCTGCAGACAAAGCGCCGAGAGGCTGTCACCGAAAAGCACCGCAAGGGCGACTATTTTGCAAGGCTTTTCTATCTGCCTGACTATGCAGGCGAAATCAGAACGAGCGGTGTTTATCCGCTTCTCAGAAGAAGATTCAACGAAAGCGCAGATGATGTTGTAAATACGCAGAAGTGTTTTGTAAAGAAGCTTGATATTCTCTTTTTTATTCAGGAGTTCAGCGTTCAGGTTGTGGGCTTTATGCTTATCCTCAGCCTTTACATCGGATACCAGACGATTGTAACTGGCAATATGTCTGCGGGTGATTTTGTCGCAACCTTCAACGGTGCCGTTCAGATTGGCGCAAGCGTGCTTTACCTTACGGTTTACAGCCTTCGTAATTTTACGGAGCGCTCAAAGATGATTGAGAAATGCCGTTCCTTCCTTGCGGAAGAAACAAAAATCAGGGATGGCAAGCACGTTGCAAAATGCGGCAGACCCGAAAGAATTGATGTTGAAAACATTTCCTTTGCATATGAAGGCACTGATAAGGACTGTATAAAGGATGTTTCGTTCAGCATTGAGCCGGGAGAGAAAATAGCTCTTGTCGGCTATAACGGCGCAGGCAAAACAACCCTGACAAATCTGCTTTTAAGGCTTTATGATGTAAACAGCGGCTCGATAAAAATCGGAGGCAGGGATATAAGAGAGGAAACTGTCCTTTCCCACCGCGCACGCTTTGCTGCAGTGTTTCAGGATTTTACAATCTTCGGTGCTACAATCGGCGAAAATGTTGCAATGAGCAAGGATTTTGACGAGCAGAGAGTTCTTGATGCGCTTGAGCTTGCAGGATTTACCAAGCCGCTTCCCGACGGAGTAAATACTGTGCTTCTGCGTGAGTTTGACGATGAGGGCATGATGCTTTCAGGCGGCGAACAGCAAAAGGTTGCAATTGCGCGCGTTTTCTATAAGCAATGTCCGTATATAATTCTTGACGAGCCTTCGGCAAATCTCGATCCCGTTTCAGAGTATGAGCTGAATAAAGCTATAAGTGAAAGCTGTACAGACAGAACGGTTATTTTTATTTCACACCGTCTTTCCACTACGCGCCATGCAGACAGAATTCTTATGCTTGAAAACGGTAAAATTATTGAAAGCGGAAGCCATGATGAGCTGATGCAAAAGAACGGCAAATATGCTTATATGTTCAACCTCCAGGCAGAAAAGTATACCGAAAAATAAGGTGAATAAAAATCAAAGCAGCCGCAGATTGTGATGAGCAATCGGCGGCTGCTTTTTTGTTTCTTTGCTGAAGAGACAAAAAAACAAGCAGCACATCTAAAGATGTACTGCTTATTTTGGCGCGCTGGAAGGGACTCGACTCGCGCGACTGCGGTAGCTTGGTCGCTCGCGTTCACAACAGTCCACCGGACTGTTGCTCTGTACCGCTCGTCCTTCGAGTCCCTACAACCCGAACCCCTGACCTTTTGGTTCGTAGTGACACTCGTATAGCGGAATGACATTCCATTTCGTGGTAACTTGCAGAATTTTCTGATAAAAGTTCAGCCTGAGTAACCAAAAGGTCAATTTCTGCAAGCGTTGATACACCGTGATTCACGCAAAAGCTCATTTTCCGTCCGTTTGTTAGAAAATTGTTAGAAAAACAACGCTGTCTTTTTGGCGCAGGATTTCCTGCGGAATATAATTCTCACAAGAAAAGTCATTCTTTTTCATATTTGCTATAATGCGACAGATATTCATTGTATATGATTGCAGCCCGCAGGTTTTGTTGCCTGTGGGCTGTCGCTGTTTTATTCGGTTATCTATATTGTTACTGTAAGTATTCTTTTGCTTTTTCAAAAAGCTCTGCTCTGTTGGCGGTTTCGAGCTTGCGGTATATTGCTGCCGTATGTTTTTTGATTGTGCTTTCGGTTACGAAAAGCGTTTCTGCAATAACCTTGCGTTTTTTGTTTTCGAGCAGGAAGCGCAGCACCTCTTTTTCTCTTTGCGAAAGAGTGTTAACCGCATTCCAATTTTTCATTATGCTTTCAATCTGTTCGCCTGTGAACGATTTGATTGCTTCAATCGTTTCTGCGTGCTGTTCGGTTACCGCAACAGCTTCCTTCGGCGTGTCGGTTATTCCGTAATCCTGCAGAATCGAATAGAGTAAAAGTATCATTCCTTCGGTTACGATATATGAAATTGAAAGGAATTCAAAGCTTGAATGAATCATATTTTCAACAAGCCATATTGCGATGTTGCCGATTACAACAAAGGCAAGGAACACCGTGTGCTTGCTTGAAACAACAGTTTTCTTGACTGCTGTATGAGCAATTACAGCAACCATTGCAACGAAATATGCAAAAAGGAAAACTTTATAAACAGGATGAAGCGGACCGTATTCTTTGATCAGCACGGGATAACCGTTATCAAATCCAAGTGACACATCCTTATAATATATCGGCAGAAAGCCTCCGCTTGCGGCGATTAACAGCATAACCGTGTTAACTGCAGCAAGAACTTTCGGAAGCCATTTGGGATAAGTAAATCTTGACAAATTCATTATCATCATCAGAAGCGAAAACGGAAGGAATACACTTCCGAGATACGCAATTCTGTTTGCCCATAAAGCCGCATTAAGCGTTTTTGAAAGGGATAACAGGAAATAGCCGAAGTCACAAACTGCAACGGAAACAAACAACAAAAGCAGCCACTTGTCGTGTTTACGGTCAACATAATAGTTAACGCCAATCATAAGCAGCGAAATAACCATTGCTATGCCGTAAACGGTTGACATATTATCCCTCCTTCAAGCTTCTTTATTTTAAATTCTATCACAATTATTTTTTTATGTCAATTTATTAAGTAACGGTAAAAACCTTGTGCAGTTAATACAAATTGCAATCTCATTTTTTGACACGGTAGCCCTAAAGGTAGCCCTTTTCAGGATGAAGTAGCCTCAAAGGCTACTTATTTTTATAGGTGAGAAATAATAAAATTTAATTACTAAAAGATTTCTCATATAAGAAAGGAGAAATATGATATGGGACTTATTAAAGCAGGTATAGGAGCACTCGGTGGAACATTGGCAGACCAGTGGAAGGAATTTTTCTACTGTGATTCGCTTGAAAACGATGTGCTTATGGTCAAGGGCTCAAAGCGAATCAGCGGCAGAAGCTCTAACACAAAGGGAAACGACAACATA
>JAZQGE010000020.1:0-10428 GCA_045539895.1 Acutalibacteraceae bacterium
GGGTAAATTGTACCCTGTGCAAGGAAATCAACATCGTCTGCAAGCTTGCGTGCTTCTTCTGCGAAGAGGTAAACAAACTCGTTACCGATAATTTTTCTCTTTGTTTCGGGGTCTGCTACATCAACAAGCTTATCGAGGAAACGGTCGGTAGCATCGACATAAATAAGGTTTGCATCAAGACCGTTGCGGAAAACTTCAATTACTTTTTCGCTTTCGCCTTTACGCATAAGGCCATGGTTAACATGCACACAAACAAGCTGTTTGCCGATAGCCTTGATAAGAAGTGCGGCAACAACAGAGCTGTCTACACCGCCGGAAAGAGCGAGAAGAACCTTTTTGTCGCCAACCTGCTCACGCACGAGAGCAATCTGCTCATCTATAAATGCGTTTGCAAGCTCGGCAGTTGTAATGCGTGCCATTGATTCGGGTCTTTTGTTTGAATCCATTATATGTTTCCTCCTTAGAGATAAAATACAAATTTTAAAAAATTTGATGTTTTATTATAAAATATCTGCAAACAAAAATCAACAGTATTTTTACCGCTAATTATGTCTTATATGAAAAAAATTTTGTGCAATTATTATTTTTCTGCCCATTTAAAATTATCTTTGCCTGCACCTATCTCAAAATGGAGCTTCACAATGCCAAGATCAGTTTTGCTGTAAGGACCTTTCTGTGCGGTTGCGGTTACTTCATTTCCGTCAAGCAAAAAAGCGAATTTCTGCTGATTAATTGCAGTGGGTGCAAGCATTGCTGCATCAACACCTGCTTTAAACCAATCGGGTGAATTTTCATAGCAGGCACAGATTTCTTCAACCGGTCTGTTTTTGTGCTGCCTACCCTGAGTTTCGCCGTAACCCAGAGAAATTACACAGACAAGCTTTTCGCCCTTATTTATATTGATTTCAGACCTTCTCTTAGAAAAAGTAAGCGCAACCCAACAGGTATTAAGCCCAAGCTGCTGTGCAAGCAAAACCATTTTTTCTCCGTAATAGCCTGCTGTTTCTTCAAGTGTATCAGATTTTTTGCCAACAAGAGCTAAATAATTGCTCACACCGCTGAAATGGCCGTAGCTTGCCAACGCACCTGTAAAAGCACGGGGTTCATTTGTCACAAGCTGAATGTTAAGTCCGCTTTCCGCATTGCATTTTTTCACCTCGGCGAAAAGAATATCCAGCTTTTCTTTTTCAATCGGCATTTGCTTATATCTTCGCACCGAATGTCGCTCTTTTATTGCCGTTAAAATATCCATAATTCACTTCTCCTTATTTTTTTATTATAGCACATTGTTGACGGAAAACAAACATAATATTATAATTACCTCAGGAGGTTGTTGCGTATGAAAAAACCTGTTGTTTTCGTAACAGGCGGCAGCTCAGGAATAGGCAAAGAAACTGCACTTGCGCTGAACAAGGCAGGCTGCAGAGTATATGAAGGCAGCCGCAGAGAAAGCAGCATTAACGGCATTACCCATATTGCGCTTGATGTTACAAAAGAAGAATCCGCAAACGCGGCAGTCAGCGAAATAATCTCACGCGAAGGCAGAATTGACTTGCTTATCAACTGTGCCGGCGCAGGAATATCTGGTGCGGTTGAGTTTACTCAGCTCAGCGATGCCGAAAAACAGATGGACATTAACTTTTTCGGCACTGTAAATATGACGAAGGCTGTGCTGCCCTACATGAGAAAAGCAAAAAGCGGCAGAATTGTAAACATCAGCTCTGTTGCAGCGGCTTTTCCGATTCCTTTTCAGGCATATTATTCCGCATCCAAGGCGGCAATAAATGCATACACACGCGCACTTATCAACGAAGTGAAGCCGTTTGGTATTACCGCAACTGCAATCCAGCCGGGTGACATAAAAACAGGCTTTACCGCTGCGAGAGAAAAAAGTGCGGCAGGTGACGAAGAATACGGCGGAATAATCAGCCGCAGTGTTGCAAAAATGGAAAAAGACGAGGAAAACGGAATGGATGCTGCCACTGCCGGCAGAATGATTGCAAAAATTGCGCTAAGCAAGCATTGCAAGCCGCTTTACACATTGGGTGTCAGCTATAAGCTGTTGTGCTTTGCGGGCAAAATTCTTCCGGTAAGCCTTGCAAATAAAATAATCGGCATAATATATGCCGAATGAAAGGACAGGATAAAAATGATCGATTTTACCAACCCTGAAGTAATCAAGCTTCACGAATCAAAGGATGCCTACGAAAAGCTGCTTGAGCCAATACTTTGCGAAGAGGAATTTATTGTTTCGGCATTCAAGTCGGTACGCGACGGAATCGCCTTTACAAACAAGAGGATTTTTGTAATCTCATACGAAGGAGTAACGGGAAAGCGCAAGGACATAACCTCACTGCCCTACAAAAACATTCAGGCTTTTTCCGTTGAAACAGCTGCTGTTTTTGACACGGACTGTTCCCTTGAGCTCTGGTTTTGCGGAATGGGCAAGCTCACCTTTGAATTTCTCGGCAGCAAAAAGGTTTTTGAAATCTGTCGCATAATCAGCGAATATTCACTGTAAAGCTAAAAGAGCTGTTCACTCAAAAAGTGAACAGCTCTTTTTCATATCACAAATCCGCCGTCTGCGCTGAGGGTCTGACCCGTAATAAACGAAGCCTTATCAGATGCAAAAAACAGCACGGCATCCGCAATTTCGTGCGGCTCGCCAATGCGGCAAAGCGGAGTTTCATCGCTGAGTGCGGCAATGTCATCCTCACTCAGGTGCGAATTCATTTTAGTGTTGATAACACCGGGAGCAATGCAGTTTACTGTAATTCCGCTGGGGCCGACCTCTTTTGCAAGAGCCTTTGTAAAGCCGATTACAGCCGCTTTGGAAGCGGAATAAAGCACCTCACACGATGCGCCGCAAACGCCCCACATTGAAGAGATGTTTATAATTCTGCCGCACTTGTTTCTTATCATTGCAGGCAGAACAGCTCTGCTGCAATTGACCGTGCCGAGAATGTTGACACCGAAAAGCAGGTCATAATCCTGCCTTGTTGTATCGGTAAAAAGCTTCTGCTGCGCAACACCGGCATTGTTTACAAGCACACTGATTTCGCCGAGGGCTTTTTCAACCTCGGCAACCATTGTGTTGACCTGATTTTCACACTGCAAATCCGCCTGAACACACATAGCATTATATCCGTTTGCACAAAGCTCATTTTTCAGATTTTCGGCAGATGCTCTGTCACTATTAAAATGTATGGCAACCTTGTATCCTTCAGCGGCAAAAAGCCGCGCACAGGCGCCGCCGATACCGCCGGAAGCGCCTGTGACAAGAACCGTTTTATTCATCAGCCCGTAAGGCCCATATTGCCGAAAATGCCTGCAAGAGCTTCTTCGGTGAGCTGCTTATATCCCTTGGGAACACTGAAGATGGAATCATCAACCTTTGACGAGCACTCGTAAACCTTAAAGATTGTTGTTGTGCCGTCAGCACCGATTATTTCGATACGCTTGAGCTCATCCTTATCGTTGAAGTAATACTTGTTGGTGTTTGTGCTGTCTGAATATGTTTCGCAGATGTACTCAACACCCTTGAGCTTTACATTCGTTGTTTCAACATAACCCATTGTGTCAGAGCCGATTGAACCCCAAATATTCATTGATTCTTCCATCATTTCACCCTCTTCGCCTGCGGCAACAGAGTAATAATACTTTGTTTCGGGAAGAATGATATTCATTGACTTGCCGTCAAAAGCCATGCGCATTGTTGCAAGACCAAGCTTCATTTCAAAAGCAAATTTCGTACCCTTCATATAAAGCTTCAGAGGCACACCGGTTTCAACAATGCCGAGATTCTGGTTTGTAACGATAGTTGCATTGAGGTAGAAGGACTTATTCTTTGATGTGTCGCTGAGAATCTTCTGCATCTTAGATTCAGCGGGCTTGCCGTCCTTATCGACCTCGACCTCAACCTTTTCGCCTTCGGGGAAGGTTACATCTTCAAATGTGGTAACACCTTCAACGGTTGTGCCTTCGACTGAGCCGGCTGTTGTGCCGTTTGCAGGCTGATTCTCAACAGGCTTTGTTACTGTTACAACCTGTGATACAACCTCTGTTTTTGTTTCAGCCTTACCGTTTGCGTCAGTAACTGTTTCGCCGTTTACATCGGTTACAATTTCTGTAACAACCTCTGTAACAAGCTCCGTTACCTCCTGATAAACCTGACCGTCCGCACCAACAACGGTGGGGTTTGTGACATCATCCTCATTGTTGTTGCCGCTGCAAGCTGCAAACAGAAGCAATACAGCTGCAAGTGATGCCAGAATTGCAATAATGTTTCTCTTTTTCACTTATGTATCCTCCTTTACAAGATAAAAGTGTATTTTAATAATAACCGAAAAAGCATTTATTTGTCAAGCAAGAGCAGATAATGGCATTTTTAATGAGTTTTTTGAAAATTATCAGTCATCCTGCTCATCCTTGTTACGGCGTCTTCCAAGCCTGAGTGTACCTTCTTCATCATCTTCGTCATCAGACTCTTCGACGGGACGGATTTCAATCTTAAGCTTACCGATTCGCTTATCTTCAAGGTTGAGAATCGTAAAGTGAAGGTTCTCGTAATCAAGCTCATTCATCTCACCGTCCTGCGGAAGATAACCGAGCAGACTTATTACAAAGCCGCCGATTGTATCATATTCATCGTCCGGAAGATCAACACCTACATGCTCATTTACCTCGTCAATTGAAGTTGTACCGTCAACAGTGAATGTTGTTTCGTCAATTACGGAAAAATCCTCTTCCTCATTATCATATTCGTCCTGAATATTGCCAACGATTGACTCAAGAAGATCCTCAAGGGTTACGATGCCCGCTGTGCCGCCATATTCGTCAACAACAACAGCCATCTGAACGCGGCGCGAAGTCATCTCCTGAAAAAGAATACCGCACTTCATTGACTCCGGCACAAAATACGGCTCGCGCATAATTTTGCGCATATTTTCATGCTTGGGCACAGAAGAGCCTATATAACCGATAAGATCCTTGATATAAACTATGCCTATTATTTTGTCAAGACTTTCTTCATAGACGGGAATTCTGGAATAGCCTTCCTTCTCCGCAATTTCAACAACATCCTGAATCGGGTCGTTGACCTCAACAGCAGAAACATCGGTGCGGTGTGTCATAATATCGCCCGCATCAATATCGTCAAACTCAAAGATGTTGTTAATCATTTCCTTCTGCACATCTTCAATAACGCCTTTTTCGCCGCCGACATCAACCATCATACGGATTTCTTCTTCGGTAACTTCTTCGGGCTCAGCATTGGGGTCAATGCCCAAAAGCCTTAAAATTGCATTCATCGAAACGGAGAGCACCTTAACAAAGGGCTTTGTAACACTTGCTACAACCGTCAGGATGCCCGCAATGCGGAAAGAAATCTTTTCGGGGTTGTACATTGCAACGCGCTTGGGTACAAGCTCGCCGAGCACAAGCGAAAAGTAAGATGTGATAAGTGTTATAACAACAAGACTGAAGCCGTCTATCACACTTTCAGGAATTTTTGTGAGAATTGCAATTTTTTCCAGAGAATCAGAGAGCATATCAACAAAGCTCTGCGAAGCTGATGCAGATGATAAGAAACCTGCAAGAGTAACACCAATCTGGATTGTGGAGAGGAAGTTGCTGGGGTTGCTTGTAAGCCTGAGCAGTTTTTTAGCCTTTTTATTGCCCTCCTGCGCCTGTTTTTCAAGCTTGGCATCGTTGAGGGATATTATGGCTATTTCGCTCATTGCAAAAAATGCATTCACCAGTATAAGTACCAGCAATAATACTATTTTAAATACAAGTGAAGTAGCAGACCCGGGGTCGTCCATTTTAGACTTGCTCCTTTCAGTTTTGCGGTTTTGCCGCCTTTAAAAATATATTTATTAAAACATCTTTTACAGATGGTTTAACCGTACTAATGTGCCGCAGGGCACAATTCATAATTTCACAGAAATCAGTTCAATAAACAGATTCAGCCCTGCTGAATTATTTTGCCGCCCTTGAGATAAACTCTGGGCACACGCTTTGTAATGTCACAGACATATTCGTAGTTAAAGCTGCCTGCAGTTTTTGCAAGCTCTTCAACCGTGAGTTTTTCGCCCGAATCATTGCCAACGATTGTAACCTCGTCGCCCTGCTTTACATCGGGTATATCCGTAACATCAACCATAAACTGGTCCATACATACTCTGCCCGTTACGGGTGCACTGTGACCCTTGATAAGCACTCTGCCCTTATTTGTGAGCAGACGAGGATAACAGTCGCCGTAGCCGCAAGGGATTGTTGCAATCAGAGTTTCCCGCTTTGCCATAAATGCCGCGCCGTAGCCGACGGTGTCGCCAACATTTACGCGTTTTATATAAGCAATGTGGCTTTTAATCTGCATTGCAGGTGTTGTGGGAAGATTTTCAAACTTAACCTCGTCAGACGGGTCAAGTCCGTAGGTGACAATGCCGCAGCGCACCATATCAAGACAGCCGCTGTCAAAATCCATTGTGGCGGCGGAGTTGTAGATGTGGCGGATGGGAATTTTTACACCCTCAGCCTCAATGCGTGAGGTAAACAAATCAAACAGAGCCTTCTGTCTGTCGGCAAAGCTCTTGTCGGCAAAGTCCGCACAGGCAAGGTGTGAAAAAACACCCTTTATTTCAATGCCGGGCAGTGCCGCAATCTGCTTGATTTCTTCAAGACTTTCGTCGCACGGAATAAGACCGATTCGGTGCATACCCGTATCAATTTTAATGTGAACACCTGCTTTTTTGCCGAGCCTTAGCGCCGTATCGGAAAGCTGCTTTGCAGTTTCAAGCTGGAACACAGTCAGGTCGATACTGTTTTCAACTGCTGCTTCAAACAGCTCGGGGAACGCATAGCTGAGCACGAGAATCGGTTTCTTTATACCGTTTTCGCGAAGCTGCACACCTTCTTCAACCGTTGCAACACCGTATGCGTACGCACAGCCGTCCTCAAGGGCTTTTGCAATGGGCACTGCACCGTGACCGTAAGCATCTGCCTTGAGAATGACCATAACCTTAACCGAGTCGCCGACTCTGTTCTGTACTGCGGCAACATTTGAGCACACCGCATCAAGGTCTATATAGGCGCATACTCTGCTGTTAGTGTTCATAGGAAAATTATCACCTTAAAAGAATTTCTTGTTTTGTTTAACAAAATTCGATATAACCTAACTTTCGTTCGGTTGAGGTGCAATCCGTTCAGCGGATTGCATCAAGTGCCTGCTGAATATCCTCAATAATATCCTCAACATTTTCAATACCGACCGAGAAACGGATAAGGTCGGGTGAAACACCGCACTCAACAAGCTCGCTGTCGCTGAGCTGACGATGAGTGGATGATGCAGGGTGAAGCACGCAGGTTCTTGCATCTGCAACATGTGTTACGATTGCGGCAAGCTTGAGAGAGTTCATAAACTTCTCTGCCTTTTCTCTGCCGCCCTTAACACCGAAGGAAATAACACCGCAGGTACCGTTCGGCATATACTTCTGTACAAGCGGATAGTACTTGTTTGAGGGGAGTGCAGGGTAATTGACCCATGAAACCTGCTCGTTCTTTTCAAGGTACTGAGCAACCTTGAGTGCGTTTGAACAATGGCGTTCCATACGCAGAGCAAGTGTTTCAAGACCTACATTAAGATAGAATGCATTCTGCGGAGCGGGTGTTGAGCCGTAATCGCGCAGAAGCTGTGCAACGATTTTTGTAACATAGCCTGCCTTGCCGAAATCGCGTGTGTAAACAGCACCGTGATAGCTTTCATCAGGCTGTGTAAGACCGGGGAACTTGTCATTCTGCTCCCAATCGAAATTGCCGCTGTCAACAACAACACCGCCGATGATGTTTGCGTGACCCTCCATATACTTTGTTGTGGAGTGAGTTACGATGTCTGCACCGAATTCAAACGGACGGCAGTTAATGGGGGTGGGGAAGGTGTTGTCAATAATAAGCGGAACACCGTGTGCATGAGCAACCTTTGCAAACTTTTCAATATCGAGAACATCGAGCGAGGGGTTTGCGATTGTTTCACCGAAAACAGCCTTTGTGTTGGGACGGAAGAGGGCAGAAATCTCCTCTTCGCTTGCGTTCGGGTCAACAAAGGTTACCTCTATGCCGATTTTGCGCATTGTGACATTGAACAGGTTGAATGTGCCGCCGTAGATTGTAGCGGCAGAGATAAAGTGGTCGCCTGCACCCATAATGTTGATAAGTGAGAAAAAGTTTGCAGCCTGACCCGAAGAAGTAAGAACAGCTGCAACACCGCCCTCAAGCATTGCAATCTTCTGAGCAACAATGTCGCTTGTGGGGTTTGCAAGGCGGGTATACATATAGCCGGGCTCAAGGTCAAACAGCTTTGCCATTGCCTCGCTTGTGTCATATTTGAAGGTTGTGCTCTGGTAAATCGGCAGAACTCTGGGTTCGCCGTTCTTGGGCTCATAAGCGCCCTGAACACATTTTGTGTCTATTCTGTAATTCTTTTTCATAAGAAATGCGCTCCTTAATCATTGAGGTTTCGGGTAATATTGTATGCGGCATAAAGCCGCAGTTACTTTTGTCACTCGTTACAAAAGTAACCAAAAAAACTTTGAACGCCACTCCGCTACGGTTTACGGATTGAAAATCCGCTCGCTTATACGGAATGCAAATATGCATTCCGATACCGTAACGGTCCTTAAAGCAAAGCAAATTTATCAAGCTTCATTTACCGCCTACGGACACTCGCTCGCATCAAAAAGTATCGCCAAAGCCCGTCAACCTGCTTCGTTTTAAACTCACGGCTTCTTTTACAATTTACATCGACAAGCAAGTCAACTGTCTTTGTAATTGTGAATTGTGAATTACATTCCGAAGAAATGTTTGATAAGACCGGGACCGAAGTCAACATAGTTACCCGTTGCCTTTGCTGTGTTTTCGTTGATTGAGTCAACACCGCTGTCCTTTTCGCCCTTCTTGTGATAAATCATATAGGGCACAGGGTCGGATGCATGTGTCTTTGTCTTTATCGGTGTGGGATGATCGGGAAGAATCATCACCTTGTAATCATCATACTTCTCAAGTGCTTCAAGCAGAACGGGAAGCACCTTTTCGTCAATAATTTCGATTGCACGCACCTTGTTCTCAGGCTCTGCTCTGTGGCCGCATTCGTCAGGTGCTTCAATGTGGATGTAAACAAAATCGCAGCCGTTTTCAAGTGCATCAACGGCAGCCTGTGCCTTGCCCTCGAAATTGGTGTCGATATAACCTGTTGCGCCCTCAACTTCCGGCACCTGCATGCCTGCACCGATGCCGATACCTTTGAGAAGGTCAACCGCGGAAACAATGCAGCCCTTCATACCGAACTTCTCTTCAAAATTCTCAAGTGTGGGCTTCTTGCCCTCACCCCAGAGCCAGATTGAGTTTGCTGGGCGCTTGCCCTCTGCAATTCTTCTGAGGTTTACGGGGTGGTCCTTAAGAAGGTCATAGCTTTCGCGCATCATCTTTGTGAGCTTTTCAGCTGTGGGAGCTGTGGAAATGTAACCGCCCACAACTCTGTCGGAAATATCGTGGGGAGGAGTCATTGTGCCAAGCTCGGTTGTGCCGCCGTGGTGAATAAGGCAGTGACGGTAGCTGACACCGGGATAGAAATCAAATTCACCGCCGCCGAAATGCTCCTGCACGGTTTTAATAATTTCAGCCGCATCCTCGCTGGAAATGTCGCCTGCGGAATAATCGACCATTGTTTTATCGTCATAATTCTCTTCATCTGAGAGAGTTACAATATTACATCTGAGTGCAACATCTGTTTCGCTCATCTGAACACCGATGCTGATAGCCTCAAGCGGTGAACGGCCTGTGTAGCACACTGCAGGATCATAACCGAGCACACTGAGGTTTGCAACATCGCTGCCGGGCTTGAGACCCTCTGCAACTGTGCGGACAAGACCGACCTCGCCCTTGCTTGCCATACGGTCAAAGTTGGGTTTCTTTGCACACTCCATGGGTGTTTTTCCGCCGAGTGCGTCTACGGGATAATCGGCCATGCCATCATATAAAACTACTGCGTATTTCATTTGTGTTACCAATCTTTCTGTTGAGTATTTGCTGATTTATATTATTGCTGCGATTGCTTTTATATTCCGGAGTGCAGGGCTTTTCACACTATGCACTCCGGACTTTATCAAAAGCTTAAAAATCTTTATCTGCTAAAAGCCGGCATTCGTTTGAATCCTTTCCGACTTAATGCTAACTTCTCTCGCTATTATTTAAAGTACTTAACACCGGATTCGAAAATCTTCTGGTCCTTGTTGTAGGGAACATTCTTGTAGAGGTTTTCGCCCTTACGCTCGCTGTGAGCCATCTTACCGAGAACTCGTCCGTCGGGGCTTGTGATACCTTCTATTGCAAGAACAGAGCCGTTGGGGTTGTGGGGCATTGCATCAGCAACAT
>JAZQGE010000021.1:0-18642 GCA_045539895.1 Acutalibacteraceae bacterium
ATGCGCTGCGGCGCACGGATAATTTATATCATATCGAGTTTGAATTTTATTCAAACATATCGATTTTTGCAAAGCAAAATATATCGAGTGACCGCAAGATCACATATCGACAATTATAATTTGAAAATTGTAGTTATCTCGTTTCATCACTGATGTTTTGCGCATCAACATAATTGAGATATTTGGTGTGCGCTTCGCACAAACTGTAATTCACAAAGGAGTACATCGATTTGATGTACTCCTTTAATGTTAAGGTATATGTGAGGTTTGTTTTCACATTTCAATATCAAACACCGTATTGAATATGTTTGAAGCTACCATCATAGCAGCAAGCGCAGTGATCACAACAAGCTGTTCATCAGTGAAAAATTCTTTCAGCTCTTCAAGCTGGTCTTCATCAACTTCGTGCGGATTATCAGCTACATTTCTGCCAAAGGAAACAAGCGCTTGTTGAACCGGTGTCATAATCAGAGTATCAAAATCAACACCCTGTTCATCAAGAAAATCCCTGAAAACAGACGAGCAAGCCATACAATCGTTTTCAAAAGAGATTGCATAGCAGAAAAGATTAACATCAAGCTCAGGCAAAAACTCTTTTGCGCGGTCACAGAGAGTGTGAAAGCCGTTCATCACATTGAATGCTGTTACATCGTGAAGCAGAGTCAGCTTCATATTGTTCAGCTTTGCTTTTTTTGCATATTCATCGTGAGCAAGCTTTATCTGTGCGCTTACATTTTCATAGTTTATCGGTTCAATTCTTGCCATAATATCACCTGTCAAACAGTATTTTATGATAATATTTTAACTGCACAATAAATCACTTGCAATAGTTTTGGTTGATTTTGCGGAAAATATTTGGTATACTGTTGTAAATATGACCTTCAGGAAAGGTGTTTTTCAAATGAAGAAAATTCTTATCACTGGCGGCGCAGGCTTCATAGGAGGCAATTTTGTCTATTATATGCTTGACAACTACCCCGAAGCACAGCTTGTCTGCCTTGATGCACTTACTTATGCAGGCAACCTTGAAACTCTTCGTGAGGCTTTCAAAAATGAAAGATTCACTTTTGTCAAGGGCGACATTACGGACAGAGCATTTATTTATGAGCTGTTTGAAAAAGAAAATTTTGATGCAGTTGTAAACTTTGCGGCAGAATCGCATGTTGACCGCTCAATTGAAGAGCCTGAGGTTTTCCTCAAAACAAACATACTCGGCACACAGGTGCTGCTTGATGCATGCAACAAATACAATGTCCCCCGCTTTCATCAGGTTTCAACAGACGAGGTTTACGGCGACCTCCCGCTTGACAGACCTGACCTTATGTTCACCGAGCAAACACCGATTCACACTTCTTCACCCTACTCGGCAAGCAAGGCTTCGGCAGACCTGCTTGTGTTAGCTTACCACAGAACCTTCGGCACACCCGTTACAATTTCGCGCTGTTCAAACAACTATGGTCCGTATCAGTTCCCCGAAAAGCTGATTCCCCTTATGATTGCAAACGCAAGCCATGACAAGGCTCTTCCCGTTTACGGAGAAGGGCTCAACGTACGCGACTGGCTTTATGTAGAAGACCATTGCCGTGCAATCGCAATGATACTTGACAATGGCACAATCGGCGAAGTTTATAACATCGGCGGCCACAACGAAAAGGCAAACATTGAGGTTGTTAAAACAATCCTTTCTTCGCTCGGCAAGGGCGAGGAGCTTATAACCTATGTAAAGGACAGACCCGGACACGACAGAAGATATGCGATTGACCCGACAAAAATCGGTAACGAGCTTGGCTGGACTCCGCAGACAAAATTCGACGACGGAATAAAAATGACAATCCGGTGGTATATTGAAAACAAGCAGTGGTGGGAAAACATACTCAACGGCTGTTACCGTAGTTTTACGGAAAAAGATTTTATATAAAAAAATATATCAATTTTATTCAACTGAACCATTTTTTATGCTTATTTTTTGGTAGATATTACATAAGGACAAATTTATCCTTATATGATATAATAACATTGCAAAAATAATCCTACAAATTTTCAGGAGGAGATCAAAAATGCAGACAACCACATCTCTCAAGCGTCTTCTCGCTGCTGTAATGGCAGTAGTAATGATGCTTACAGCAATCCCCTTTGTTACCGCAGCAGACGAAGCAAAAGAAACAGTCAACTTCGGTACATACAACGGCGCACCCATTAAGTGGGACATACTTGAAACACTTGATAACGGCGACCTTGTTCTTATTTCAAGCGACATTGTTGCTTCAAGCAAGTTTCAGTCTTCCTCAACTGTTACACCTAACTATGCTAACAGTTTAATTCACGAATTACTCAACGGTTCATTCTATGAAGATGCTTTCTCCGCTGATGAAAAGAGCCTTATCAAGGATTCAACTGTATCATATGTATATTATGATGCTACAGCAGCTGCTAAAGCAACAGCTGACCTTACAGCAAAGGTTATCATCCCCAACGAAGCAATGGCTAAAGCTTATGCGCTCGGTGCTGTTTCAGACAAGTACTGGCTTGCAGACGGTCAGGGCACAAAAACAGGTAAAGCAGCAAAGCAGGTTAGCACAAAAGGTCTTATAGCTAACGGCGGCGCAACAACAGAAGCCGGTGTTCGTCCCATGATCACAATCGCAGCCGTTACATCCGGTAAGTTTGAAAAGGCTGACGGTGTTACATTCACAGTTGCAGATGCAGCAGTTGAAACATACACATCCATCACAGATGTTGCTTTCAAGGTAGTAGTTGACACAGAAAACTACAGCGCAGACGAGCTTGTTGTCAAGCTTGGCGACACTGTCCTCACAGCAGCAGACGGTGTTTACACAATCCCCGCAAAGTCAACAGACACAGTTACAGTTTCCGGTGTTGTTGCTCTTCCTGCTGACTTCACAGCTTACAACGAAGCAGTTGCAGCAGCTGAAGAAGTTGACAGAGACATCTGCACAGAAGAAACACTTGCAGCACTTGATAAAGCACTTGCAACAGATGTAAGCGCATGCACAAAGCTCAACCAGGCTGATGTTGATGCAGCAGCTCAGGCTATTCTCGATGCAATCAGTGCTCTTGAGTACAAGCCCGCTGACACAGAGGCTCTCGAAGCAGCAATTGCAAAGCTTGAAGAAATCAAAACCAATGCAAAGGTCAAGGTTTCCGAATCAGTTACAACAGAAATTTATGCTACAGAATCTACAGACCCTGTTACAGGCAAGCTGTTCTATACAGTAGTTTCAAACACTATCAAAGAATACAAGGACTATGTTTCATACACAGCAGATAAGCAGGCTGAGGTTGATGCAGCTGTTGAAGCTATGAACACACTTATAAACAGAGTTCCCAAAAAGACAGCTGACAACGGTAAGTGGCTCGATGCTTATAATAAATGTATAAACGTTGATGCAGCTCAGTTCTCAAACGCAGCTGAAATTAAGGCAGCTGCAGAAGCAATCAAGGCAGAAGCTGACTACTCCGACACAACAAATATGCCTATTGACGAATATCAGCAGGCTATTGATGATGATACAGCTGAACTTGTTGCTCTTTTCAACTCACGCAAATATATTGAAGCAAACTACACAGAGCTTGATGCAGCAATTGAAATTGCAAACACTTACATTCGTGATAACTACTACTACGAAGACGAGATGGCAGGCGCAGACGCAAAGTGGAAAGAGTTTGCAGATGCACTCGAAGCAGCAAAAGCACTTGACAGAGAGCAGTTCAACACAATCGCACATCAGGTTACAATTGATGGTAGAAAAGATGCTCTTAACAGAACAATGAGCGAGCTTGAACCCTTCATCCGTCTTACAAAGTGGGAAAAGTTTGTTAAGGATGTTAAGGATTTCTTTAAGGAAGTTAGTGACTTCTTCGGTATGGTTCAAGGTATCCTCACATTTATTGGCGGTATTATCAAGGCACTCATCAACGGCGAAATTGAATTCAATGTTGCTGTTTATGACATATTGGATATGATTGGTGACGATGATATTACAGCAATTGTTGAGAAAATCATCCCCCGCCCCGCTCCCGAAGCATAAATTCCGGTAATTACTAAACATTATAAAACAAGTCGGGAGGAAACTCCCGACTTGTTTGTTTTATGAATTCTTTGCAAACAAAAAGTCTGTACAACCGTACAGACTTTTTTACTATTTAAACTGTTCACTGTTATTAAGAACAAGCGTACTGTAAAGAAAAAGCACATCAGCATTTTCAAAGTTTATGAAATTGCCAAGTACATAACTGCTGATGTAACGAATATCAACAACGGTAACCTTGCTGTAGCCTGAAGCCAGAAGCGGAGCAATACTGCTGCCGAATGAATCTCGGAAAAGAACAAGCTCTTTGTCCGTTGCTGCGTTCGGGTTTTCAATGCTCAACAGTGAAATTGAACCCGATAGGTACATTTCGTAGGGATCTTTTCCGTTTGCCTTTTCCATATCATAAACGGAAATATCCTTTGAATGCTCAAAATCATAAACCTTAAGCGAATCAATATATCCGCCTGTAAAATACTGTATTTTTTCAGGTTTGAGAGGCAATGCAGACTGACCGCAGTAGACACCGTAAAACGGCTTATCAAGTGAATTTAATGTGATTGAATCAAACTCCGCTTTACTTCCCATTGAGCTGAGAAGTTCATCTGCAACACCATTGAGATTTTCCTGTTTCCAATGTGTATCTGTTTTATAATAGTCATCCAGATTAAGAAGAGGGAACAAATCAATATACTGTGCCGTTTTCAATTCACCCTTAAGCTGTAAAACAAGGCTTTCATAATCAAGTGAAAGTCTGCCGCTTGTCTGTGAAAGAAAAAAGTTTTTGTCAGGGATTATGCTCAGATAAATTTTATTGTTTTCGTCTGTATACTTTTCAATAATGTTATTGAAACGGTTTGCTGCATTCTGTATTGAATCGGATTTGAGCGGATATTCAACCGCCGCGGCATAACCATCCTTAACATAAATATCGTTATTGTCCTGCTTTAAAAACAGCTTTGTTGACACAACCGCTTTAATTGTACGGAAGCTGTCCCTTAACGGAAACTGGTCAAGTGTGTAGGATTCAAAATCCTTCATGAATTTGCCTGAAAGAATGTTCTGCACACTCACATCAGGAAATTTCAGCAGAAATCTTCGTTCGCTGTCGGAAAAATCGGTGTCAGGCTTAAGAATAAACCCTGCACACATTCCAAAGACAAGAACAAGAAAAACAGCTGAAACTGCAATATTTTTAAATTTCATCTCTCGCTCTCCCCTCTTAAAATCTGAAATAAAGAAACGGATTAAACGAGCCGTCCACAAGATAGGCTGTCATAACAATCATAAGGACCGCTATCGCAACAGGCTCAATTACCCTGACAGCTTTACCGAGTTTCGGTGAGTTTTCAAGCTTTACAGCAGCATTTTTCACAAGCGGTGTTGAGCCGACAATTGCAAGAACAAGCACAACCGCATAGCTTCTCAGATAGTAAAGCATTTCAGTATTGATCAGCGGCAAAGAACCTGCGCCGAACATACAGCCGATATAGGTGAATGCTTCTGACATATCCGATGCATTGAAAATTACAAAGCTGATAAGAACTGCAAGCGCTATATAGATGCGTTTGATAATTCTGGTCTTTTCAACAGCTTTGAGAAGGAACAGCTTTTCAAGCACAAGCAGCACCGCAAAGAACAGACCCCAGACAACAAAATTCCATGCCGCACCGTGCCAGAAGCCTGTGAGCATCCAGACAACAAAGATATTGAAAAACCAGCGTATTTTCGAAACCCTGTTGCCTCCCAACGGAATATAGACATAATCTCTGAACCATGAGCCGAGGGACATATGCCATCTGCGCCAGAACTCCGTAACACTTGAGGAAACAAAGGGATAATTGAAGTTTTCAAGGAAATCAAATCCGAATATTTTACCAAGACCTATTGCCATGTCGCTGTAGCCGGAAAAGTCAAAATAAATGTGAAGCGAGAAGGCAACCGCATAAAGCCAGTAGTAAAGCACAGCCTTTTCATCTGTTGCACGGAACACATCGCAAAGCTCTCCGAGAGTGTTGGCAATAAGAATCTTCTTGGCAAGACCAACCACAAACCTGCGTACACCAAGCGAAAACTTTTCAAAAGAATGTGTTCTGCTCTTAAGCTGTTTTTCTATATCGGAATAGCGTACAATCGGACCCGCAATAAGCTGAGGAAACATTGCGACATAGGCCGCAAGGTTTATCGGATTTTTCTGTGCAGGCACATCGCCGCGGTAAACATCCACAGTATAGCTGAGAATCTGGAAGGTGTAGAAGCTGATACCTATGGGAAGCGCTATACGCAGAAGCGGCAGAGAAAGACCCGTTGCAGCATTAAAGTTTTCGATAAAGAAATCCGCATATTTGAAGTAGCCGAGAGCGGCAAGATCCACAATAACAGAAGCTGTTACGAACACCTTGGAAAGTGCTTTACCTTTGAACCTTTCAATGAGCAAACCGAAAACATAATTCAGAAGTATGGTTGCCACCATTAAAAAAACATATTTCGGCTCTCCCCAAGCGTAGAAAAAAAGACTGACAAGCATCAGCACGGTGTTTTTCAGACACTTCGGGACAGCAAAATATAAAATAAGCACACACGGCAGGAAGAAATAAAGAAACGGGATACTTGAAAATAACATGGCAAAAAACTTCCTTTCGTGTGTGCTTTATTATTTTAGTTTAAAAAGAATTCTTAATTATGCGATGGGCTCTTCAACAAGAACCTGAGCTGAAGCAAACTCGCCTGCAAGCTTTGTCTTGAAGTTGGAAACGATGTCGTTAGCACCGAATGCAGTTACAACATAGCCGTCAACAGCAACGATAAGGAGTGTTTCGGGAATACCGCACATCCACTGTCTTGTTGCAAGGTGTGCCTTGATGTCTGATGCAAAAGCAGCTGCATCTGTGCCTTCTGTAAGATGGTAAGCTGCGCCTGTGAATGTGTTTGCGTTCATAGCGTGCATAAGAGATGCTGCATCGTCAATCTGTGCTGCGTTTGCCTGGGGAAGGCCGAGTGAGCCGTCAAGGTCTTCTACCATTGTAATGTCGTACTTGCCTGCGGCACCGTCAACGGGATTTGAGAAGTGACCGCCCATTGCGAAGAATTTCTCGTCATCAGCAAACTTTGCCCATACCTTGTTGAGAAGCTCAGCTGCATCTGCGGCTGCGCTGTCGGAAGCTGCAGGAGCCTGTGTCGCATCCTGAGTGGGAGCTTCTGTGGGAGCTTCTGTTGTTTCCTCAACTGATGCGTTGGTTGTTGTTTCTTCAGCAACATCGTTGCCGCCGCAAGCAGCAAAGCTGAGAAGCATTACGCCTGCAAGAATGAGTGCGAAAAGTTTTTTCATGGTTGTTTTCTCCCTTTTTTTTAGTTTTTAGTTTATCTTTTCAAATTCCCACATATTACTGTGTTCATTGAAACCAAGTGAATAATACTCTGTTTTCCTGCCGCTTTCAACGGTTAATGTATATGATTTTTCATAATCAACAAACCATTCGAGCTGAGTTTCTCCGCTGACTGTAATTCGCTCTGACAGAGTGCTGTCATCGGAAGCTCTTAGCTTTCCGCCCGAAGCTGTAATTATCGCTTTATCCCTTACATCAACATCAAGCACAACGCAAATATCGGCATTTCTGCTTAACGATGCTGAGCTTGCAGGGCTGAGTGAAACATCAACACCGTTTCCGCTAAACGCAAAAGCACTGATAAAAATCACAGCAAGGCAAGCCGCAACGGCGATAAGCTTACGGGGAAAGCTGATTACCTTATTAGGTTTGTTTTCCTGAGCCATAACACGCAATTTAAGCGACTGCGGCGCTTTTATTGCGCGGTACTGTTCAAGCTGTTTTTCATCAAACATCAGCCCTCCTCCTTCCTGATAAGCTCCTTTATATAATCTCTTCCTCTTGAAAGCCGCATTTTGACTGCGGAAACCGAAATCGATAAAATCTTTGCTGTTTCTTCAACAGAGTAACCTTCAAGATAGTGTATAATAATTGCCGATTTGTATTTTTCAGGCAATGAATGTACAAGCTTTACAATTTCGGGTTCATCCTCGTGCGTGTGCAAAATATTTTCAGCTTCTTCAAGCGGAAGATGATTACGCTTTGAGTTGCGGCGGTAAATATCGTGGCACCTGTTTACGGTTGCGCGGATAAACCATGCTTTTTCGTGCTCCGCATCATGGAATGACGGAGAAGCACTTATAAATTTAGCAAAGACATCGTGCACGGCATCCTCAGCATCTTCTCCATTACCGAGATGGGTAAGGGCAAGACGGTAGAGCACATCGGCATATCTGTCATAAACGCCGGCAACATCTACAGATGAACCGCCAAGCGAAAAAAGAACAAGCATTTTTTGCTCCTCCGTAAATAAAACGAATGACAATAACAAAAGGTCACAAAAAAATAAATATTTTTTGTGATTATTCAAAAAGCTCTGACTTGAACATTAAAGTCAGAGCTTTTTGAAATTAGTAACTTGTGATGAAATCAGAATTCAATAAGGCTTTCAATATGAGCTTCAAGCTCATCAATGCTGATTCTCTTCTGCTCCATCGAATCACGGTCGCGGACTGTTACACAGCCATCCTCAAGAGAGTCAAAGTCAAATGTGATACAAACGGGTGTACCGATTTCATCCTGTCTGCGGTAGCGCTTGCCGATTGAGCCTGCATCATCATAATCCACCATAAACTTCTTGGAAAGCTTTGTATAGATTTCCTGTGCCTGCTCACCGAGCTTCTTTGAAAGAGGAAGCACTGCTGCCTTGAAGGGAGCAAGTGTGGGATGAAGACGAAGAACAACTCTTATATCATTCTTTTCTGCGTCAACAACCTCTTCGTCATAAGCTTCTGTAAGAATTGTAAGGAAAAGTCTTTCAACACCGAGTGAAGGCTCGATAACATAGGGAATGTATCTTTCGTTTGTTTCAGGGTCAAAGTAGTCAAGGCTCTTACCTGATGTGTTAATGTGCTGAGTAAGGTCGTAGTCAGTTCTGTCTGCAACACCCCAAAGCTCACCCCAACCGAACGGGAAAAGATATTCAAAGTCAGTTGTTGCTTTTGAGTAGAAGCAAAGCTCTTCCGGATCGTGGTCACGAAGACGAAGGTTCTCCGGCTTAATGCCCAAAGAATAGAGCCAATCCCGACAAAAGCCACGCCAATATTCAAACCATTCAAGGTCGGTACCGGGCTTGCAGAAGAACTCAAGCTCCATCTGTTCAAATTCACGAACACGGAAGATAAAGTTACCGGGTGTGATTTCGTTACGGAAAGATTTACCAATCTGAGCAACACCAAAAGGAACTTTCTTTCTTGTTGTTCTCTGAATATTAGCGAAGTTTACGAAAATACCCTGTGCAGTTTCAGGACGAAGATAAAGCTCGTTTTTGCTGTCTTCAGTAACACCCTGGAATGTTTTGAACATAAGGTTAAACTGACGGATGTCAGTAAAATTATGTTTACCGCAGGAAGGACAAGCAATAGCTTTTTCCTTGATATAGTCCATCATCTGTTCGTTTGACCAACCTGCAACATTGGTGCCGTCAAAATCTTCGATGAGGTTATCTGCTCTGTGACGGGTTTTACATTCACGGCAGTCCATAAGAGGATCTGAAAAACCGCCAAGGTGACCTGATGCAACCCAGGTCTGAGGGTTCATAAGAATTGCGCTGTCAAGACCTACATTGTAGGGGTTTTCCTGAATGAATTTTTTGCGCCAAGCATCTTTAATGTTGGTTTTAAGTTCAACACCAAGAGGACCGTAGTCCCAAGTGTTTGCCAGGCCGCCGTAGATTTCGCTGCCTGCGTAAACAAAGCCTCTGCCCTTGCAAAGAGCAACAAGCTTTTCCATAGATTTTTCTGTGTTAAGCATTGTAAAATTCCTTTCACAAATCAAATTCAATATATATTATCACATAAAGCTGAGATTTTCAATAGCAATAATAATTATATTACTTTAAATTCAGCAATTATCGGCAGGTGGTCGGAAATAATTTCGTTAATTGTCGTAACCTTAGTGCAATCAAGCCCGCGGTAGAATATGTAATCAATCTTTTTGAACGGCTTATCTGACGGAAAAGTACACTCTCTTGTTTTGTCGGTATCGCAAAGTCTGTCAAAAAGAGGCTTTAACTCAGGTCCATCGGGTTCAACATTAAAATCTCCCATAACAACAGCAGGCATATCATTTTCATCAAGAAGGCGGCAGATTACTTCAACCGCATTTTTTCTTTCACCAAGATTAAGCCCCATGTGACAAATAAGGAACATTACATCTTTTCCGCAATAATTCTGTACGGCTTTTATAACGCACCGTGTTTCATAATAGCCTTCTTCATCTTTTACCGGATCGTGAATTTTTACGGTTTCAACCGATTTGAAGGGATAACGGCTTATAACAGCATTGCCGAAAGGGTTACCGAAATCAAGAGTTACCGCCTTGCCGAAATAGCCGTGATAACCAAGTCCCTTCGCAATTATACCTGTCTGGTTTCTATAGGACGGCAGCCAGCCTCTGCCCCTGACTTCATTAAGACCGCAAAGGTCAGGTGAATATTTTCTTATTGAACGAATAAACAAATCAAAATCAATTTTGCGTGTTCTGAAATTCAGCGCATGCTGAATGTTAAATGTCATTATCTTCATTGCAGCCGCCCCTTTTTTAATAATATATATTATAATACCATATATTTGCTGTATTAGCAATATATCACCGCCACTTGCAAACTTCGATTTACATAAAAAACTTCAATATGATTTTTGATATTTGACTGATGACAGTAAAATATGATATTCTTTAAATAGAAAACATATAAAAACCTTGTGTAAAGTTAAGTTTACATAAACATTTTTTGAAATTGTTAAGTTTAGTTGGTTGAAAATTTGTTAAAAAAGCAATAAAATCAATTTGCAATCTCTCAAAAGGAGGACAGCTATGACTATTTCAGAAAGAATATTAAAGCTCCGAAAAGAAGCAGGCTTTTCTCAGGAAGCCTTTGCTGAAAAGCTCGGTGTTTCGCGTCAGTCCGTTTCAAAATGGGAAAGCGGGAATGTCACTCCCGACCTCGATAAGGTTGTTGCAATGTGTGAGCTTTTCGGTGTAAGCACAGACTATTTGCTGACAGGTAAAGAGGACCCTGCTCCCGATATACCTCAGACCCCCTATGAAGAAATTTTTGTAGGCTGCAATGAAAACGAAGAACCGGAAGACACAGCAGAAGAACCGGAAGAAGCAGCAACCGAAGAAGAAAAGCCGGAACAAGAAAATGAACCGACAGCAAAAACAAAGCTTAAGGTTATTGCAGGAATTCTTGCCGCACTTATTATACTGGGGGCACTTATACCAATTCCCACGGGCGCATATAAAAAGCTGTTTGCCAAATTCAACGAAGACCCCGTAGCTTACCCTTATGTGCTTGTGCACGGCATGGGCGGTTGGGGCGAAAGCGCAGGAATCAACTCCGTGTCACCGTACTGGGGCTCGGTGACAGGAAGCCTTTCAGAATATCTGCGCGGAGAAAGCATAAAGGTTTACGAAGCTACCGTCGGTCCGTTTTCAAGCGCGTGGGACAGAACCTGCGAGCTTTATGCACAGCTGACCGGCACAACTGTTGACTACGGTGCGGCGCACAGCGCCGAGCACGGTCACGACCGCTACGGTAAAACATACACCGTACCGCTGTATGAAAACTGGGGCAAAAAGACTGAAGGCGGTCAGGTTCAGAAAATAAACCTTATCGGTCACAGCTTCGGCGGCAATACAATAAGACTTCTTGCAAGCCTCATGGAATACGGAAGCAAAGCAGAAAAAGAAGCAAGTCCAGACAATTATTCCCCTCTTTTTGAAGGCGGAAACGGTAACTTCATAAACAGCATTACAACACTCTGCTCACCGCACAACGGTTCTACGCTTTACTATGTCGTGGACAAACAGAAGCTAATTCCGACAGCACTTGCAGTGCTTCAGACAGCAGGCGGAATAACCGATGTTATTGACGGCGGTCTTATTGATTTTCAGCTTGAGCACTTCGGTATTCTTTCAGGCTCGGCAGATGCAATGACAATGATTAACGACAGCTTTATCAACGGCAAAGACAATGCATTTTATGACCTTTCGCCTCATGGGGCACAAGAGCTTAATGAAACGATAAAGCCTGTTGACGATGTTTATTATTTTTCTTTTGCCTACTGCACAACAGAGAAAGCTCCGCTGACCGGCAAGCAGATCCCAAGTCTTTCAACAATGCTTGTGCTTATGCCGTTTGCAAGACTTATAGGCACTTACACAAACACCAGCGCGGACGCACCAGTTAAAATTGACGAAAGCTGGCTGCCGAATGACGGACTTGTAAATGTCATTTCTGCACAGAAGCCAAATGATGAAGAAGCTGTCAATTATACAGGAGATATTGAAATTGAACGCGGAAAATGGTATGTATTCCCGACACTTACAGGTGACCACGGTACGGTAATCGGCATGGGCGGCAACGTACAGCAGACAAGAAAATTTTACACGGACCACATAGCTCTTATAGATTCCCTTCCCAGAACAAAATAAATACAATAAACCAGAAATTTTTAGTCTTCTGATAAAAATGGCTTGCAGAGTAAATTTTCTGCAAGCCATTACTTTTTATATTTTATGTCTAATAAAACAACATTTTTACTTTATTTCCAATAATCGACCTCATGCGGCAGGTCTATATCTTTTGCGCGGAAAACAGGGTCAATCCCCTGCTTTCGCTGTTCTTCATAATTTTTGAGTGCACGGTAAACATATTTGCCGAGAATAATAATTACAGGAACATTTATTATTGTCATTGCTCCCATCATGACATCAGCAATGTCCCACAGCAAACCTGCACTCAGCCCTGCGCCGATAAAAATGACAAGCGATGCAACAATACGGTAGCCGGTCATAAACTTTTTACCCGGCATTTTCTTGAAAAGGAAAAGCCAGCATCTGTCAACATAGTACAGATTGCCAATAAGGGTTGTAAAAGCAAAGAGAATCATGGCAACAGTGATAAATACAGGACCTGCACTGCCAAAGACTGAAGAAAGTGCTGCCTGAACATAAGGCGCGCCGGAAAGCTCTTCAGAAGGCTCAACACCGGAGCACATGCACATGAATGCAGTTGCAGAGCAGATAAGAACCGTATCAATAAAAACAGAGAGCACCTGAACAAGTCCCTGCTTTACAGGATGGCTGACATCTGCTGAAGCAGAAGCATTCGGCGCAGAGCCTACACCTGCTTCATTGCTGAAAAGACCGCGCTTTATGCCGAACATAATACACGAACCTGAAAATCCGCCGAAGATTGCATTGAAATCAAAGGCTTCCGTAAAAATACGGGCAAAAACATCGGGAAGATTTTTCACATTGAGAACAACAATAACAAGCGAAACCATCACATAGACAACACCCATAACCGGTACCATAACACCTGTTATTTTAAGTATGCGCTTACCTCCGCCAAGAATACAGTATCCTACAGCCACCGCAACAACAAAACCGATAATCCATGGACTTTTATGTTCATCATAAAAGGTATAACCTGAAAAGGTTGACTGAAGATTATAAGAGGCAAGCATATTAAAGCCAACACCGTAGGTGAGAATAAGCAGCACTGAAAACAAAACCGCAAGCGGCCTGTTCTTAAGTGCTTTTTCAATATAGTAAGCCGGTCCGCCGTAACATTCACCGTCAGCGCCCTTTTTCTTGTAAATCTGGGCAAGTGTACTTTCAATCAGTGCAGAAGCGCTGCCGATAATTGCAATAATCCACATCCAGAAAACAGAACCAAAGCCTCCAAGGCAAAGTGCGGTTGAAACACCTATTATATTACCTGTACCTACACGCGATGCGGTTGACACCATAAGAGCCTGAAAAGACGAAACACTTTTGCCGTCTGAAGGTTTATCGGTAACTGCCCTTATCTGTTCACCAAAAAGCCTGAACTGTGCAAATCTTGTGCGAAAAGTAAAATACAATCCGCCTGCGATAAGAAGAATTATGAGTATGTAGCTGTACATAGCATTACTGATACCGGAAATAACAGAAGATAAGAAATCCATAAATATACCCTTTCAAAAACAAATCTCGTGGATTATATCATAAACCGTCATACAATGCAAGAAAAAGACCGCTTTGCTTTTCATGGCAAAGCAGTCACAGTTTTTAAAGATAATCTCTTATATCAATCGCAAGGCGTTCTTCAAGATTTATAAGCCGCTTGGTGATGTCCTTTGAGACCTCATCAGCTGCTTTATACTCGTTAAGATAGCGGTTGAGTGACTTGACACCCATATTGCAGCCGTCTGTCATAAGGTCAGCAATAGTGGCATCGGATTCATCAACAGCAAGCTTTACACCGGTTTTCATCCACGACATTCCCTTCGCAATAGGGTTGGGATTCTTACCGTCATCGCTGTATTTGTCAAGCAGTGACTTTATTTCATCTTCAAGCTGCTCATGTTCATCTTTGCAATCGTCAAGATATTTTTTGAGTGCGCTGCTTTTGACATGTCCGATAACATCCTCAATTGAGCTTATGCCCATTTTAACACCTGCGTCACATTCGCGCAAAAGCTTTACGGTATCCTGTTCAATCATAAAAAAACTCCTTTTATCAAGATAAAAGAAGTTTTTCCAAAAATAAAGCAATTATGCTTCGTCAAACATTTTTGCAAGCAATTGATCTGCTTTTGCAAGATTTACAACACCGTCGAAAACAGTGAAAGGAGTTCTGCCGTGCAGATACCGGTCGCTTTCAAGTGTAAAATAACCTTTGTAGCCAATTTCCTTAAGCGCCTTTATCACTGCAGCAAAATCAATATTCATTGAAAACGGAATCTGATGAGAATCGTGCCAACCATCGTTATCGTGAATATGAAGTGACTGAAGTCTCGGACCGAGCGCCTTTATCATTTCAACAGCTGTTGTACCCAGCCCTCGCATTTCAGCATGACCTATATCAAGACACGCAACAAAGAAGTCGTCATTGACTGCGTCAAGGTGTGCATTGAAGCTTATCGGGTCTGAACAGGCGGCAGGGCTTGCTTCGTCCTTAGAATCATCCCAATTCCACATATTTTCAGTAGCAATTTTAACTCCGCAGCCCTTTGCAAAAGGCAGAAGCTCAAGATACATCTCGGCATTTTCAGCCGCAGATTTATTGTTATCGGGATGAATGATACAGATTTCACCGCCTGCTTCAGCCGTACATTCTATGGCACGCTTAAAATATGAGCGGATTTCGGCACAGGCAGTAGGAAACGGTGCGTGCGACTGGTTGCAGACGATACCGTTATCAAGTCCGATTTGCTTTAACCTGCGCGCAAAAGAAAGATATTCGTTGCCGTAAAGCGGATGTGGATTATCAAGCACGCACCGATTTTCCCAATCGTATCTGCACATTTCAAACATTGAGAAATCCCACGCATCAAAGTCTGCTTGCGCTACCAACTCAACAGCCTTTTCTTCGCTGACAATTTTTGCAATTGAACCGATTTCGGTTGATATTTTCATAATTTTACACCTTCTAAAGCATTTATATGATCGATTATAGCACAGCAAAAAATAAAACATTTTTCGGTATTGTAAATTTTTCATATTTATATTAAAATTATGTAAACTTAAAAATGCGAGGTCTGTAATATGAAACAGCTTCTTAAAAAAATAATAAATGCACGCACAAGGCGGAAAATTCTTGATTTTCTTAACAATAGCTGGTGTGCGATTTGCAGATGTCTGCCGTTGAAAAATGCTGTACTGTTTTACACAATAAGGGCAGACGGCAAGCTTGCCGATAACAGCAAGGCTGTATATGATGCGCTTGACTGCAAAAAGATAATTTATGCACATATGCTTCCTCACTCGCTCAAATCGAAGGCCTTCGCCTATTATTATCTTCTAACATGCAAAGTTATTGTAAGCGACGACTATGTTCGGTATATGCGGACAATCAAGCTTCGCCCTGAGCAGAAGCTGATGCAGATATGGCACGCGTGCGGTGCTTTTAAAAAGTTCGGTCTTGATGCGCCTTCACAGCTCACAGCAGCGGAAGAAAAGGCAACACATTCACAGTACAGTGCAGTTGCCGTAACGGCAGAGCACTGCAGAAAATTTTATGCAGGTGCATTCGGTGTGAGCAAAGACATCTGCCTGCCGCTCGGTCTTCCACGCACAGACAATGTGATAAACGGTGCGGATAAAATGCGCAGTAATGTATACTCAAAACACCCTGAATTCAAAAACAAAAAGATATATTTATACTGCCCGACATTCCGCGAGGAAAACGGAAAATGTGTTGAGTTCGACCCTAAGATTGATTGGGAAAAACTCAACGCATCACTCGGCGATGATGAGATATTCATAATCCGCCGTCATCCCGTTATGAAATACCGTCTGACGAATAAAGATTATCCGAATATTATTGACCTGAGTAACGAATCAACTCTTGAGCTTACAAGCATTTGCAGTGCGATAATCACGGACTATTCCTCAGTAATATACGATGCCTGCCTGCTTGATGTACCCTGCGTTTTCTACTGTCCCGATTACCAAAACTATGAACGAGGCTTTTATCTTTCTTTTCCCGATGATTTGCCGGGTGAAATGGTTACAGATTCAGAAAAGCTGCTTAAAACGATAAGAAATACAGTTACTTCGCCTAACAGAGAAAGGGCAGAAAAATTCAAAGCGCAACAACTAAGCGCCTGTGACGGACACTCGGCGAAAAGAGTGGCAGAAACAATTAAACAGTGGTTATAAAAATAAAAACCGATGAAGATTCAATCCGGAATGTTCATCGGTTTTTGAATTATCTTTTAAGCTTTAAGAAAAGGCTTGCACCGAGTTGAATTATTCTGTCGGGCAGGAAGCCGAATTTCGGCGAGCGCTTAAGAAGTGAAACAACCTTAAAAAGCCTTGGGTCAAGTGTTTCGTTACCGTTAAAGCAGAGGATAACCTTCCCCTTTGCTTTATCTTTGCCGCTAACAATTTCAAAAAGCGGCATTGATTGATTGTGAAGCTGAGCCAGAAAATCATCATTCATATTTTTAACACGCACACTGACAAATGGGTTTGCAAGTATCTCTGACTTTGAAAACAGAGGCTTGCCTATGTCCTTTATTTCGCGTGCGCATTTCGCCTTTGTTGCATCTGACATACGCGCAGTAAGACTTTCACAGCGTTTGCCGATGAGCATAAGCGCTTCATCGTCCTCTGCCTTCCACAGCATGCGGTAAAATTCATTCATCAGTGCAAGATAATCCTTAAAAAGTATTTCCTGCAGATAATCCTGCTTTTT
This sequence comes from Acutalibacteraceae bacterium, assembly GCA_045539895.1. Taxonomy (GTDB): domain Bacteria; phylum Bacillota; class Clostridia; order Oscillospirales; family Acutalibacteraceae; genus UBA8612. Next base: position 17,349 of record JAZQGE010000021.1, read on the forward strand.
ATCAGGCGCATCCTCAAAAGATTTTTCTGCAACTGAATAAACAAAATCCATTGACTTTGAAAACTCATTGATAAGTGCAGAATTGACCTTATGTGTGACAGATGCCGAATGTCTGCGATACATAAAGAGTGCATCTGCAACACCTGTAATTCTCGGTTTTACGGTGTGGACAAACTGCATAAAGAATGCACCGTCCTCACTGTAGCGCATTGGCGGAAAACGCACACCGCTTTTTTTGAGAAGCTCTGCTCTGTAAACTTTGTTGCTGACGATGAAATTGCGGAGCAGACGCTTATCATAACAGTCGATGCTCGTTTCTTTTATAAGCTCATCAACAATAGGATTATACTGGCTGACACCGTCGCCAAAGCTCTGCACTCTGAAAATAGCAAGATCTGCATCGGTTGATTTTAGTGCGGAATAGAGCTTTTCAAGTGCATCGACGCTCAATAAATCGTCGCTGTCAATAAAAATTATGTATTCGCCGACTGCGCGTTCAATGCCGTTATTGCGTGCGGCAGAAACACCCGCATTTACCTGATTCACAGGCACAACCCTGCTGTCTTTTTCACTATAGCGACTGAGAATATCTGCAGTTAAATCCGACGAGCCGTCGTTAACAACGATAACCTCAATATCTCTTTCGGTCTGAGAAAGCAGACAGTCAAGAGTTTGCTCAATATATTTTTCACTGTTATAAGCGGGAACAATTACTGAAAACTTCATTTATTATCACCTTGCAACCATTCCAACTCATCAGCCGGAATGACAATATAATTATCTGCGCCCTCGCCGACTCTGAGATAAACATTTCTGATACCCGCCTGAATTATAACCCTTGCACAAAGCGGACAAGGCTTTGCCTGATGGACCGAATTATCCTCAGGATTGACACCGGTCAGGTACAAATCTGCACCGAGAGTCTGCTGACGGGAGCAGTTGAGCAGAGCATTCATTTCCGCATGAACGGCACGGCAGATAGCATAGCCCTCACCCTGATGCATATCTTTTTCTATGCGTTGACAAACACCGATTTCGCAGCAGTTCTGAAAACCTCTGGGTGAACCATTATAGCCGGTTGAAATAACAACATCGTCTTTTACGATAACCGCCCCATATTTGCGTTTAAGGCACGAGCTTCTGTAGGCAAAAACCTCGGCACAGTTGAGATAAGTATCCGTTTTGGAAACAAGCCTTCCGTTTTCGGGGAACACCATTTTATACAACTCCTAAAAAATATACTGATAAAAAAGCAAATATAGGCTCCCTTGCCTAAAGGGAGGCTTTGAAGACA
>JAZQGE010000022.1:0-60041 GCA_045539895.1 Acutalibacteraceae bacterium
ATTTTATATGGGGGCGTAGCTCAGCTGGGAGCCCAAAGCACTCAGAAACGCACCCTACAAAAATTTAATAAAAATCAATTACTTAGTGTCCCTAATTATGGGGGTGTAGCTCACTTGGGAGAGCGCTTGAATGGCATTCAAGAGGTAAGGGGTTCGATCCCCCTCATCTCCACCATCGGACACTAAGTAATATTTTTTTGCCCACTTTTAAAGTGGTTTTTTTGTTTGATTTAGTTGCTTTTATGTTTGTTGAAATATCTAAATACATATGTTATAATTTGAAAAATAATTTTTATGGATGTGTATTATGAGAAAGAAAATATACAGTATTATTGAGCCTATTGGCAACGAAAATAAATTAAGCAACATTTATGATTTTATAATGATGACAACTTTTGTTGTTAGCATAATTCCTCTTGCATTTAAAGAAACAAATGCCTTTTTTCAATGGATTGATTATATTACTGTTAGCATTTTTATCTTAGACTATCTTTTGAGATTATTAACTGCTGATTATAAACTCAAAAAATCAGTTGCTTCATTTTTTGTGTATCCGCTTACCCCTATGGCAATTATTGATTTGATTTCTATTTTACCATCAGTAACAGTGTTAAATAGTAGTTTTAGATTGTTAAAACTCTTTAGGTTATTAAGAACATTAAAGGTCTTAAGAGCTTTTAAATTTTTAAGATATTCCAAAAGTTTTGACATAATTTCCAATGTTTTCAAAAAACAGAAAAAGGTCTTATCTGCTGTTGCGACAATGGCTGTAGCGTATGTCTTAATATCAGCTTTAGTTATTTATAATGTTGAGCCTGAATCTTTTGAAACGTTTTTTGATGCAATATATTGGGCAACAATATCATTAACAACAGTAGGTTATGGAGATATTTACCCCGTGACAACCATAGGTAGAATTGTTACTATGATTTCATCTGTTTTTGGCATTGCCATTATAGCATTACCCTCCGGTGTCATAACAGCCGGTTATCTTGAAGAGATAAACAAAGAAAATCATCAATAACATTAACTTAAATTCATAACTCCGAGTAGCATTAACTACCCGGAGCTATTCTTTTATGCTACCTTATCAATTCCCACCATAAACTGCTCAAAGTCAATATTAAACTCAATATTCAGTTTGTATCCTCTGCTGACTTCAACCCGTTTAATTAAGCAGTTTACAATCATTTTCTTCTTTTCAAAGCTTGCTTCGTCATAAAGCTCTGCCCAAGAAATCAGCTCATCAAAGCTATCTGTTAAGTTTTTGAGTACACTCTCACCGTCAGCAACATCCTTTTCAGCATCGGAAACCAAAGACAAAAGCCTGCTGCATTCTTTCTCCGATTCACCAAGCAGTTCCGAAAGAGTATCAGCCGAAAAAGAACTATCACCCTTGATTGCCTTAATAACCTCGGATTTCAGAATAGTAAGATTTTCAAACTCTTTGCCGTAAGCTGCCTTTAACATAGAGTACCTTGCTTTTCTTGCTTCAAGCTCGTTAGCATATCGTGACATAACAACATCATTTTTGGATACACCTTTCATCTTTTTGAAAATGCCACGGACAATCTCATCAATCAAATCATCAAGAATGTGCAGAGTGTAACCCGATTGACCGTCGCACTCCGTCTGTTTTCTACTTTTACCGTAGCAGGCATACCTTATTCGTTTCGTTGTATCAACAGAACCGTCTTTTCTTTTACGGTATCTTCCGCTTGTTGTAAGATTCAGCCTTGAGCCGCAGTGCCCACAGTAAACCTTGCAGGAGATAAAAGATTTACCTTTGGTGTTAAGAGGGACTGTGGGATTTTCTTTCTTCCTGTCCGAACGCTCCTTCATAATCATCATAGCTCTTTCAAACTGTTCAGGCTTTATTATCTGCAGTTCGGGTATGACCTCTGAACGTGAATCACCACTGCGAAGTACACCCGTATAAGTCAGGTTGCATAGAATACCTCTTATCGTAGCCTCATGCCACATTTTACCTGTTCTTGCTCTGTAACCATTATTGTTTAGCCACGTTGTAATTCTGTGTGCCCCATAACCCTCAGTAGTGTATTTGTCAAAGATGATTCTAACAACAATAGCTTCATCGGGATTAACTTTCAAATCATAAAGCTCATGCTTTCTCTTATTAAATCTACCGCTTTTCACAAGATCATATCCAAAGGCGGCAACGCCGCCCTTGAAGTGACCTGCTTCAACCAACTGACCAAGACTTGTTTTTGTTCGTACTGATGTTTTCTCACTTTCACCGTCAGCCTGCCAGAATCGGATATAGTTTAATAGTTTGTCAATGTGATTATCAAATCTCTGTTCGCCCTCTTGGGTACTCCATACTTCAATTCCGTTTTTAACAAACCACTCAACAACAAAAGGTGTTTCATCTGCTATTCTGCCGATACGGTCAAACATAAACACAAGCAGAATATCAAACTGTTTTTTCCTTGCAAGTTCTTTTATGATTTGAATTTTGTCACGGTTCTCTGCTCTTATCTTATGACCCGATACACCGTCTTCCTGTTCCTCGTAAAGAATATCCCAACCCATTTCACTTGCGAATTTATGACAAGCCTTTCGTTGCATCGGGATATCAGCTTCATTGTTTTTGTCATAATCAACCTGCTTACCCGTTGAAACTCGATAAAGACAGCACACTCGCTTTGACATTAAACCGCCTCCTTGATATTTTTCTTCAGTTTAATATCAGGGGCATCACTTTGTCGAATGTGTGAATCGCCGAGTAAAATTTCTTTCAGTCGAGTTAAGATTTCTTTGTCAGGCTTCTCGGAAAATGTTGCAACAACTTCGTGACCTTTAACGGTGAATCTGTATTCGCCACGGTTGTCGGTGCTGAACCAATGAAAAAACATTTTCAGTTTTCTTCTTATGTTTATCATCACTCCTTTCATCTGTCTCTACCTCGCTGTCGTTCAAGATAGCGGCAGTAATGCTCGATTGCTTTGATAACAAAATCTTTATTCGACTTCGGTGTCGGTCTGCCTTTTATATATTTCTGAAACAACTCAGTAGGAATACTGACGGTATCTTTCTGATTTGCTTTCAGTTCAGACATTATGTTGAACACTGTATCGCTGTCGAGTTCACCTTCTTCCGAAAGTTTACGCATACGTTGTGCCTGCGGAAATGATGGTGTTACCTCATCGCTGTCATACATCGAATAAACCATCTGTTGTTCTTCGTGTGTCAGATATGAAAGCTCAACCGCAGGTCGCATAGCAATTCTGTTTTCATCAACTAGGTTAAGCAGTTCAGAGATAAGATATGTCAGACGGATATAGTGGCGGATTGTTTCTCGACTGTCACCGCTTTGTTCGGATAACTTTTGAATTGATGTTTCACCCTTTAACTTCTGCAACACTGTTGCAGAAGTTGGCTCATCTAAATCAGTTCGGTAACCTTGTCGCTTCATTGCATCAAGTTTCAATTTGTAAGCGATACCTTTTTCGCTCGGCAGGATATGTTCGCGGTGGCAAAGGTTAGAGTCAATCATTGCAACTAATGCTTCATCATCGGATAAGTTGTTGATGAGAACGGGTGCAGTTTCGTAACCGAGCTCGTTTAGAATTTGTAGACGGCGGTTGCCGCAGACAATCTCATATTCATTTGTGTCGGGTAGTTGTCTGATGACAATCGGGCTGAGTAAACCGAACTGGCTGATACTCTCACGAAGCTTCTGCATATCTTCATCCTCCTTGACGGTGAACGGAGAGTTAGTCATCGGTTTAATCAAATTAATTTTTACATTGTCCATTGTTACTTTAGTTTCAAATACTTTCATAATTATAATTCCTTTCTTTGTTTAAATTTTTTCTTTAAGGGTTTCAGGGAATTCTCCCTGACAAGCGAATTTGTCCGTAAGGATTCAGTGCTTGCTAAGACTGATGACACGGCATCAAAAAGTCTTGGCAAGCGGATTTGAATATACAAATCCATTGCTCGCTAAGACAGATGCCATTTAATTTTTACTGTTGCGGTTTCGCAACGTATGTTTCTGTTTCTTTGCAAACTCACTTGCAGCAGAGCGTCGCTCTTTACTGTACGACTCTGTGAGTCTGAAACAAAATCTTCCTTTCTCAATCTCAAACATCAGTCTTCCGTCTTCGGAATCGTCAACCAGCTTACACAAGTCCGGATGTTTTTCTGAATAAGCAGACAAACGATTTTTTAAATCAGTGTTGTATGTTGACACTGTGATAATCGGACTTGCTTCATCAAAAAATATTTCGGTTGTCTTCTGAGATTTCTTCAAACCTGTTTTCAAAACATAAACCTCCTTTCCAAAAAATAATTTTTTAAAAGGCGGCTTTTTAAATGATTTTTCATAACTGAACAACTGTAAAAAGAAAGTTTCATCCGACAGAAATTTTTGAAACGATGCAGCTATAAATCAAACACTCTCCAATTTGATTTTTGCATTTTCTACAGTTCTGAAATTAATTTGAGCAAAACAAAAAAAGCCGTCACACAGACAGCATCAATCGGCGGGAGCATTGCTCTCGCTTTTACAAATGATGTCTTATGTAACGGCTTTGAAATTTTAAACAATCTCAAAGGCATACTGTTTTCTAATCCCGCATCACCAGAAGCATTAGCCACGTACAGTATCAACAAAGGTGAGGAGTGCGATAAATTTCGCTTAGCATATCGCCGGCTTTAGGCGGATTCATATCCGCAATCAACCACATCGTTATTCAATTGTCAAAAACATTTTAACTTACTATACCATATAGAACATTTGTTCGTCAAGAGGCTTTTTAAAAACTTGTATCGCTTGTCAGAAACAGTAGTGTGTGCTAAAATACATCCATACATCAGTGAACATAAAATGTCAGGAATTTTTGTGTCGTCATCTTTATAATGAAATCACACAAAGGGGTGAACGATTTGGATTGGGTTACAGGTATACAGAATGCAATAAACTATGTTGAAGAACACCTTACCGATGAAATTGATTTTGATCTGGTTTCAAAAGAAGCTGCTTGTTCTAACTTTTATTTCCAAAGGATTTTTAGTATACTATGCGGAATCACTCTTGGTGATTATATCAGAAGCAGACGTCTTACACTTGCCGGCAATGAGTTGTGTGCTGCTAATACCAAAGTAATTGATGTTGCACTTAAATATGGTTACGAAAATCCTGAAAGTTTTACAAGAGCATTTACAAAGTTTCACGGTATAACTCCATCTGAAGCTAAAAAGGATGGCTCAAAACTCAAATCCTTTTCTCGCCTTTCTGTGAAAATCACATTAAGCGGAGGCAATATCATGGACTACAAAATCATTGAAAAGATGCATTTGACATTATCGAAAAAGTGGAAACACATACTGTTGATAATTCAGAAAATGCCAAGAGCATTCCTGATTTTTGGACTCGTTCACACAAAGACGGAACAGTAAAAATGCTGACAGAATTAACAATAGACAGAACTTTTATTTTCGGAGTGTGCTACGGAAATCATTCTGAAGATGCAAAGACATTTGATTATTCAATTGCAGCTAATTGCGATAGCAACACAGCAATTCCTGAAGGTTTCAAAAAAAACACTATTCCTGCAAGAACGTGGGCTGTGTTTGAATGTAAGGGTGCTATGCCGAATGCAATGCAGGATATGTGGCACAAAATTGTTTCAGAATTCTTCCCGACATCAGGTTATGAGCCTACCTATGAAATGGATATTGAAGCTTATACCGAAGGAAATATGAGCAGCCCCGATTACCGTAGTGAAATATGGGTGCCGGTTGTAAAAAATTAAAAATTATCGCAATGACAAAATCCATACAAGTTGATGAAAATCTTCTTGTATGGATTCGACTTTTTTAAATCAACTAATTATAAAGATTTTACTAATAGTCACTCCCGTGTTATAAACTCAATCCCATTTCTTTCATTTTCTTTATCAATCTTTTTGCTCGGAACATCAGATAATTGTGTCCCATTTCGCCCAAGAGAATATACCAATTCAGCTCGTTGCACAGAGCATAAAGTTCGACCTTTAAATCGCAGTATTTTGAGGTCGGATTTCTTCTTTTATACTCATCATAAAGTTTGAGCTTTTCGCCAAAACCGAGTGTCAGGCAGAATATCTCATATTCGGGTTCTGCCCACAGCATATCAAACGGGTCTACCGCACCTGCAAGCTCGGATTTCCAAAAATCAATTATCAGATTCGGCATCCAAAAATCGCCGTGACAAAGGCAGGCAGTGTTGTTTGTAACGCTGAATATTTCATCAAAATTCTTGCTGATAAGCTCAACCGCTTCCATAATCTCGGCTTCAATCTCGTTTTTCTCAAACTTTGCTTTTGTAAAGGCGTAAATATCTGCAAAATAATCTTTGTAATACTCCGCCCAAGTGTCATAAACGGGATTATCGTATTTGCCGAATTTGTCATCATGCACGCTTTGTGCGTTCATAAGCGCATCTATAATGCTGTTTCTGAGCCGTTTCCGTGACGGAATAAAAGCAAGATATTTGCTTTTTCCACTCATTCCTTTTATGTAATCCATTCCGAGATAAACGGTGTCATTTTCACGGTAGAGGAAATAGGTTTTCGGAACTTTATATGAAACCTTGGAAGAAAGAAAATCAAGCATATCCTTCTCCTTGCGAATTGCATCATAAAATTTGCTCGTTTTAACAGCAATTTCATAAGGTTTGGTTGTGATTTTTACAAGATAAACACTTCCGCTTGCACCCTTGCCGACAGCATGGATTTTGCTGACCTTCGTGTTCATTTGCTTTTCAACAACCGATTTGATTAAATCTGTATTCATAGAAATTATCCTTTCGGATTATATCAAAATAAATCCCATCAGCAGACCGCCTGCAAATCCGGAAATATGCTCCCAAGCGGTTGCTTTGCCCATAAACATTCCGCCGACTGTGTAAACTGCCAAAACTATCAATGCTATTGCCGGTACGGGAGAAAAGAAAACCGTTCCGTTTTTAACGGCAAGCATAACAAATACGGCAATCAAACCGTAAATTCCCGTTGATGCACCTTCGCCCTCGTGGAGCTTATAAACAAATGCCATATACAAGCCCGATATGAACGCAGAGCCGATAAAGCAGAGTGCGGTTTTTAACGAGCCGAGCTGAGATTCAACGGCATATCCGACAATGAGGGTTGCGGTTACATTCGAGATGATGTGCCACGTTCCGATATGGAGGAGTGATGACGATACCAGTCGCCATACTTGTCCTTTTTTGATTTTCTTTTCGGACAGATGCAGAGCGTGGTTTATGTAGCCTTTGTTGTGTCCTGACCACAGTTTTTCTTTAAGTGTTACTGTTTCTATTTTGGGGATGATAATAAAATTATCAAGGATGAATATTACAAAAATCAACGCACAAAAAGTTATTGTAAATATCGGCATGGCAATTCTCCTTTTGTATTTTGCAGCTGATTATAATTTAATTTTATCAACATAACAATAATTTGTCAAAAGCTTTTTAAAAACCTGTCATAGCCTCTTTTCATCCTCTTTGCGTTGTTTGCTTGAACGGATTGCATAAGGTATTCCGAAGCCAAGAGCACCACCGATGATTGCACCGCTGAGCATAAAGAGCCACCAAAGAGGATTTTTCTTTTCTTCCTCTTCTTCAATATCTGCTATGATAACTTTTTCTTCGATAACGGTCGAAACATCAACTGTTTCGGTGTAGGTTTCGCCGAAATCATCTTCATAGCTTATCGTGATTGTACCTTCGACCTTGCCGAGATTTTCATTGCTGACACGAAGATTTACGCTTCCGGTTTTGCTTTCGCTCTGAAGAATTTCACCGACAAGAACCGTGCCGCCGCTGTCAAGACCTTTGACGTCAATATCAATCATTGCATTATGAATTGTGCTTTTGCCTGTGTTCATAAGATTTATACTGACGGTTACGGTTTCGCCCTGAATTGATTTTGATGGAAGCCTAGCGGAATCGTATTTCAGCATCACGCTCTGTTTGATATTAACTCTGATTGTATCGCTTGCAGAATAACCCGAATGATTTGAGTCCTCATATTCCATTGAAAGAGTCAGAGGATGTTCACCCGTTTTTGCTGTGTGAACGGCAGTTAATCCGACAGCCCATACGTAAGTGGCGTTTGCAGCAATGCTCTTTACATAAGCGGTACCCATGCCATCCGTTTTGAGTTCACCGCTTTCATCCGCAAGTGAAAGCTTTATGTTACTTACCGACTTTGAAGGACTTGTGTTCTTGATTGTGATGTTAACTTTTCGGCTTTCGCCGGGAATGATACTATCATTTTCAACGGTATAACCCGTAACCATAAGTCGGGGTTGAGAAGTGTCCTGCGGTACGGTAGTTGTTTCAATCTCTTTTTTACCGATTACGTTGAGATTGATTACATCAGATGATGAAACGCTACCCGCTTCACTTTCGAATTCGCACATTATGTTTACAGCGTGATTGCCGTCTTCGGCAGTTTCTGAAATCTTGACATCAATATCCCACGTTACGGATCTTTTTGCATTAAGTCTGTCAACATAACCCGATGCAACCCCAACAGGAACAATATCTTCGCTTGAATCGGAGAAGGTCAGCTTCATGTTTCTAACATAATCGGTTTTGCTTTTGTTTGTGAGAGTGATTGATATTTTTGCCGTGTTACCTGCTTTGAGTTCACCATCGGTTTTGTAATCTGTAACCATAACTTTTGGTTGTGAGGGTAATTCCTCTGCGAAAGCTGTGGTCAGCGGTGCAAGGCAAAACAGCAAGCACATTATTAAACTGAATATTTTTTTCATAGAAATTATAACTCCCTGATATTTTCAACAATGCTGTTCTTCATTTCCTTTTTGATTTTTGCATACAAGTTGATGCTGCAAATCAGGAAAAGTACGGCGATAATCAGCATTGCCTGCCATATTTCAAAGGTAAGGCTCTGATCTTTGAAATACGCAACAACTCCTATATGACCGATTATATAACCGACAAAACCTGCCGAGCAACCCCACACAAACATTGAAAGAAGCTGGCGGATATAAGACTGCGTGATTTCTTTTGCAGATGCACCTACTGCTCGCAATGTGCCGATTTCACGCTTGCTCTCCCTTATCTTTGCGGTGAGTGAATTATTGACAATGCTTGCACAGATTGAGAAGAAGAGAACAACAATTGAAATCAGGCAGATAAACAGCGTCTGTATGTTTTCACGTGCATCTTGGTTTTGCTCAAACCCCGAATAATAGCGGAAATTAGTTCCCGAAACAAGGCTGTTAAGGAAGGTGCTTGCAAGCTCATCCGTCTCTTCTGTGACTTCGCTTTTGGAGTCGATCAGCAATTCTTCGTACGGCAGATTTATTCCTGTTATCGCATCCATTCCTTGTATGGTGGTGACAATACTGAGTTCATCGTGACAGCTCATATAATCGCCGAAAGAAAATGGGGAAACAATCGCTCCGATTTTGACTTCTTTTTCATTTATTGTAACATTACCAAACTCTTCTTTGCCTTCACTGGAATAACTGAAGCTTGTTGCTTCTGAATTAAGCATTTTCAGTTTAAGTTTATCTCCCGCCTTGTAATCGAGGGTTGTCAGAGCAAAAATCTCTCTTTTTTCTCTGTAAAAGCTATCGGGTAAATTATCAACATCATTTACACCGTACATAGACAAAGAGCCGTCTTTATTCAGTATGAAATCAAAACCTATTCTTTTGGGTGCTACAAGAATTATTTCTTCGCCCGAATTGAGCTTATCAATATTGATTTTGCCGTCGATTATTTCAAACCGCTTAAGATTTTTATCAAATAATATTTCATCAAAAGCCTTAATCTCGGAACGGAACAGTTCGTTTTCTGTATTGGCAATAGATTTGAGTTCTTTATACTGTTCGTTTTCGCCTTCGGCAAACCAATATTTTTTAAGCGTTTCAACATCCCTTTTCTCTTCTTCTAACAGTGCCGACAGACCATTATCGTGATTTATGGTATATCGAATTCCCTGCCATGAAAGAGAGAGTAACTCCATATAATCGGAATATTCCTCAGTTTCTATAAATGAGAGGTAGCTTTTACTTCCGTACATTGAGCCAAAAAGCGGAAATGAGGCAAGCTCATTAAGTTCAGCAGAAGAAATGCCGCCTGTGAGATTGGGCATGTTTACAAAGTTTGAGGACATCGGATAACCGCCACGAGTTACTTTATAATCTCCGATGTTATAAACATCCCAACCCGAATTGTTAAGCTCTGTTTTCAGTATTGAAAAGCCGAAGCAGGTGAGCAAAATCGTGAGTGCAAGAATAATGCTGACACCTATTTGCTTTGCCTTATAGAATTTGATACTGCGCTTTGCAAGGAGCTTGGGTGCATTGAAAACCTTTTCCTGTTTTATTTTTTTGCGCTTCATTTTTCTGCTCAAGTCAATATTACGTATTGCCTGCATCGGCGAAACACGTGCGGCAAAAACAAGGGGAATGAGAGCAGAAAGCATAACACAGGCAACGCTTACAACTGTTGTGCCGATAAGAACAAACAGATTTGGCAGGAAGATAAAGCTGCCGCCCATAATTTTCGCAAACAGCCACACTCCAAAATAAGAAAATGCAACACTTACTGGTGCACAAATAAGTGTGATAATAAAAGCCTCTCTGCCGAAGATATTTATAATCTGACGTTTGGTTGTGCCCACAGCACGAAGCAAACCTATCTGACGGCGGCGTTCCTGTAAATTGGTTGTGAATGCGTTTATGATTCCCATACAAGAAGCTAACAACAGCACAACCGCAAGCACTGCAACAACGGAAACATTAGTGAAAATCGCAAGCGTTGATCCGTACCACTCGGCAACGTGAGTCATACTTCTTGATACGGTTTTATCCGGATCAAAATTCTCATAAACCTCGAAAAGAAAATATTCGTTGAAAGGGGTTTGCTTATAAATATTTCCGTGAGGGTCTTTCTTTTCTATAGTTTCTTTTATAGCATCCTCAGTGGGATTGTAGTAAAGTGCAATATTTTCTTTTCCGCCTGCATCGAGTGGCTCTTTTTCGCTTACAAATGCTGCAGCCATCGGAGCATTTTCGGGTCCCATACCATTAAAATTTTCAATATGGGCACGCTTGTCTTCGAGAATGCCTACAAGCTTATATGTTTTTTCGTTAGCTTGCGGTAAATATGCTTCACCGTCTGCCGTAAGAACGGAAAGTGTAATCTTCTTACCTGCCTTCGGCTCAATTCCGAGCCTTATCGCAGCGTCAGCTTCAAGGGCAATTTCACCCTCGTTTTCAGGGTATCTGCCTTCAATAACGGTTACATAGTAAAGCTGTTTTGCATCTTCATCCAGCCAAGCAATCGGTGTGCCTTTGTCCTGCTTTTCTTCGTCGGTATAGCCGTAGCCGATAATATGACCGTAACCGTATTGTTCTATATAGCCGTCCTTTTTGCCTTGCTCAATATCTATATAGTCCTTGGGCTGATAAAAATATCCCCAAAAATTTCCGGATTCACGGCGTGCCTGCTCTTCTCTTGAGCTTTGAAAGCACGATATAAAGAACAGTGTTCCGCTTGAAAAAATCATTGCAAGCAGTATGCCGATTATCATTAAGGTGTACTGCTTTCTTCTTGCTTTTAAATTGCCAAAAGCTAATTTATTTATAGTCAGTTTTTGTCGTTTCATTGCTTAAACTCCCGCCTTTGTGTCACGAACGATTTTACCGTCTTCAATCGAGATGATTCTCTCTGCTTGCTCTGCTACATTGAGATCGTGGGTTACAAGGATAAGGGTGATTCCGAATTCTTTGCTGACATATTTGAGAAGTGAAAGCACCTCACGTCCGCTTTTGCCGTCAAGGTTACCCGTAGGTTCATCGGCAAAAAGAATAGAGGGTTTGTTTGCAAGTGCACGGGCAATGGCGATTCTCTGTTGCTGACCGCCCGAAAGCGCTGACGGAAGATGTTCAAGTCTGTCTCCAATTCCGAGAACATCAACAACCTTATTGATATATGCCTCGTCAACCTTTTTCTTATCGAGCATAACGGGCAGAACAATATTTTCATATCCCGTAAGTTCCTGAACAAGGTTATATGCCTGAAAAACAAAACCGAATCGTCTGCGGCGGAGAACGGAAAGCTGATTGTCGTTATATCCCGAAAGCTTTTTGCCGTTATAAATAACATCGCCGCTTGTAGGATTTTCAAGACTGCTCAGAACGTGGAGAAGTGTTGATTTACCCGAGCCGCTCGGTCCTGTTATTGCACAGAATTCACCCTGCTCAAAAGCAACGGTTATTCCGTCAACGGCATTGACAATGTTTTCACCGCTTAAATATTCTTTTCTTAAATCTACGCATTCGATGATATTCATAAAATTACTCCTTTTCATCTTTGATGAGTTCATTATAAACGCCTATTCTTTCAAAATCGTGACAATAACCTTACAATTTCGTAAGATAAGAAAAAACTATAAAACCCGAAGCGGTGTCCTCGGATTTTATAGTTTAATATTGGCATTAATAATTGGAAAACACGCAGTAATCTTTAATCCGTCTTTGCCGTTTTCAGCGGTAACGGTTGCGTGATGTTTTTCAAAAACAGCTTTTGAGATTGCAAGACCAATACCAACACTTTCGGGTGTGGCATTATCTGCACGGTAAAAACGGTTGAACAAAAGCGGGAGCTGTTCTTTTGGCACTCCGCCGCCGTTATCTTCAATAACAATCGTAACCGAGCCTTTGCTTTTTGAAACAGAAACGGTGATTTTGCCGTTAGCTTCGGTATGCTCACAAGCGTTTTTGATAATGTTTCCGATAGCTTCAGCCATCCATTCCTTGTCGAAGCGAAAAACTGCCGTGCCGCTTATAATGAATTCTTTTTCTAGGAACAACGGTTTGAAATTTCCGATAATTTCACCAATGATTTCATCAAGACTGTGTTCTGTGAAATCCATTGTATAAGCATCACTTTTGATTTTCTCAAGCTTTAAAAGATTGAAAACAAGGCTCTCCATTTTTGCAATAAGCAGAAGCTCTTTTTCTGTGTAGGGAGTAGGTGTTGAACTCTGCTCCATTTCACAGTAAAGACGAAGTCCTGCAAGCGGAGTTTTGAGCTGATGCGAAATGTCCGCAACAAAATCAGCGTTGCTTTTTGCCTGCGATGCCGAGTTGCTTTTTTCAAGAAGCAACAAATTTTCAAGCTCGGCAACGGCATTCTGAAGCCTTGCAAAATTGCTGTCAGCAGTGCTGTATTCTGTTTTTTCTCCACCTTCGATGAAGCTTTCAATATTTTCTTTGAGATTGTTAATCTGTTTGTTTTTATTTGCGTTAAATATGATTAAACTTATTGTTGCTAAAAATAAAATAACGGTTATGCAAATCAAGAAAGGAATCATTTTGAATCCTCCCATCTGTAACCGATGCCTCTTACGGTAATAATGTGACCGCTTCCGATTTTATCACGCAGGCGACTCATATGAACAGAAAGAGTGTTATCGTCAATGTAGTTTCCATCGCTGTCCCAGATGTTCTGCAGAAGCTGTGAACGGGTGACGATAATTCCGCTGTTGCGGATAAGCACGGAAAGAATCTGAAATTCCGTGGGAGTCACAAAAATATTTTCGCCGTTTTTTCGCACAGACATATTGAGTGTATCAATTGTTATATCATCACTGTTGTAAATCGTGGCGGCCGATGTTCTTCGGAGCAATGCACGGATTCTTGAAAGAAGTTCACGGAGCTTGAACGGTTTTGTGACATAATCATCCGCACCTGCATCAAGACCACGCACAATCTGAATCTCATCATCGCAGGCTGTCAGAAACAGAACAGGAACATTATTGCCTGCCGCACGAAGCTCGGTGCAAAGATCAAGACCGTTGCCGTCAGGGAGCATAACATCAAAGATAATTAAATTGAATGAGAAAAAATTCATCAGCTCTCGGGCTTTCATACAGTTATCCGCACTGATAACCTCATAACCTTCGCCCTGCAGAACTTCGGTCAATCCGTCACGCAGAAACGAATCGTCCTCAACGAGCAATATTCTCTGTTTCATTTTTTCACCCCTCAGCGGTTACTTGAAATTATATTTTTATTATAAAGGTAAGTAGTTAGTTTTTCAATAAAAAGAATCTTACGATTTCGTAAGATTGTTTAATAGTAAATCTTATATTAAAATGGCATTTGTCTTAGCGAGCAATGGATTTGTGTGTACAAATCCGAAATTTAGGGATTATCACCCCTTGCACCCCATCGAAAAAGAAGAAGCAAGAAAGAAAAAATCAGGTGCAGCAAGAGTTAAATCTTGTTGCACCTGATTATGTTTTTTGAAATGATTATGTAGTAAAAATCAGCTCGTGATTAACAATCTCTCTTGCTCGTGCTTCAATGTTATTCATACGGGCAACCCATTCCATTTGGTTGTCTGCTTTGAGTTGTTCTGTGATACCTTCATTAACTTTCATCTGTTCTGTCAGCCGAGAGAACATATCTGATGCTTGGTCATCAACCTCTGCAAGACGAGTCCACAATGTGCCGTTCATAATCATAATGTTAAACTGAACTCGTTTATGTTGCATAAGATAATCTTTGCGTTTAACTCCCCATACGCCGAGTGGTCTGCTTGCTTCAGCCGGTAATGTAATGTTTGGGATTCTGTAATCTCCAACCATTCTGTATGTGCCGCCGTTCTGTTCAAATGATGTTTTCTGCATAATTTCAGCCTCCTTGTAATTTGGTAATTCCATTTTACAAGAAGGCTCTAAGCATGTCGAATGTGTGAATTGATTTTTATAATCAATGCGAAAAATAAGCGTTTTAGTCGAAAAATGAAACATTTTTGTAAAGTGAATTGTAGCAAATAATTATATTAACTATAATTATTATAACAAATATTTCAAATTGAAAAGTTTATATTAGTATGGCAATGCTTTTTTGAAACTGATACTACTTTTCATTTTATATTGCTTAGAATAATGTTGATTGGAGAAACAATATGGAACTGGGATTTATATCAGATATATTTAATCAAGCTATTGGTGTTCTAAATAATATTCTAGAAAAGATTGATGGAGGCGATGTGATAGCTCTTATAGGTGCAACTGCATGGATTCCTGCTATTGTACAAATTATCTATTCTGTTCGCGAGAAAAAAGAAATTGAAAACAGAACTATATCAATACAGTTAGTTGATACTAAAGTATTCTATAATACATCCACAAATGAATGTAGGAATCATGCGAATTTAAGCAAACCTGGCTCTGTAGTTTTATTAGCAACCAATATATTTGTACCAGAAAAATCATTTTTTGTGGGTTCATATTCAATAAAATTAAAATTAAGCAATATAAAAGAACCGATAATTGCAGATATTATCGGGAATGTTGATATTGTAAACACAAATTATCAACTCTACAGACTTACTATTCCTAATAAATATAATTTTAATTTACATAGAGAAATAATTTGTGAAAAAGATAACTTAAGAGTTTTTGCTATTTTTGTTGAACATTATAATATAATGTCGGATAAAAATATTGAATGGATTGAATTTGAATTTAAAGGGACTGAAGATACAAAAAAAGTAACTCTCGAAAAAGAAAGCATTTCTACATATGTAAGATGCAACTTTTTATCGGCTGAATCTTGTTATATAAATATACAGTGATTATTTAGCGAGGGTGCGTTTTTAAGTGGATTGGGAGAGCGCTTGAATGGCATTCAAGAGGTCAAGAGTTCGATCCTCTCCGTCTCCACCAGAAAAACCACTTCTTTGGAAGTGGTTTTTTATTTTTAACAGACTCATGCCAATTTAAATTGATTTATAATTTAATAAATGAGTAGTTTGAATATAATAGCTATGAACTTTTAGGCGATAAAAATAATTTATAATAAAAAGAGGATAGCCCCCTAATTAACGAGAGCTATCCCCTTTTGAGCTATAAAATTATAATGTTATGACAAAACACTACAATTGACAATTAATAAGTGATAATATTTGAAACATTATCAATTTTTTGTACAGAGAAGATATTTTTCTTTGCGTAATGAACACAGGTTACACGGTACTGATAGCCGGAGGGAACTGTAAGGCTTTTCGCGAGATTGTATGCAAATTGATCAATATACAAATCTTCATAAGTTATATAATCTGACCACGAAGAACTGCTGGTTGCCCTGCGCTGAATAACAACCTCTTTAAAACCACTTTTGACAACTTCAGCGGTTCCGGTTGTTTTACCTACAACATAGAGAGTGTTTCCATCTTTAGAAATACCGATTGACCAAAAGCTTATTAAATCAGATGCGCGGGTATTTGCATTGGAAGTAGGATTATTAGGATTAAGTGCAAGAATTGATGCAATTTCTTCATCTGTCAATGCAACATCCTTCCATTCTGTAGCATTTGCATCGGCTGCAAAAGTAGTTGGAACAAGCATTATAAAAGCAAGACAAACAGTTAAAAAAGAGCGAAGAATTTTTTTCATTGTTTAATCATCCTTTGTTTTTATTTTATTGACTCAGCAATTTTCACTGCTGTATCAAACTCAGTGTTTAGCAACACTACTTCATATTCAGTATTAGCATCTATATACTTAACATAGAATTTCTCATCATCGCCAAACACAAGCACATCTGTATCGTTTATTGTTATTTGCTCAAAATACTTATACATATTTGAAACATTGCCTACACCATTATGAAGCTCTACATTTTTATCTTTATATTGAGTTATCATAATATTGCCGCTAATTGAGGTTTCAGGATTGTTTACTATAACATATATGCTTGTCATAAGCTCAGTTTCTTGTACAGTAACACTTTTCTCATAATCATCGCCCAGTAAAATTTCAGGGAGTTTGAGAGTGTGAAGATTCTCAAGTATAAGGTTATTAACCCAATAGTTTTCACCTGATGATGCAGTATCAGGTTCATCACCGCGCAAGTCGATTTTGAAATGGTCATAGCAAAAATCAATAATTCTATCTGATACATCACCGGGGATAAATTTAGCACCGACAGGAATAGCAACAGCACAAAGCAACGCAACAACAGCGGCAACCAAGAGAACTCTTCCAAGCTTTACATTACGCTTGCCAGAAGAATTTTCATCAAGGAAAACAATTGTTTTTTCAGGAGAAGGCTCGTCCTCTGCCAAAGGATTAAGCTTATCGGCTAAAATTTCAGAACACATTTTGACAAGCTCAATATCTATTTCGTCAGGTTCTTTTTCAAGCTCAGAGTCCATAAGCTCTTCAATTTCAGAATATGTAAACTTCATTTCTTTTTCAGAAAGAATTTTTTCAAGCATTTCTTTGGAAATGTTAAATTTGTTGTCCATAAAATTCCCTTCTACTTATATAATACATTTTTTTCGAAAAAGTAACGCGAAAAAATCAAATTAATCCAAATTTTTTTAATTTTTCTTTTTTCATCTTTTGTGTTTTCTGAACAAGTCTGTATTTTCGCTGTTTAGCGGCAATCTCTGAAATATTTAAAATCTGTGCGATTTCAGCATAAGATTTGTTTTCAATTACTGCAAGTTTCAAAATCTCTTTCTCATCATCGCTGAGTTTTTCTTTCAGTTCTTTAAGTAACTCTGAATAAACCTGTTCATCTGTAATCAGATCATCAACATCGTCGATACAGCTGATGACAATTTCATTATCCTCATAAGGTGAAAATTTCCATTTACATCTCGATCTTTTAGTATATTCGGCTCTTATCAGGTTATAAGCTGTTTTGTAAAGCCACTTTTCAGGAAAAGGCGGAACACCTTCTGTCAACAGCTCATTCCAGAAAAGCTGAAATGTTTTTGAAAGAATATCGTCCGCATCGTCCTGATAATTAACCAGCTTTGCCCTGCAATATTTTCGCAAACCCGGTTCATATTCAATCCACATCTTAATACAAATTTCTTTCAAGGAATCGCTCATAAAGCAACCTCTCTTCAACACTAATGTAAAAATATTTCATAAATTATTATATACACAAACAAGGAAAAAAGCAAATAATTTGTAATTTTGTGTCAAAGTCCGTTAATCTAATAAGAAGCTGATTTTTGATTTGAGAATAAATGCCAAGCAAAATTACTTTAGTTTAAAAAACGGCCTAATGAATTCTGCAGCTTTGATAAAATAAAATGCACTCAATACAGTTCAGCACAATGGATGCAATGCCAGATACGGCGATTAATAATAAAAGAAATTTCGGAATTTTTTCTTTTTATCAAAAAATATAATTACGAAATATTCAGAATCAGCTTGTCAGTGAATGACAGTTGTTTGAGCTTAACAAATAATAATATATGTTTAATGGAGCATATAGACAGTTAAAATCCTCCTGTAAAACCGAAAACCGAAATGATAAAACTCCGCACAGATTAACAAAATCTATACGGAGTTTTTAAAAGTTATTAACTATATTTTGCTCAAGAGTGCGTAGTAGATAAGAATAATAACACCGAGGATTATGCGGTAGTAGCCGAAAACCTTGAAATCTTTACGCTTTACATAATTCATAAGCGCCTTTACAACTGCCAAAGATACTAGGAACGCTGTTACAGTACCTGCAAGCAGTACAGCAATCTCTGCTACAGTAAAGCAGAAGCCAAAGCTCAGAAGCTTAAGAAAGCTTAAACCAAACATTACAGGAACAGCGAGGAAAAATGTAAACTCTGCCGCGGCAACACGCGATACACCAATTATCAGAGCGCCAATGATGGTTGAACCCGAACGCGATGTTCCGGGAATTATTGAGAGCACCTGAAAAAGACCAATAAGAAGTGCTTCCTTATATGAAATTTCTTCAAGCACATGAGTTTTTGCAGGACGATTTTTAGTCTTGATTTCAACAAGAATGAAGGCTAATCCATAAAAAATCAAAGCTGCCGCGATAACCGACGGAGTGTGAAGATGCTCTTCTATAAAATCGTCAAAAAGAATAGTTACAACCGCACCCGGAACACAAGCAAGAGCCACCTTTAACCACAGCGAAAAAGTCTGCTTCTTAACACTAATGCCTCCGGAAAAGTCAAACGGAATCATCCTTTTCCAGAAAAGAAGTACAACAGCAAGAATAGCACCCAGCTGAATAACAACAAAGAACATTTCTTTGAATTCTTCGCTCATATCAAGAGTCAGAAATTCATCAACAAGAAGCATATGACCCGTACTACTGACCGGCAGCCACTCTGTTATACCTTCAACAATGCCGAGAAATATTGCTTTGAGAATTTCAATTATATTCATAGTAACACCTTACTTAATAATAAATTCTCCAAAGAGCTTATTAGTTGACCTGTTATGCCAGAAGCCTTGTGCAGAAATCTCTGCTGTGTACTCCCCTGCTTCAAAACCTTCTATCTTCTGGCTAATGGTTGCGGGCATATCATTGAGATAATATCTAGACCAGAAGCACACCTGACGAATAATAAGACCGTCAGACTTGCGACGCACGGTTACCTTATAGTCATTCACTCTGTCCTCGTCAATTTTTGCCTGATCAAATGTTACTGTTAAATCACTGCCGTCAACCGCAAGCTCAAGTCTTGCTTCATCTGCAAAATAAGGCTTGACAGGTGTGAGATAGCGAGCATCAGTATAAACGAAGGAATCAGGCTCCCAAGGAGTATCCACAGTCCAAGTATAATCAAAGAAACGCTCAGTTATGACATCATAAGGACGGATTACTACCTTGCCGGCAGCATCAGCCTCAACAATAATGAACTGTGCGGCATTCTTTTCTCCGGGTGGAACCGTACCGTAAACCTTATCAAACTCATCAAGCTCAAAATACTTAAAGCTACCTGTACCTACACAGGTAAAATGCTGCTGATGAATTGAGCGCGGATCGTTGACGGGTGCATGCGAGTGACCCGAAAAATCGATAATCTGCGGATAATTCATAAGTATATCGGTGATTTCATCCTCGCCCCAATATACATTGCCGTAAACTGTGCCCTGAATGTGCGGGTGCTGGAAGAAGAAAATCGGCTTAAAGGGGTCAGCTTTTGTTGCGGCATCAAGTTCTTTCTTTATCCATGCGCGTTTTTCGTCACTGAATTTACAGCCGCGTGTAGTTGTAACACTTATAAAGTGAAATCCATTGATAACAATGTGATTATCAGGCTCCTGACCCATAATGTTCTTAAGTTTTCTGAGTGCTGCTTCCTCACCGCCTTCGCAGAAATACTCATGGCTTGCCATTGTAAGCATCCATTTTGTTTCAGGCTTTACACAAGTATCAAGGGTTTTGCGGAAATCTTCAAACTGGTCGTCGTTACCACTGTCTGCAAAATCGCCTACAACATAGAGCGCATCTATATTTTTATATTCCTGGCTTTCGGCATATTCGTATGCAAGCTCAAGACCTCTTTCATAGTTTGCAAGTCTCGACGGATCTTCACGGTTATAATGAATATCGCTTGAAGCGATAAACCTGAGAATCGGTTTAAAATCTGACATATTTAATAACCTCCGAACTTATTTTCTGAACATATTTTAACATAAACAATTCTTATCGGTCAACACAACCAAACAAAAATATAAAAATATGTTATTGTTTTCTTGACAATTATTCTATAAAAAGAATATAATTTTCATTAGAAAAATATATTAAGAAGGGATTGTCCGCAATGAGAAAACTCTGCAAAATCTCATCAATTGTACTGGTATTTATATTTCTTATTACAAGTGCAGTATCTTTCACTGCAAGTGCACAGACAATTTCAAAAGAAACTTGGAACACATATTGGCAGACATCAGCAAAAGAAATTAACGCAGCTGTTATGATGACTCCCGGCAGTGATGACAGCGAAAGATATGTTTCATGGTATTCCTACACTGATAGTGGAAGTGTTGTGCTGATGAACGCAATCGGACAGCAGATTTCAGAGATTAATTCAACTGCAAAAGCAACTCCGCAGGGTGATTTCCGCCTCGGTGCAGTGCTTACAGACCTTGAAGCAAACAAAACATACAACTACTACTGCAAATCCGGTGATTATCAAAGTGCGGTTTATACATTCACAACTGACAGTGACGACAGCTTTACCGCAATGTATATGACAGATATTCATATCACAGGTGAAAATCTTGATGATGAATCTATTCGCGACAACGCATATAATCTTGATTATACAATTTCAACAGGTGTCGCAAAGGCTCTTGCACAGGGCAAAACAGTTGACCTTATACTTTCTGCAGGCGATCAGGGCAGCGATGGACTTCGCACGGAATATTCAGGACTTTGCGCTACACCCTTCCTTAAATCAATCCCCACAGCAACTACAGTAGGTAACCACGACAGAAAGAGTGTTGATTACAGATATTTCACTCACCAGCCCAACACAGCAGACATGATTCTCAAATCATATGTCGGCACAGACTACTGGTTTGTCAAGGGCGATGTACTTTTCCTTATCATTGACAGTAACAACATCAGCATGGGTGACCACCGCCGCTTTGTTAAGCAGGCAGTTGAAGCAAACGAAGACATTAAGTGGCGTGTTGCCATGTTCCACCACGACCTTTACAGCGGCAGAATTCCAAGCCGTGAAAGTGAAAACAAATTTCTCAGAATGATGTGGGCACCGATTGCAGATGAATTCGGTTTTGACCTTTGTCTGCTTGGTCACAGCCATTACTATACAATCTCAAATGTGATGTACAATAATAAAACTGTTGCCTCAACATCAGACGGCTGTACCGTAACAAATGCAGAGGGTACGGTTTACATGGTATCGGGCTCTGTCAACCGACCGAGAGATGACGAAGACATCGGTCTGAGCGAAAACATAGGACATGCATATCTTACAGAAGAAAAGATTTACAATCTTATAGACTTTTCTGAAAATTCCATTGTTATCAACTCATATACAGTTGAGAGCGACGAAAAAATCGGAAATATAACAATTGAAAAGACAAGCAATGAAGGCGGACATGTTTATAAAACACCTGCAAATCTTTATTATCCAATTGTTGAAGCAATCAGCTTTATTGCAGGATTTTTCAACAACATCGGAAGATTTTATGACAACACTCAGCTTGGTTTTGACATTCCCCTTTTTGAAGGGCTTTTTGGCTGATAATAGGTGATTAACAATGAAAAAACAACTTAAATTCAACAATAACGGAAAATTCCGCATTCTCTGCTTCGGCGATTTACACGAAGCAAATGAATTTACCACGGAAACTGAGCGAGCAAAGTTTGAAGATATGCAGCTTCTTATGAAAACAGCAGTAAAGAAATATAAACCTGACCTTTGTGTTTTTATGGGTGATACTTACTGTGATACCTATGAACCGAAGAAAATGCTTGCAAAAATAGTAAAACCAATTTCTGATGCAGGAATTCCATTTGCAGCAGTGCTCGGAAATCATGAGCACGACAGAGATGAACAGCCTTTACTTGACGCATATTTCTCACACCCTGACTGCCTTTGCTTCAATGATGATCCGAACATTACAGGAAAACTCAATTATAACCTTACCGTAAAAGCAAGTGACACCGACAAAACTGTTCTCAATCTTTGGTTTATAGATTCAAACAATGTATGCCCCTCCGCAAATGTATCAATTTACGATTGGGTACACAAAGATCAGATTGAATGGTATGAAAAGAAAGCAGAAGATCTTAAAGCTGAAAACGGCGGTGAAACTGTACCTGCAGTCCTTTTTCAGCACATACCGGTAACTGAGATTTATGAAGCACTGCGAGAAGCAAAGCCATGGGAATTTTACCAATCGGTTTCCGGCCATGCATACCGAAGTGACAAAAGGTATGTAGCAACCGACAAGGTTGTGAGCGGTTATGTCGGAGAAGACCCGTGCGCACCGCAATATAACGAAGGTCAGTTTGAAAGCTGGAAAAAAACTGGTGATGTAAAAGCTGCATTTTTTGGTCACGACCATCTGAATGATTTTACTTGTTATGTTAACGGTATTATGATGGGACATTGCAAAACTGCTGGCTTCCGCTGTTACACGGATGGTTGTCAGAGCTGTGTCAGAATTGTAGAAATCAATGAAAATGAGCCTGATAACATCAAAACAAAAGTTGTTCATTTCAAAGAGTTAGGACTTAAATCCAAAAGTCTGGGTCCCATTAAAAGAAACCTCAATGATAAGCAGAGCATAACAATGACTGCTATTACAAAAGTAGCTGCAGGCGCAGCTGCACTCGGTGCAACAGTTGTTACAGTAAGCTCAATATTCAATAAAAAATAATATAACAGGCAGTTGAGCGATATCATTCGTGAACTGCCTGTTATATTATTTATTTTATCAGATGGATAATTATTGATAAAATCTAAGAAATATGCTATTATTTATCTAAATAAAATGTGGAGGCAAAAATGAACATTTTAGTTATTAACGGCAGTCCGAAAGGAAAATACAGCATTACACTGCAGACCGTAAACTATCTGCAGAAATTATATCCGGAACACAGCTTTGATGTGCTTGATGCAGGTCACAGAATCAAAGCACTTGAAAGGGATTTTTCGCCCGCAATTGAAGCAATTCAAAAAGCAGAAATTATTCTTTTCTCCTACCCTGTTTATACTTTCATTGCGCCTTATCAACTGCACAGATTTATTGAGCTTTTAAAAACAAACGGCATTTCACTTGAGGGCAAGTTTGCCACACAGCTTACCACTTCAAAGCATTTTTATGATGTTACCGCACTAAGGTATATTCAGGATAACTGTGCAGACCTTGGACTTAAGTATATTAAAGGTCTTTCTGCTGATATGGATGACTTGCTAACAGAAAAAGGACAAAAAGAAGCACGGGATTTTCTTGAATTTGTAGAATTCAGTTTTAAAAATAATATTTATGAGAAACCATCCGTTACAAATTCACCCTTTGTTAGCAAACCGGTTAATGTACCTGAAAATAACAGCAATTCAAAAAACGGTGATATTGCGATTATTACAAACTGCGAAAACAACGATACTCAGCTCAAAAATATGATTGCGCGTTTTCAATCAAAATGCAATCATAAGACCAGAGTGATAAATATTGGCGAATATCCTTTCAAAGGAGGCTGCCTCGGCTGTTTCAACTGTGCAGTATCAGGCAAATGCGTATATAAAGACGGTTTTGACGAATTTCTTCGCGGCACTATACAGACAGCACAGGCAATAGTTATTGCATTCACGATAAAAGACCACTCTATGGGCGCATCCTTTAAGTTATACGACGACAGACAATTCTGTAACGGTCACCGTACAGTAACTATGGGAATGCCTATTGGTTATCTTATAAGCGGCAATTACAGCGAAGAATTCAACTTACAAATGATTGTTGAAGGACGCGCACAGGTTGGCGGTAACTTCCTTGCAGGAGTTGCAACCGATGAAGTCAACCCTGACGGTGAGATTGATAAGCTGGCACAGATACTTGATTACGCACTAAAA
Organism: Acutalibacteraceae bacterium; assembly: GCA_045539895.1. Classification (GTDB taxonomy): domain Bacteria; phylum Bacillota; class Clostridia; order Oscillospirales; family Acutalibacteraceae; genus UBA8612. The sequence goes on from JAZQGE010000022.1 coordinate 24,395, forward strand.
GCAAAATATGTACCTCCGCAAAATTTTTACGGAATCGGCGGCATGAAGATATTCCGCGACCTTATCTGGCAAATGCAGGGAATGATGAAAGCTGACCATAAATTCTATAAGTCACACGGTCAATATGATTTTCCGCAGAAAAAGCGCGGCAGAATGATGCTGATGTATCTTGTAGGTGCAATGCTTTCTTCAGAAGCTATCAAATCAAAAATGGGCAATAAAATGAACGAAGGAATGCTTATGCCATACAAAAAGCTACTTGATAAAACAGAAAGCAAAAAAAGCTGAGGTGAACAACTATATATAAGATTATTTCGCTAATATTGGCTATAATTCAGTTTTGTTTCTTACCGCTTACAGGTTTAATGGGGAGGCATGAAATTTTGATTGACAGAGCCACTAAATACCAGACATTTGAAGAATTTGGCACTAGCTCATGCTGGTGGGCACAAACAATAGACAGCGCTGATATGGCTGATGAAATTGCAAAAAAATTATACAGCTCTGAAGAAGGTCTGGGACTTAAAATCTTCCGATACAATATAGGCGGCGGTGAACACGACAACCCCGAAAGCAGAATTTGGGATACATCTCGCCGCACAGAGAGCTTTTATGTGTTTAACGAAGAAACCGGTGAATATGAATATGATTTTTCACGCGATGCGAATGCAAGACGCATAATGGACTATGCTGTAAAATATGGCGCAGAAAAAATAATACTTTTCTGTAACAGCCCTCATTTTTCAATGACAAAAAGCGGTCATGCATCGGGCGGATTTGAAGAATACTCTTCTAATCTTCCTAAAGAAAACTACGCAGTCTTTGTTGAGTATGTGCTGACAATTGCTGATTGGTTTGTTGAGCAGGGCTATCCGATTTATGCCATATCCCCCATTAACGAGCCGATGTGGAAATGGGGCGGCGAATGGGTTGGTCAGGAGGGCTGTCATTACACAGCCGATGAAACAATTGAACTGCTTGAAATGTTTGCAACTGAAATGAAAAAGCGCAACTCCCCCTACAAATTGAACGGACCTGAAAGCGGCGAAATGAGCTGGGCTTACTATGAATATATTGAAAAATTCTTTGAAAGTGAAATTCTTTGTGAATTTTGTGATACATACAGCGGACACTCATACTGGATGGACACAAAGTCCGAAGAAAAAAAGCAGATTGGCGACAATTTCAAAGAAAAATATCCGAATTTCAAATATGAAATGAGTGAATGGTGCGAGCTGCCGCTGACCATTGACAGCACAACAATTGACAGCGGAATTTATATGGCACAGGTTATAGTTGACGACCTGACAAAAATGAACGCTGTATCGTGGCAGAGTTGGACGGCCGTTAACGGCGACGGTCTTCTTGACAGAAATTCAGACGGAAAGCTTATAACTTACAACCGATACTATGCGTTTAAGCATTTCACATCGTTCATAAAGCCCGGAATGGTAAGAATCAGATCAATAGATAATTTTGAAAATTCTGCACTTAAAACTGTTGCATTTACCGATGGCACGAATTATGTTACTGTAATAGTAAACCCTGCTGAAAGCGGAGAAAATATCCGTCTTGGCGGTATTCTCGGCAATGCTCAAATATATCTGACCGACAGCACACACAACTGCGAAAAGATTTATGAGGGTAATTTCAAAAGAGATATAAGCATACCTGCAAAGAGCATTATGACGGTATGCGTTAAACAATAAGGGAGATTTATATTGTGCCAAAAAAAGACAACAGATTTGAAAAAGTTTACAGCCAAGGCTCACTCAGCGGTGTTGAGATATTGGTTGACAAAGAAACCGGTGTAAATTATATTTTCAGCTTCAACGGATATGCAGGCGGCATGACAGTTTTGCTTGACAAATACGGAAAGCCAGTAATTACACCAATTGAAAAAGACTGACAAAAAATATCCCGGCAGATTGATTTCTGTCGGGATGTTTTTTATCTTATGCCATAATTCTCAATAATATAGTCCATATCCTTGTCGCCTCTGCCGGAGAGATTGATAAGGACTGAGCCGTGCTCCATTGTCTTTGCAAGCTTCATACCGTAAGCAACTGCGTGTGAGCTTTCAATTGCGGGGATAATACCCTCCATACGGGAAAGCTTAAAGAAAGCGTCGATTGTTTCTTCATCATCGATAACATCGTACTTTACTCTGCCTATTTCCTGAAGGAAAGCATGTTCGGGGCCCGATGAGGGATAATCAAGACCGCTTGCAACGGAGTAAACGGGAGCAGGATCGCCGTTTTCATCCTTGGGCATGATGCTGTTAAAGCCGTGCATAATGCCCTCTGTGCCATATTTAAGGCTTGCAGCATGGTCGCCAAGCTTGGGTCCTCTGCCCAGAGGCTCAATACCGTAAATGTCAACAGGGTCATTCAGGAAGCCTGCAAACAGACCTGCTGCATTTGAGCCGCCGCCTACACAGGCGACAATTGCATCAGGCAGGTGACCTGTCATATCGACAAACTGCTCTCTTGCCTCAATACCGACAACACTCTGGAAATCACGCACCATCATCGGGAACGGATGTGGACCAAGAACAGAGCCGATACAATATATAGCATCATTATATTCTTTACTATAAGCCTCAAAAGCAGCATCAACAGCCTCTTTGAGAGTTTTTAGGCCGTGAGTAACCTCAACAACATTTGCGCCAAGAATCTTCATGCGCGCAACATTTGGTGCCTGCTTTTTAATATCAACAGAGCCCATATAAATATCACATTCAAGACCGAAATAAGCTGCAGCAGTTGCAAGAGCAACGCCGTGCTGGCCTGCACCGGTTTCAGCAATAACTTTCTTCTTGCCCATATATTTAGCAAGGAGAGCTTCGCCCATACAATGATTGAGTTTATGTGCACCAGAATGGTTGAGATCCTCACGCTTTGCGTAATGCTGAACATTACCGCCGAGATAATCAGAAAGTCTTTCAAGATGAGTTACTGGAGTAGGTCTGCCCTGAAATTCTTTTCTGATTCTGCGAAGCTCTGCAATAAACTTTCTGGACTGACAGATTGAGTAATAGGCCTCAGTAATTTCAGCCATTGCATTTTTAAGCTTATCATCAATATATACTCCGCCGTATTTACCGAAGTAGCCGTTTTCATCGGGATAATTCTTAAAATAAGTGTCAAAATCAACATTATTGAGTATCATTATAAATTCCTCCAAAAAATATAAATTAAGGTTAAAAAGCTTATTAAAAAATCCGCCATCGTTTAGTTATAAGTACCATAATATAATCTCCTGAAACAAAATAAAAAAATCCCTGACAGAAAACAAAAGCTTCTGTCAAGGACGAATAAATTTTTTATCCGCGGTGCCACCTTGATTCACACTAAAAAGTGTACTCTTAGGATACTGACATATCCACGACAACTGACGCGTGTCTTGCGTTGCAGAATACTCTGTGCTTATAAACACATTTGACTGCACCCTCCGCGGTCCATTTGACGAACTGTTTCTTACCCGATTTTCAGCATCGCGGGCTCTCTGTAAAGGCTTGTTTCGCCGTTATCTCCGCATCAACGGTTTGATATTATTAAATTAGCTGTATTATATCACCGCAAAAAATTCTTGTCAAGCACAAATTTCAGGCAAAAAGCAAGCCTAAAATCATAGCGAAAAGCGATGAAAGATCAAAAATTGAAATGGGTTTTTCAAACACAGTATCAGAAACATCAGAAGTGATTGATTTTGCTTTTACTGGAAGCAAATCGTTAGAATTAAGCTCTGCGCTGTCGTCGATTAAGTCATAGAGTACAATATCGAAAGCAATAAGTTCATTGCCCTCATAATAAAATGTTGCATTTGAATCGAGCATTCTGAGAACGTTTTTTCCCTGCTGACCGAAGTTCAGAAGATAAGCACGTATTTCATCATCACTCATTGTAGCAAAAACGGATTCGTCCGGAATTTCGATAACACCGTTTTTAACAGCAATGTCAAGTGTTTTTCTGATGTCGGGTATAAACTCTTCAACATACACCTTGCCATATTTATCGGTTTCTTTCTCGCCTGCTGCTTTAAGTTTCAGACAGTCGAGCACCTGCAAAGTGACAGAACCGAAAGCTTCGGTAAAGTCTCCCGAAATTGCTGAAAAATCTATACTGCCTCCGAGAATATCGCTTACACAAAAGCTGACAAGTGGAAGATATGCATATATCTCTCCATCGGTTAGAAGAAGTTTAACATCAAAAAACCAAAGCTTAGCCGTGGCAGCAACTTTAATGTCGGAAGAGCCGTCACCTTTATCATATACTTTCAGATAAACTGTTAAATCTTTAAAAGGAATTGAATAACTGTTCAGCGAATCGTTATCAAACTCGATTGCAACAGATTTTGTGTTGATAATGTCATCTATAAAGCCCTGTGTTTTGGTGTCCGATGCACAAGCTGTAACAAAAAATGCAGAAAGAGAAAGAATAACCGCAAGAATAATACTTAGAGTTTTTTTCATAAATTTTCAACCTCCTTGAAAACATTATAAGTCATACAGGTAAAATGAATGTAAATTTATTTTACTGCAGTAATTTCATAGAAAACAACTGCATTGGGTGAAAGAGATGTATCAAGCACTACCCTGCCGTCAACAATATCGGCTTTATAAGTTACAGATTTAAGCTGTGCACACTTCTCATATTTATCGCGAAGATTTGCAAAATAGAGTTCGCGTGCGGCAGAATCCTTGAGAGTTACGGTTGAATCAATCTGCGGGTCGTCCGGTGACCAGCCAAAACACTCATCTCCAATATTATATGTTATACGATCCTGCTGCCACTCGTCAAAATAGTTACAGCTGTCATCAACCGTGTAAACTGTAACATTTACCTTTTCGCTGTTAAAAACAGAGGCATCAACATTAAGCATTATGTCAGCATTCTTTTTGTAATCGAGCTTATTTTTGAAGTTATAAGTCATAATGCGAAGTGTCTGACCATCGAAGGCAGAGAGAACATCAACCTCGGCACCGTAAATAACACCAGATTTAGTGTTTTCAACTTTCACCTGCTTGCTGCCTGCAAAAGCTGAAAGTTGCTTTGCAATGTGATAGCTTACTGTCGGATAGCCGTCAAACAAACCACCCGAAAGATATCCCCAGGAAGAGAAATAATCGCCGCCCTGCTCAATAAGTTGTTTATTAAGTCTTGCATCATAAGCTGCCTGATATGTATGACCGACCATTCGTGTAAGAAGCTGGTCATCATCAGCACCACGTGATGTGCCAAAGAGAAGTCTACCCTCGTCAACACCGAAAATCAGATTTTCTAACCCCGCATCCTTTGCTGCTTGCTGAAGATGTCGTATTGTTTCAGGCAGTGTATAGCCGCTTGTAAATTCACCCGGACAGCTATCGTAAAATGAAGCGGAAAGAAAGCAAATTCTTGTGCCCTTCTCCCCTGTTTTGTAGTTTGTTCCGCTTGCACAGTGATTGATAAAAATTCGTTCATCCCACAAGCCTTCTGTAACGACCATAGCGTGTGCGCCGACAAATACATCCTTGCCTATATTTTTTTGAAGAGCATCGACAGTATAATCATAAAGCTTACAATAAGCCGCTGCTGTTTTATCAGGTTCACCGCCCGGAGCCATAAACCAATCGGCATTTTCGAACTCGGTCATAACACCGAAACGCCAAGTGAGCACTTCTTCCGCACCGAATTCATTAACAAGTGTCTTTGCCATTGCAACCATATAATTGTAATATACATCGTAATCGTCTGGCGGATATAAGTTAGTATCAAAGCTTCCGCCTTTGAAGGCACCCTGCGAATATTTGAGCGGCACACTACCAAGCTTGAGGTGAGGCTTTGCGCCAAGCTCAAGAATACCCTTACAGTTTTCAATAAGCGGTGAAAAATCATAATCGTCAAGCACATCGTAATTCAACGGGTCAACAAATAAATCGCGCTGTGCGTTACCGCCCGTGCACTGCATAAGCTGAATATACTCGACGAACTCTAAAATATTGTATTTTTCATTTACTCTCGGATTTGTAAACAGGTCTGTCCCCTGCATATCCCAGATATTGACATTGCTGAGAGTGTTTGGTACAGCTTCGCCAAGTTGTGATGGGTTTACATCAAACTGATAATCGTTTACAGATTCACCGCCGGAAATTATTATACCCGGCAAAGCTATCAGAAAAGAAAAAAGATAACAAAAAAAATAAATTATAGCAGACATAAATTCAACTCCTTTATCAGTTGATTTAATTTTAACACAAAGAAATACATTTGTCGATAAAAATAACCAATAACTTTAAGATAATATTTATTTAGAAATATTAATTATTAATTTTTCGGCATCTATATTTTATAGAATAATCAGGATTTTCTGAACATTTGTTTCAATGTTAAATGTAATAATAAGGTAATAATTTTGTAAAGTACTTTACTTTTCCAGAAAAATGTATATAATATTTTAGACAAGTTAAAATATGGAGGATGATCCCGATGAATCCCAAAAAGACAAGCTTTAAACTCTTATCTTTTCTTATGGTTTTATTTACACTTTTCAGCATGACACAGTTTTCTGCTTTTGCAAGCGACACAGACTCAAAACCAGTTGAAAAGTTATCTGAAACAGCAGAACTTCATACTCTTGTTATTAAAAGCGACAGCTTAACTGTTACTGTAAGAAAAAAGGTTCAGCTTCACGCTACCGTTACTAACACTGATACACAGCCAAAAATCACATGGAAATCATCAGACACAAGCATTGCAACGGTAGATGAAAACGGATTTGTAAAAGGTATTAAGGTAGGCAAAGTTATAATCTTTGCAACTGCTGAAATTGACGGTCAGGTACTTAACGGCGAGTTCTCATTAAACGTTACAAAAAAAGGCAACTTCATACAGGATTTTCTCACCAAGCAGCAGGTTCTCAGCTACCAATACAGCTATGTTGACGACTACTATTACACCAACGATAAAGAAGCATGGCAATATAACTTCGGCTTTGGCAAGATTTACGACTTTGTATCTCCTTATATTCTTCTTGAATACGATTACATCCGCATCTTCTTCACCTACGAAAACAAAGACTGGATGATTCAGATGTGGAAAGGCCAGTACGGTATGGTATTCTTTGGTGGTGAAATCGGTGTTTACAACCGTGAACACAGCGAAAAAGGTTACGGCGATTGGGCAATGTATGCTTGCGCTCCGGAGTCAGACTGGCTTTATATGGAAATGTCACTCTACTGGCAGGAGAAGATTAATGGCGAATATGTCCGCCAGTTCACAAGAGAATATGATAAATACTGGTGGTGCACAGGCTTTAAAAACGGTCACATCCGCGTTGAAGAACCTGCAGATGAACTCAGGCTTGAAGCTACTATCACTTTTAAAGATGAAACAATGAGAGAGCTTTTTACCCAAGGCCTTGAAGAGTGTGGCTTTAAAAAGCGCAATTCAAAAGATGAAGTTGGTCTTGACGAATTTTGCGAAAACGGTAAAGATGTTTATTTTATCTGGCAGAACATTTCTGAAGCAGAAAGCACAATGGCTATCAAGATAGGTGTCGGCTTCCTTTCAAGTCTTGCCACTCTCCCCTTCTTCCCGCTTATTGCTCCTTATATCAGTTTCTTTATGTTACTTGTTTCATTAGTAAACCTTATAGCTTAAATTTTACAAAGGCATCTGTGTCAATCAACACAGATGCCTTTTTTAAGAAAATATTTATTTTTCAACACCGTAAAACTTAAGCAATGCGGGATTGATAACGGTATCGGTCTGGTCAAAACAGGTGCTGTGACCGCCTCCTACAATCATTAATTCCTGAGCATTTTCAATCGACTTTGTAATTTTCTTTGAATGCCAGCGCTGAATCATATCGTGCTCACCGTAAATATTGAGCACGGGCACCTTTATTGCAGAAATGTCTTCAAATGTAAGGCTTGGCTGGCCTACCATCATGCCCTTTATATCGCGCCTTCTCGCATATTCCGGGTCATCATAAAGCCATGCTTCAATACAAAGAATTATATACTGATAAGTAATCTGAATCTGGTCAAATGTATTTGTGCCCCATGTATTGATATTAGAGCCCATAATTACAAGCTGTTCAACTCTTTCCTGATGTGCAAGAGTGAAAACCACACCTAAATTTCCGCCGTCACTGAAGCCGAAAATGCGTGTTTTTTTAATATTTAGATAATCGAGAAGATTAGCTAAATCCTCTGCCATCGCTTCAAAAGTCATGCCACCCTCTACCCAATCAGATTTACCGGTTGCTCTGGGTGAAACACAGATAACCTTAAAATGTTTCGCCATTTCGGGAAGTATACTTCCATCAAAACTATGCATATCTCCCCCATTGGGCGGTAAAAGCAGAAGCGGCTCAGCATCAAGATTCCCATAGATACCGTACTCAATATTAACACCGTTAAGATTCACTACTTCATAAACCTTAATTTCAGGCATATCCGCAGCTTGAGAAACAGGTGCAATACAGATAAGCAAAGAAAAGACAAGAATTACCGAAATTACGGACATAAATTTTTTCATAAAATAATACCTCCGAAGAATATTGAAAATATTATACACTATTTAATTGATTTTAGCAATAATATTAACAACTCTGTTTTTTTACTTTACTAAAATACATTTTTATGATAAAATAATCACATCTTATGACCGAAAGGATGTAAAATAATGGCAAAACCTAAGCCGCAAAGAGAAGGCTATGTTGTACCGAAAAAAGAACTAAATATGTTTGCAATCGGTGCAATGGGCCAAGGTATGATTTACGCAATGATGTCCAGTTACATCAGCGACTATTATGTAAACGTTCTTCAGCTTCCGCTTGCATTCGTTCTTATACTTATGCTCGGTGCGCGAATCTGGGACGCAATCAATGACCCGCTTATGGGTATGATTGCAGACCGCAGACAGCCGACCAAACGAGGCAAAATGAAAAAATACATACTTTATGCAGTACCCCCCATAGCAGTTCTCACATTGCTTATGTACTATGCTCCCGAAATGAGCACAACATCTCTTATGATTTATGCTGCTGTAACATATATTTTATGGGGTATGGCATACACTATGGCAGATGTTCCGTTCTGGGGTCTGCCCAACCTTATGACAGGTAATGCAGAAGAAAGAGGATATGTAATATCTTACACGAAAAACCTCAACGGCATTGGCTCCGCGTTGCCTGAAGTGCTTTTCCTTGTTGCAGGCTTTACACTACCTGCACTCCTTGGCACTACAGGTATTGAATACGAAAAGCAGAGATACTTTATTATTGCACTTGTTGCTGTTGTAATCGGTATTGCGATGTATGCAAACTCATACCGTCACATAAATGAAAGAGTTATTCCGCCTGTTAAAGTCCGTCAGCCCGGAGAGCCTTCAAGCCTTAAGAGAATATTTACTTGTAAGCCGCTTATGCTTGTTGTTGCAATGGGTGTTCTTTCAAGCGGACGATATATGGTGCAGGCCGCAGCTGTTCATGTCGCAAGATACGCGTTCTATATCGGTCCTGACCTTACACCTGATATGAGTCTTGCAGACAGAACAAAATACATTGCACAGAGTGTTTCTTCCGTAAAGACTATTTTTCAGGTATGCGCTATTGTAGGTATGTTCGGTGCAATGCTTCTCATGCCCAAATTAATGAGAAAGTTCGATTATAAAAAAATAGTTATTACAACTTGCCTTGCAGGTTTTGTTGCAAGTATTTTCACGACACTTATCGGTTGGTTTACAGCTAATCTTTACATCTGTATTCCGTTCATCCTTATTTCCTGTATTCCTCTTGGTGTTCTTAATGTTGTTTCAAACGCAATGATTGGTGACTGCCTAGATTACCTTGAGCTTAAAACAGGTTTCCGCGACAACGGTCTTGGTTCAGCTTGTCAGGGCTTTGTAAACAAGCTTGGCAATGCTCTTGCCACAAGCGGCATCATTCTGATGTATATGTTCATTGATATTGATCCATCAATGATGCTAAGCAATGAAGTCGTTGTAGCTGCAACAGAGCTTACACGCACACAAAATTTTGCAATGTTCTCGCTTGTTTCAATTGTTCCCGGTATAAGCATGCTACTCTGCTCAATTCCGATGTTCTTCTATAAGATTTCCGGAAAGGAAAAACAGAGAATTGTTGACGAGCTTGCTGCAAGAAGAGCTGAAAAAGAAGCAACAATTAATGCATAAAAAATATTGCCATGATACTTTAACAATAAGTATCATGGCATATTATTTTATTTAATATTATATTTACAGGACTTACAGTCAGCAGGCGGAGGATCATTTGTTATATCAAACATAGCAAGTCTTAAATTTTTAATTGATAATTTTCTTGCAACTATATCGACAAAATCCTTATCCTCTGTACCCTCACCCTTATTTGCATAATTATAAGCAGCAATTGGGCAACGAAATATTTTACCTTCAACAAATACAGTATGTGTGTTTTTACAGTAACTGCATGTAACCGGATTATCACATATTTCGTAGTTGACACTTCTTTCTTCAAACAAAGCTATAATTTCATTTAATTTTGTTCCTGAAGAATATATAACCGCAGTCATTCCGGGATTTCGAAGAATATCAATTATTTCATCATCCGGCACAGTATTACCGTCAGAAATTATTTCTATATGCTTAATCTTCGGCATTTCGCGAAGAATGACTTTAATTATATGGGTAAGATTAGGATAAATAAATGAATCATCTCCGATAAAACGCATTTTATCAATCACATAATTAAGTTCATAAAAAACATGAAGAGTATAATCAAGATTTTCTAAGTTTGCTTCATAGCTTCCCCCGCTTTTTTTTGTAGTGAGAAGAACATCGGTACATTCAGGAGTGAGATTTTGAATATTAAATAGTTCGGTATTTGCAAAAATACTTAACCATAAACCCGGATAGCGCAGAATGTTAATTTGCTTGAAAGCTTCTGGAAGCTTTGCATAGTGAGCGGAATAACAACGGTTTATAATATATTTTTTTCTTTCCTTTTTAGTCATAGATAAATATTCCTTTATGTAAAAGATTTATAAAGCTCAAGAGACTTATACCTGCGCTGAGTACGGGCAAGCAAATAAATTTCACTTATTTCAGAAAGACTTTTAAGACCGGATGGAGACAGAGTAAATGAAAAGACTTTCTCAGGTTCTACAAGACATATATGTCTCATTGCAGAAACAACACCTGATGTAATCCGAAAAACATGAGTACTCGGTTTGCAGTTTTCACAATAGAGCTGTGAGTTTTCGACATCAAAAAACATTGAATCATCTATATACTTCGAACATCCGGCACAGCCAATAAGATCAGGCATGTAACCAGTAAGGCTCAGCAGACGAAACTCAAAAATAGCTTTTATTTGATTTGTCGGGAGCTTATTGTTTGAAAGCATATAAAGAGTATTTAATGTAAAAGAAAGTATATCTTTAGAATCTGTGCTTTCGGGCGCAAGCTCATAAACAAGCTCGCAGAAATACATTGAAAGTGATGTTCTGATAAGATCTTTTCGCAAGCCAAAAAAAACTTCAATCGGCTCAGCCTCATCAATTGTATAAACATCTCTGTTCATATAAATAGAAAAACGGGAGTATGCCAACAGCTGAGTTGAAGAAAGAGAGCGACTTTTTACAGTTCGCGCTCCCCTTACAAACGCTTTGATAACACCCATATCACGGGTGAGCACGGTAACAAGACGATCAGCTTCACCTGTTTGTTTTTCGTTTATTATCAGTCCGTTTGTGTTCAGCCTCATTGGCTATCTCCCTATACTTCAAATAATCTGTAATTTTGCCGCTTCTGGTAAATTTATGCCAAGCTTCATTTATATCCATTGCTATTCATCCTTTCTGTAAATAAGGTGTGAAATTCGGATAAAAATATTAATGGAAATAAATATCAGTCAAGACCGAAATTATGAATAAGACCTTCTCTGTTGCGCCAATCTTCCTTGACTTTCACCCAGCATTTAAGATTAACCTTACAATCAAAAAAGCGCTCCATATCTTCACGCGCACGAGTAGAAATGCGTTTAAGCATTGCACCGTTTTTACCGATAATAATACCTTTGTGACTTTCTTTTTCACAGTAAATTATTGCTTCAATGTCAATAATTTCCGCTTCGTCGCGTTCACGCATGCGTTCAATACTAACCGCAGTGCCGTGCGGAATTTCCTTATCAAGATTGCGAAGCAATTTTTCTCGTATCATTTCAGCGGCAAGAACTCTTTCAGGCTGATCGGTTAGTGTATCCTCCGGAAAAAAGTGATAGCCCTCTTCTGCTAACTTCATAAGCTCTTCAAGCAGCGGCTCCATATTATCGCCCTTCACAGCAGAAACAGGAACTATTGCTTCAAAATTGTAAAGCTGAGAAAACTCAAGAATCCTTTTCATCAGGTCTTCTTTTTCAGGTATAGTATCTACTTTATTTATGGCAAGAACTACTCTTGCTTTCTGCTGTGAAAACTTTTTTAGAAGCTCTTCTTCAGTCTGACGAAGGTCACCTTTGGGCTCAACAACAAAAAGGCAAGCATCAACACCTGAAATTGTTTCATCAACAGCTTTTATCATTTTTTCACCAAGCTTGGTTTTAGGCTTATGAAAACCGGGTGTATCGGTAAAAACAAGCTGAGTATCGCCCTGAGTAAGCACTCCCATAATGCGAGTGCGGGTTGTCTGTGGTTTATCAGATACAATAGCAATTTTTTCACCGAGAAGCTTATTAAGAATTGATGATTTGCCAACATTTGGACAACCTACAATTGCAATAAAAGCTGTTTTCTGCTGATTCATAAATTATTTTCTCCTGAAAATCTTTAAATAATTTTGGGGATTGACAAACATAAACACTACAGCTAAAACCAGACTTATCACAAACAATACTGTGCTGAGCGGATTAGCGGCAAAATAGCTGAACATTGCTTTAAAGGCTAATGGCTGATAAAGTATTATAACACCTACAACAACCGAAAACACTGCTGCAACAAGAACAGCACCTGCTGCCGTATCTTTTGCAATGCGCGCGTTATCGCTGATTTCGCCTTTTGAAGCTGTATCAACAGTGCGTTCAACAGCGGTATTTATGTATTCCGCAACAATAACAAGTGCCGCCGCTAGACAAAGTATTGCAGCCTGAGTACGTGTCACCGCAAAGAAATCATACCTTAAAAGGAAAAAAGCCATATAGGTAAGACAAGTAAAATGTACTCTCATATTACGCTCGTTAAGTATACCGAAAGCAACACCTTTAAAGGCGTAAACAAAGCTTTTCAGAAAGGCAAGCATGACTTATTCCTCATCAAGATAATAACTGCTTGTACGGTGAAGCCCAAGCTTAATAAGTACCTCTTCTTCTTTTTCGCGCATACGCACGCGCTCAAGTCCACCGTTAACATGGTCATAACCAAGAAGATGAAGCATTGAATGAACGGTAAGAAAAGCAACCTCACGCTGTATAGAATGATTGTACAAGTCAGCCTGAGCAACGGCATGCTCCATTGAAATAACAATATCGCCAAGCATTTTCGCACCGGTTTCAGGATTTTCGTCATAAACACCGTTTTCGCCCAAAGGGAAGGAAAGAACATCAGTAGAAGAATCAATATTGCGGTACTGAGCATTGAGCTCTCGAATTCTTTCATCATCAACAAAAGTAACACTGACCTCTGCAGAGCCTTCAAAGCCTTCAATTACAAGAACCGCAGTACAGCTTCTTCTGACGAGAAGTCTTAAACCGGTCGGTATTTTAACTTTTGTCTGTTCATCGGAAATAATTACTTTGTTTTTCACTTTATTTAACTCCTCTCTTTATTCTTCTTACGTTCTTCATATTTAGCATAAGCTTTAACAATATCTTGAACCAATCTATGACGAACAACATCTTTATCGTTAAAAGTTATTGTTTCAATATCATCAACATTCTTTAAAATTCTGATAACTTCAACAAGGCCAGAACGTTTACCGTCCGGCAGATCAATTTGCGTAACATCGCCCGTTATAACCATTTTTGAATTAAAGCCAAGACGAGTGAGAAACATTTTCATCTGCTCCGGGGTAGTGTTCTGAGCTTCATCAAGAATTACAAAGCTGTCATCGAGCGTTCTGCCACGCATATAAGCAAGCGGCGCAACCTCAATGCTGCCTCTTTCCTGATATTTTTGAAAATTTTCCGCACCCAGCATATCAAAAAGAGCATCATACAGCGGTCGAAGATAAGGGTCTACCTTTTGCTGAAGGTCACCGGGAAGAAAACCGAGCTTTTCTCCAGCTTCAACGGCAGGTCTTGTAAGAATAATTCGATTAACCTCTTTTGCACGGAACGCATTTACTGCCATAGCAACGGCAAGATAAGTTTTACCCGTACCAGCGGGACCGACTCCAAAAACAATGGTATTATTTTTTATTGCCTCGATATAATTTTTCTGACCGAGTGTTTTTGGCTTAACCGGTCTGCCTTTTGAAGTGATGCATACACAGTCGTTTCCCATTGTTGAAATCTGTGTTTCATTACCCTCACCGACAAGAGTCATTACATAACGGACATTCTGCTCAGTAAGTGCCTCACCCTTATTAATTAGAGTAAGTAAACCGTTAATTGCGCGGACCGCTTTTGAAACACCGTCTGCCTCACCAGTAACCTTCAGCTCTGAACCGCGGCTAACAACACTAACTCTGTATTCACTCTCAATCTTTCTAATATTCTCATCAAAGCTTCCAAAAAGACTGACAGCATGCTCCATTCTGTCGATATTTACCGTTTGTTCAAACAATTAAAAATCCCCAATCAGAAATTCAAATAAAATAGTATAAATTTACAGAATTATATCATACTTTTTGTGAAATGTCACTACTTTTTTTGTAAAATAATTAATACAACTCTTTTCTTCTTTATTATTGACAATAGTCAATAAAAGTTGTAAATTTGTATATGTATGATTTTATTTTAATATAAGGAGATTTATTGTACATGGCTTATTTTAATGCTTTTTTTGCAAACCGACCTAAAAAAGAATATGCGGAAAAGGTCGCTGCTCTTCCCTATGATGTTATGAACAGTGAAGAAGCTAAGGTTATGGCTGAAGGCAACCCATACTCCTTCCTTCATGTTGATAAAGCTGAAATTGACATGCCTAACGGCACAAACATTTACGATGATGCCGTATATGATAAAGCAAAAGAAAATCTTAAAAAACTTATTTGTGATGGCATTATTGTAAAAGACGATGCACCCTGCTTTTATGTATACAGACAGATTATGAACGGCAGAAGTCAGACAGGTCTTGTTGGTTGTGCATCAATAGACGATTATATCAATAATAAAATTAAAAAGCACGAACTTACAAGAGCTGATAAAGAACAGGATAGAATCCGCCATGTTGACACCTGCAACGCAAATACGGGGCCAATTTTTCTGACTTATAAAAAAGCAGACAAGGTAACAGAAATAATTATAAAATGGCAGGATGAACACGAGCCTGAATACGATTTTATTTCTGACGGTGTAAGACAGACAGTTTGGGTAATTTCCGATTCAGATATCAACAAAGCAATCAGCAAGGAATTTGATAAAATCGATTCACTTTATATCGCTGACGGCCATCATCGCTGTGCTTCCGCCGTAAAAGTTGGTCTTAAAAGAAGAAAAGAAAATCCGTCATTTAATGGCAAAGAAGAATTCAATTATTTTCTTGCGGTATGCTTTCCCAGCGATGAGCTTGAAATCATGGATTATAACAGACTTATTCGCGACACAAACGGTTACACAACAAATCAGCTTCTCACACTTATCAGCGAAAGCTTTACTTTTGAATGTGTGAAACAGGATAAACCTTTCAAGCCTAGCGAAAAACACACATTTGGCATGTATATTGACGGAAAATGGTATAAGTTGACTGCAAAGGAAGGTACATTTAATGCAAATGATCCCGTCGCACAACTTGATGTTTCAATTCTCCAGAACAATCTTATTTCCCCGATTTTTGGTATTAATGATCCGCGCACAGATAAAAGAATTGATTTTGTTGGCGGAATCAGAGGACTTGAAGAGCTTGAATTACGAGTAAAGAGTGACATGAAAATAGCCTTTTCAATGTATCCTACAACACTTGAAGACCTGATAAACATTGCCGATGCAGGTATGATTATGCCGCCAAAATCCACCTGGTTTGAGCCCAAGCTGCTCAGCGGTCTTTTCATCCACGAGCTTTCATAAGAAAGGTATTTAAAATGAAATTTGTAGATATAGCTAAAATTACAATCAAAGCCGGCAGAGGCGGCGATGGCTGTGTTGCCTTCCACCGCGAAAAGTTTGTTGCTTCCGGCGGACCTGACGGCGGCGACGGCGGAAAAGGCGGCGATATAGTATTTCAAGTTGATACTAACCTTTCTACACTTGCTGACTTCCGCTATAAAAGAAAATACACCGCTCAGAGCGGTGCAAACGGTCAATCAGGCAGAAAAAACGGAAAACGCGGAGAGGACCTTATTATCAAAGTTCCTCTCGGTACGATAATAAGAGAGATTAAAACGGGCAAAATAATGGCAGACCTTTCCGATTCAAAACCCTATATTGCTGCAAAAGGCGGCAGAGGCGGTTGGGGTAACCCACATTTTGCAACAGCAACGCGTCAGGCACCCAGATTTGCAAAGCAGGGTGCCCCAGGTGAAGAATGGGAAGTTTCGCTTGAACTCAAACTTATTGCCGATGTCGGTCTGCTTGGCTTTCCTAATGTGGGTAAATCAAGTTTCATCTCTGTTGTAAGCGATGCGAAACCAATTGTCGCTGACTACCATTTCACTACAATTACACCGGTTCTTGGTGTTGTTCGTATGGGTGAAGGCAATTCATTTGTAATTGCAGACATACCGGGTCTTATTGAAGGTGCAAGCGAAGGTATAGGTCTGGGACACGAATTTCTTCGCCATGTTGAGCGTTGCCGCATGCTTGTACACATTGTCGATGCAGCCGGCAGCGAAGGACGCGACCCGATTGAAGATTTTGAAAAAATTAATCTTGAGCTTGAAAAATTCAATTCAGAACTCGCAACGCGCGAACAAATAGTTGTTGCAAACAAAATTGACCTTGCAACAGATGAACAGCTTGAAAGACTTGAGAATTATATGGCAGAGCACGGTTATAAACTTTATCGCATGTGTGCACCGATTTGCGAAGGCACACAGGAAGTTATAAATGCAGTTGCAGAAAAGCTTTCAAAGCTTCCTCCTGTTGTAAGATTTGAAAGTGAAGAAATCACCAACCGTGATATGCCGCTTGAAAAAGGCGAAAACTTTACAGTAAGAGAAGAAGATGGAGTATATTTCGTTGAGGCTGAATGGCTGCTACGCATTCTTCAACGCACTGACCTGGATGACTATGAATCGCTTCAGTACTTTCAGAGAGTACTTGAAACAAGCGGAATTCTCGACAGGCTTGTTGAGCTTGGAATCAACGAAGGTGACAGTGTAGTTATTTATGACCTTGAATTTGACTATGTTCCCTGATGGAGTGAAATAATTGGCTACCTTACTCGGCTCTGAAAAAATAAAACCAAATACTCTAAACCCTATATCGCTTGCTTACCTCGGAGATGCAGTTTATGAAACATTAGTGAGAGAGCATCTTACTCTGGAGGGTGACAGACCTCCGGAACAGCTTCACCGCCTTGCGATAAATTTTGTAAGCGCAAACGCACAGTCTGTAGCAGCAGAAAAAATTATACCGATACTGACAGATGAAGAACTTACCGCATATAAGCGAGGCAGAAACGCAAAGGTTTCACACATTCCCAAAGGCGCTTCCGTTGCACAGTATCACAGCGCAACAGGATTTGAAGCACTGTTCGGATATTTATATTTAACTGAGCAGAACGAAAGAATGCGAGAGCTTTTCAGAATAATTTGCGAAGGTGAAAATTTTGAGCAAAAAAATTAAAAAACCTTTATCGGTTAAAACCAAAAAAATGCTTGAATTACTTGCAGATAACATAGTATGGATAATCGGATGTACTATTTATGCGACAGCAATCAACTTTTTCAATGTTCCTAACAACATTGCCCAGGGTGGATTTTCAGGTCTTGCAATTGTTATCAATTACTTGACCGATTTACCCGTAGGTGCAGTAAACCTTGCGCTGAACATTCCCATACTGTTGCTTGCACTGAAATTTATAGGCAAAAAATTTGTTATTAAAACTCTGTGGGTTACGGTGCTTCTATCAGTTATTATTGACCTTGTTGCACTGATACCCTATGAATATACAGGTGACAAACTTCTTGCCTCAATCTTCAGCGGTGCTTTACTGGGTGCGGGAGTTGCTCTTGTTGCAGCAAGAGGCTCAACTACAGGCGGTACAGATGTGCTCAGCAAGCTTTTAAGACTCGTGTTTCCGCACATGTCATACGGTAAGCTTGTAATGCTCAGTGATATGGTTGTCATTGCTGTTTCGGCCTTTGTTTTCCGCAGCATTGAAAGCGCTCTTTATGCCGCAATTGTAATATTCGTAAGTTCAAAGGTAATTGATTATATCCTTTACGGTATGGCAAAAAGTAAAATGCTTATGGTTGTTACTGACCACGCTGATAAAATATCGCAGGAGCTTGTCAACAATTCTCCTCGCGGAGTGAGTATTATACCTGCAACCGGTGCATATACAGGACAGGAAAAGAACATGCTTATCTGTGTACTCAGAAGCAACGAGGTTGCACCTGCCATCAAGCTTATAAAATCAATTGACCCGAACACATTTACAATAATAACAGAAGCCAATGAAATTATAGGAAAAGGCTTTAAGCCTACAATAAATGAATAAGGAGTAGTTTTAATGAATTCAACATTCAAAAAGATTATTGCTGTTTTTTGTGCCGCTGCAATGCTTATACCGTTTGTTTTTACAAGCTTTGCAGTGTATGAAACTCCTTACAATAACAGCTTTTATTATGAAGAAGGTGCATACACACTTCATTACCGTATTTTTAAATCCGAAAATGAAAAGGCAAAGGTTATGATGATTCACGGCTTCGGCTGTTCAACAAACACATGGGAACCTGTTGCAAAACAGCTTATTGATGATGGATATACCTGCTATCTTGTTGACCTGCCGGGCTTCGGTTACAGCACACGCGAAACTGAAATTTCTGAGAGTGATTACAGAGCACGCGAAGAAATGGTTATTAACCTTATGAAAAAAATCGCACCCATCAATGAATGGCATGTTGCAGGTCACTCGATGGGCGGCGGAGTTGCAATGAACATTGCATGTCTTGAGCCTGAAATCCAATCACTGATGCTCTTCTGCCCCTGCCCTATTGTCGAGCAGGAAGGTATGATGGCAGATATGATGAGCTCAAAACTTATGGGAGCTATGGCAAACTTCATTTTTGAAAAGCTGACCAAAATCACTCCCCTGCTCAGACTTGTTGCGCTCATGGCATTTATGGACTTCGACTTCACAATGAGCTATGATCTGTCACTTTTTTCCGCACCGCTTCAGATACATAACACAGGTTACAGCAACATGATTACATCTGCAAAAGCTATGGGCAATGATTTTGACAAGATTTCAAATCTTGAAGTGCCCGTACTTCTTGTTCAGGCTGACAAAGACCTTATTCTCACTTCCGCAATGAAAACTCAGGTTGCTCAAGCTTTCCCCGATGCCAAAGTATACAATGTTGCAGGTGGCGGACATCTTTGCATTGAAAACCATGCAGAAGAGCTTGCAGAGCTTATTGACGGATTTGTACAGTAATATCTGATTAAAACTGAAAAATCAATTTGCACTATATGTTAAAAGAGCTCCCGGAAAAATTTCGGGAGCTCTTTTTTATGCATTTTTTGCTTTTGTTTCGCAGTAAAGACATCTGTAAACTTTGTTTTCTTTATCTGTTAATTTAAAAATCTGAGGCAATTCCTGTTCAACGGATGTAATACAACGCGGATTTTTACAAACAATTACATTTGTAAGTCTTTCGGGAAGCTCAAGTTTTTTCTTTTCAACAATTACTTCGTCTTTAATAATATTTACAGTTGCATCAGGGTCAACATATCCGAGAATATCGGTATCAATGATAATATCATCATCAATTTTAATTATATCCTTCTTGCCCATTTTACTGCTTGAAACATTTGTAATCAAAGCAACGCGGCAATCAAGATTATCAAGACCGAGAAGCTTATAAATTTTCATTGCTTTTCCCGCAGTAATATGGTCGATTACAAGACCGTTTTTGATAGAATCAATTTTCATTTCATTCTACCTCCAGAAGCTTAAGAATGAGCGCCATACGGATAAATTTACCGTTAAGCACCTGCTTGAAATAGCATGCACGGGGGTCATCATCAATAGCAACACTGATTTCATTTACTCTGGGCAGCGGATGAAGAATTGAAAGGTCCGCTTTTGCGTTCACAAGTCTTTCAGGAAAAAGAATATAGCTGTCTTTAAGTCTAAGATAATCTTCCTCGTTGAAGAATCTTTCGCGCTGCACTCTTGTCATATAAAGAATATCGAGTTCAGGCATGACGCTGTCAAGGTCAGTAGTCTGAACATATTCAAGATTATTCTTCTTAAGAACATCCTTTACATAACTTGGAAGCTTAAGTTCTTCGGGAGAAACAAGAACAAACTTAATATTTTTATATCGGGAAAGAGCAGAAATAAGCGAATGGACTGTCCTGCCGAATTTAAGGTCGCCGCAGAAGCCGACAGTAAGATTATCGAGTCTGCCCTTTTCTCTGTAAATAGTGAGAAGGTCAGTAAGTGTTTGTGTGGGATGATTGTGACCGCCGTCACCTGCATTAATTACAGGAACAGTGGCATTCATAGCTGCAACAAGAGGTGCACCCTCTTTAGGATGACGCATTGCAATTATATCCGCATAACAAGAGGTAGTTTTTGCTGTATCAGCAACACTTTCTCCTTTTGCAGCAGAAGAATTCTGTGCAGCTGAAAAGCCGAGCACATTGCCTCCAAGCTCGTACATTGCCGCCTCAAAGCTGAGCCTTGTACGGGTGGACGGTTCAAAGAAAAGTGTCGCAAGCTTCTTTCCGCGGCATTTTTCGCTGTATTTTGCAGGATTTGCAATAATATCATTAGCTGTATCAATTAGCTGAGCTATTTCACTAGTTTCAAGGTCGAGAATATCAATCAGACTTCTCATTTTGCTTCACCAATCCAACTCTCATCTGAGGGGTTATTGCGGAATTTGATAAGTTTAGCAATATCTTCTGTTGCAATATAGCCTTCTTCTGCAGCTACTTCTGCAATTGTATCAAAATCAGTAAGGCTTATATTTTTAACATTTGCTGCAGCAAGTCTGTCAAGACCCTTCTGCATACCATATGTGAAGATTGATGCAATGCCAAGAACCTCTGCACCTGCTTCACGAAGTGCATCAACAACATCAATAACACTGCCGCCTGTGGAAATAAGATCTTCAACAACAACAACCTTCTGACCGACTTCAAGCTTGCCTTCAATTCTGTTCTGTCTGCCGTGGTCCTTACTTGAGCCACGGACATAGCCCATGGGAAGGCCCATGATTTCTGCCGTGATTGCAGCATGTGCAATACCTGCAGTAGATGTACCCATAAGCACTTCAACTTCAGGATAATTTTCTTTAATTATTGTTGCAAGACCGTTTTCAACATCTTTACGAGCTTCGGGTGCTGTAAGAATAAGACGGTTGTCACAGTAAACAGGGCTTTTGATACCGCTTGCCCATGTAAAAGGCTCTTCGGGACGGAAGAAAACAGCCTTGATTTTAAGTAAATCCTTTGCAATAAGCTTCTTCATTGATATATCTCCTTTTATATTTTAATTATCCAACAAATTCTGCAACACAGCGCTTGTAAGCTGCAACAGGATCTTCTGCAGCAGTAATCGGACGACCAACAACAATATAGTCACTTCCGATTTCCTTTGCCTGAGCAGGTGTCATAACTCTTGACTGGTCTCCAATATCGCCGTCAGCAAATCTGACACCGGGTGTAACGGTCATGAAATTTTTGCCGCAGATTTCATGAACCTTGCCAGCTTCAAGAGGTGAACAAACAACACCGTCAAGACCCGCCTTTGCAGCATTGCTTGCATAGTGCATAACAACCTTATCTATAGGCTCATTAATAAGAAGATCTTCTTCCATTCTCTCCTGACTTGTTGACGTAAGCTGAGTTACGGCAATAAGAAGCGGACGAGAGCCGTCGGGACGGGTAAGACCCTCAAGACCTGCCTGCATCATAGTAACAGTGCCGCCTGCATGAAGATTTGTCATATCAACATCAAGGCCGGAAAGGACAGCCATTGACTTTTTAACTGTATTAGGAATGTCGTGAAGCTTAAGGTCAAGGAAAATCTTGTGTCCTCTTGCCTTGATTTCTTTTACAATTGACGGACCTTCAGCATAAAAAAGTTCCATACCGATTTTTACAAAAGGCTTGCAATCTGTGAACTTATCAAGAAAGTTCATAACAGCTTCTTTGCTTGCAAAATCACAAGCAATAATTACATCTTTTCCCATTAGTGTGCTCCTCCTATAATTGAATTAAGATCATCTATTTTATACTTTTCCATAACATTAGGTAAGTCTGCAATTATATCTCTGCAAGCAAACGGGTCAACAAGATTCTGTGCACCAACTTGAACTGCAGTTGCACCTGCAAGCATCATTTCTATTACATCTTCAGCTGAAGCTATGCCACCCATACCGATTATCGGAATTTTGACAGCTTCATAAACCTGATAAACCATACGAAGTGCAACAGGCTTGATTGCTGGGCCTGAAAAACCGCCCATTTTATTTGCAATAATGGGTTTTCTGGTACGAAGGTCAATCCTCATACCGAGCATTGTATTAATCATGCTAATACCGTCTGCACCTGCTTCTTCGCAAGCTTTAGCAATTGAAACAATGTCTGTTACATTTGGTGAAAGCTTTATAAAGAGCGGCTTGTCCGTAACTTTTCTTACAGCCGCAGTTACCTCAGCAGCTGCTTCGGGAGATGTGCCGAAGCTCATACCGCCGCCGTGAACATTGGGACAGGAAACATTTACTTCAAACCAGCCAATTTGCTCCTGAGAATCGAGCTTTTCAACAGTATAGGCATAATCTTCAACAGCAAAACCGCTGACATTTGCCATAACAGGTTTATTAAAACAGGCTTTAAGCTTAGGAAGCTCATTTTCAATAACCTTGTCAACACCGGGATTTTGAAGACCAACTGCATTTATCATGCCACTGTCACACTCAGCAATTCTCGGACAGGGGTTACCGAAACGGGCATCCTTGGTAGTGCCTTTGAAAGAAAAAGTGCCAAGACAGTTTATATCATAAATTTCAGCAAATTCATAACCGAAACCAAATGTACCGCTGGCAGGGATAACAGGATTATCGATTTCGATACCGCACAAATTAATTTTTGTGTTTACCATATTATCTCCTCCCTTTCAAGTACTGGTCCGTCTTTACAAATTCGCTTATTTCCGTACTTTGTTTTGCAGCTGCAACCCATACATGCACCGAAACCGCAGCCCATTCGCTCTTCAAAGCTGTACTGACCGCTTGTTACGGCAACACTTTCAATTGCCTTGAACATGGGCATAGGTCCGCAGGTAAAGAAATATGTGTAATCAATGTCTTTCATTGCATCGGTTACAAAACCCTTCACACCGTAAGAACCGTCAGCAGTTGTAACTGTTACATCAGCACCGAGTGCTTTAAAATCATCCTCAAGGAATATTTCTTCTTTATTATTAAATCCAAGAATTACAGTTACTTTTTTACCCTGTTCAATAAGTTTTTTGCATAGATTATACATTGGAGGTACACCAACACCGCCACCGATAAGAAGCGGTTTCTCGCCGCTTTTATCAAGTGTGTAGCCGTTACCTAAGCCGACAAGAACATCGAGCTTATCGCCCGATTTCATTTCACTCATCTGTTCTGTACCCTCACCTACTACCTTATAGATGATAGTGATGGTTTTATCGTCATAATCGCAGATTGAAATAGGTCTGCGCAAAAATTTACCTTCAAGTTTGATATTTACAAACTGCCCCGAAGCGGTGACAGCTGAAGTATCACCGCTAAGGACCATTTTATAAACATTAAGCGCAATTTTTTCATTTGAGATAATCTCATAAATACCCTGTGTCATGGTATCTCCTTTTTTACGCATCAATTGTTGAAATAAAGAGTGTTGTTTCTTCAAGAACATCAAGAAGAACTTTGACAGTATCAAGAGAAGTGAACATTGTAACATTATTTTCAACAGCACACTGTCTGATTTCATGTCCGTCAGAAAGAGCACCAACTGAGCTTGTATCTCTTGTATTGATAACATATGTTACATAACCCTGACGGATTGCCTGAAGAATTTCATCGCTGCCGTCACTGATTTTCGGAAGAGCATGTGTTCTGATACCGTTTTCTTTGAAGAAATTAGCAGTACCCTCAGTTGCCTGAATATTAAAGCCCATGTTGTAGAAACGGCGGATAAGCGGAAGCGCTTCTTCCTTATCCTTATCAGAGATTGTTGCAAATACGGTACCGTAATTCATAACATTCATACCGCTTGCCTGGAGTGCTTTATAAAGTGCTCGTGTAAGGCTGTTATCATAGCCGATAGCTTCACCTGTTGATTTCATTTCAGGTGAAAGATATGCATCAAGACCTCTGAGCTTAGAGAATGAGAAAGCAGGAGCCTTTACATACCAACGGCTCTTTCTGGGTGCTACAGTATAATCAATGCCCTGCTCCTTAAGAGATTTGCCAAGCATACACAGAGTAGCAATATCTGCAAGGCTGTAGCCTGTTGACTTCGAAAGGAAGGGAACAGTTCTTGATGAACGCGGGTTAACCTCAATGATAAATACATTATCATCCTTGTCAACAATAAACTGAATATTGAAAAGGCCAACAATACCAATGCCAAGACCGAGCTTCTTTGTGTAATCAATAATTGTTTCCTGAACCTTTTCGGAAATACTGAAGGTCGGGTAAACACTGATTGAGTCACCTGAGTGAATACCTGTGCGCTCAACAAGCTCCATTATACCGGGAACAAAAACATCTGTACCGTCGCAGATTGCATCAACCTCAACTTCTTTACCGACAATGTATTTATCAACAAGAACAGGCTTGTCTTCATCAATTTCAACAGCTGTGTTGAGGTATCTGCGAAGCTGTGCTTCATCAGCAACAATTTCCATTGCTCTGCCGCCGAGAACAAATGAAGGACGGACAAGCACGGGATATCCGATTCTTGCTGCTGCAGCAACACCGTCTTCAATCTTTGTGACAGCCTGACCTTCGGGCTGAGGAATGTTGAGTGACTGAAGAACCTTCTGAAATGAATCGCGGTTTTCCGCGCGCTCAATAGCATCGCAGTCTGTACCGATAATCTTGACACCTCTGTCACGAAGTCCTTCGGAGAGATTGATAGCTGTCTGACCGCCGAGAGATGCAACAACACCCTCAGGCTTTTCAAGGTGAATGATGTTCATAACATCTTCAACGCACAGAGGCTCAAAATAGAGCTTGTCTGAACAAGTATAGTCTGTTGAAACAGTTTCGGGGTTATTGTTGATAATAATAGCTTCATAGCCGCTCTTTTTGATTGTTGTAACAGCATGAACGGTTGAATAGTCAAACTCAACACCCTGACCGATACGGATAGGACCTGAACCGAGAACAACAATCTTTTTCTTATCAGAAACAATAGACTCATTCTCCGATTCATAGGTTGAATAGAGATAAGGAATATAACCGTCAAACTCTGCAGCGCAAGTATCAATCATTTTATATACAGGGAACATATCGTTCTCTACACGCATTTCGTAAACAGCTTTGCCTGTTGTGCCCCAGAGCTGAGCAATGAAATCATCGGAGAAGCCCATTTTCTTTGCTTTGTAGAGAGTTGCAACATCGCCCTTGTTTGCTTTTACCTCATACTCCATCATAACGATATTCTTAATCTTTTCGATAAAGAGCATATCGATTTTTGTAGCATGGTAAATCATGCCGATGTCTGTACCTCTGCTGATAAGCTCAGCAATTGCATAGAAGCGGTCATCCGTACCGTTGACGATATACTTAAGAAGTTCTTCCTCAGTATATGTGTCAAACTTCTTCATATAAAGGTGATTAACACCGATTTCAAGAGAGCGTGTAGCTTTGAGAAGGCTTTCCTCAATTGTTCTGCCTATACTCATTACTTCACCAGTTGCTTTCATCTGGGTTGAAAGTGTATTGTTTGCTGTTGAGAATTTATCGAACGGGAATCTGGGCATTTTTGTAACAACATAGTCAATTGTAGGTTCAAATGCCGCAGGAGTGTTAGCAATTTTAATTTCATCAAGTGTCATACCCATAGCAATTTTTGCTGTTACACGGGCAATCGGGTAGCCACTTGCTTTGGAAGCAAGAGCTGACGAACGCGAAACTCTGGGATTAACCTCAATGAGATAATATGAGAATGAAAGCGGGTCAAGTGCAAACTGAACATTACATCCGCCCTGAATTTCAAGTGCACGGATAATTTTAAGAGCACTGTCACGAAGCATTGCGTTTTCTTTTGCCGTAAGAGTCTGTGTGGGGCAAACAACAACAGAGTCACCAGTATGAATACCGACAGGATCAACATTTTCCATGTTACAGATCGCAATAGCAGTGTCATTAGCATCACGCATTACTTCATATTCGATTTCTTTATAACCCTTTATGCTCTTTTCAACGAGAACCTGGTGAACAGGAGAAAGTGCAAGTGCGTTTTTGAGGATTTCACGGCACTCTTCTTCATTATCAGCAAACCCGCCGCCAGTACCGCCAAGAGTAAATGCAGGACGGAGAACAACAGGATAACCTATTTCTTTTGCAGCTGCAAGACCTTCATCCATTGTGTTGGCAATAAGTGAAGGAAGGACGGGCTCACCAAGCCGCTCACAAAGCTCTTTAAAAAGCTCACGGTCTTCTGCCATTTCAATACTCTTGCTGCTTGTGCCGAGAAGTTCAACACCGCATTCTTTAAGTATGCCCTTTTTCTCAAGCTGCATGGCAAGATTAAGACCTGTCTGGCCGCCGATACCGGGAATAATAGCATCTGGACGCTCAAAGCGAATAACCTTTGCAACATATTCAAGAGTGAGCGGTTCCATATATACTTTATCGGCAATTGATGTATCTGTCATAATAGTAGCAGGATTCGAGTTACAGAGAACAACCTCGTAACCCTCTTCTTTGAGGGCAAGACAAGCCTGTGTACCGGCATAGTCAAACTCGGCAGCCTGACCGATAACAATCGGACCGGAACCGATAACAAGTACCTTTTTAATATCAGTTCTCTTAGCCATCTTATTTGTCCCCCTTCATAAGTGTAATAAATCTTTCATAGAATGTTGAACCTTCGCTGGGAAGGTACTGTACACCGTAAACATTATCTTTTTCACAGCTGATTCCTTCAACCGTTTTATCAAAAACATTTACATGAGTAACTTTAAGTTCTGTGCCTTTAATTGAATCTTCATCAACAGCATAGCCGTGATTCTGTAGATGATTGCGGAATGTGTTATTGATAAGTGACTTGACGGAATGGTTGCAACCTCTGTGACCAAAATTAAGTTTATAAGACTTTGCACCGTATGCAAGACCGATGATTTCACAACCAAGACCTACGCCGATAATCGGGCATTTGCCCTTAAGTGTTTTAACAAGCTCGATAACCGGCTTGACATCCTCAGGATTGCCGGGACCGTCTGAAATATAGATACCGTCGGGCTGCATTTTCATTACTTCTTCAGCTGATGTGTTGTAGGGAACAACAGTAATGTTACAGCCTTTAGAATTGAGTGTACGGATAAGGCTGAGCTTAATACCGCAATCAATTGCAACAACATTGTATTTCATGTTGGGTGTTCTGGAATACCAGCGCTTTTTACAGCTTACCTTTTCAACAGAATCAGTAGGAATTTCTGTATTCTTAAGAATTTCAAGCGCCTTATCCTTGGGAGTATCTGCAGCTGTAAAAATCACCTTGCAAGTACCGTTGTCACGAATTTTACGGGTAAGCTCACGAGTATCGGGACCGAATATACCAGGGATTTTATAATCTTCCATTACCTCGGCAAGTGTCTTGGTTGCACGGAAGTTTGAAGGAATATCGTTATATTCTCTTACAATAAGACCTCCGAGAGTAGGAACTTTTGTTTCAAAATCGTCATCTGCTGTGCCGCAGTTACCGATGAGCGGATAAGTCATTACAACTGCCTGATATGTGTAAGTCGGGTCGGAAATAATTTCCTGATAACCGAGCATACAAGTGTTGAACACAAGCTCACAAACTCGCTCGCATTCATAACCGAAGCTGTAGCCGTAGTATTCACTACCGTCTTCAAGCACAATTTTTCTGTCATACTGCATTATTTTCTGTTTATCCATACTGCTTTACCTCCGCATACTGTAAGTTCACATTCGCCGAACACTGTTTCGCCTTCAAAAGGTGTACTTTTTCCCTTTGATAAAAACTCGTCCGGATTTATTTTATAAGCCTTTTCAAGGTTA
The DNA here is from genome assembly GCA_045539895.1 of Acutalibacteraceae bacterium. GTDB lineage: Bacteria > Bacillota > Clostridia > Oscillospirales > Acutalibacteraceae > UBA8612. The sequence continues at coordinate 52,945 of JAZQGE010000022.1, forward strand.
TATACACAATAATCTTCTGTTTCAGGTAAACCGAAACGTTTTCTTGGATTGACTGATAAAAGTTCAATCAGTTTTTCAAGGGTTATTACACCCTCTTTAACAAGCTTTGTATAAAGAACGGGAAATGCGGTTTCTATTCCGACAATACCCATCATGCTGCCTGCAAGACCTTTTGATTTTTCTTCTGCACTGTGAGGAGCATGGTCAGTAGCAATCATATCAATTGTGCCGTCTATTATGCCCTCAACGAGTGCAAGCCTGTCCTCTTCGCTTCTGATAGGCGGATTCATTTTAAATCTGCCCTCATCTTTAAGCATGCTGTCATTCATAACAAGATAATGAGGACCTGTTTCGCAAGTGACATCAACACCGCGTTTTTTTGCCTCACGGATAAGCTGTACGCTTTCTTTGGTTGATATATGGCAAACATGATATTTGCAGCCGATTTCTTCTGCAAGTTTTAAATCACGCTCAATCGGTTTCCATTCGCTTTCGCTGCATATACCTTTGTGCCCATTCATTTTGGCATACTCACCATCGTGAATATATCCGCCATGAAGTAAAGAATTATCTTCGCAGTGTGCAACAATGATTTTGTCAAGCTCCTTGGCTTTAATCATCGCTTCGCGCATTAGCTCTTCATTTTGCACTCCCTTGCCGTCATCAGAAAAGCCTGCGCATAAAGGCGCTAACCCCTCCAAATCCGAAAGAGCTTCACCCTTCTGACCAACGGTAATTGAAGCATAAGGATGAACATTAATTACGGCATCATTTTTAATTATATCAAGCTGTTGATTTAAAGAATCAATACAATCCGGCACGGGATTGAGATTAGGCATTGAAAAAACATCGGTATATCCGCCTCTCGCACTCGCCTTTGTACCTGTCGCAATGCTTTCCTTATAAAAAAAACCCGGCTCTCTGAGATGAACATGCACATCACAAAAAGCGGGAAAAATAAAGCAATTATTAAACATAATATCGAGGGTGTCTCCCCCAAGAAATAAATCGACAGGGAAGGAAGTTTTGACGAAGCTGCCATCTGAATATTTGAAACAATTTTCAAAATACGCCTTCATACTTAACTCCTTTCTCAAAAAAAACCTTGCAACATGGCAAGGTTTGATTATGGTATAAAAAAGCAAAAAAACCGCAATAATAACTATAATCAATCTTGCCGACATCACTGCATCGAACATAAAGACATCATTCGATTTATATTAACATAATACCAGTATTTTGTCAATATAAATCAACTGCTTAACCTTACAAAAAATGAAGTTAATTCTGACAATTATTCATCAAAAATATCTTCCTGTAAAGCAAACAGCTTTTCGCGTCTTTCTTGTTCTTCATTCAGATCAACAAAATATGAACCGTTTTCGAAGATTAATATACTTCCTTCATGAACACCATCAGGTAAATCAATAAGATTAATTGTGACAAATCCCGTTTCTTCGGTTTCACAAACAACTGTATTTTCCTCAATTCTGTCTACAATCAGTTTCATATAATCACCTCACGAAACCTCAATTCCATCACCTTTAACAGCAAGCATTTCCAAGCCCTTACCTTTTGCTTCAAAAACAATAGTGCCCCATTCAGCAGTAGTGTAATAAGGAATGTTTTTTTCATTAAACAGCTCTACAATTTCGTCATGCGGATGACCGTAGCTGTTATCGGTAGCACAGGAAATGATTGCAAATTCTGGATTTACAGCATCAATAAATTCTGAAGTATTAGAGGTTGAGCTTCCGTGATGGGCAACTTTATAAACATCAGCAGAAAGGTCGCTGTTATTTTTTAAAATCTGCTTTTCTACTTCTTTTTCTGCATCGCCCGTAAACATAAAGCTATGATTCAGATATGTCAACTTTAAGGATACGGACATATTATTTAAATTTTCATCCTGAACATAAGGCGAAAGTATCTTAAAACTTACATCACCGAATGAATATTCATTTCCGGGCTTTGCTGCAATAACTTTAGCTCCGCAATTTTTTATAGCTTTAAGCATATTTTCATATGTCTGTGTTGTGGGTGTGTTATTTTTTGAAAGCCTTGGCATAATGACATTCTGAACATCAAAAGCTTCTATAACCTCTTCTACACCGCCGATATGATCTGAATGCGGATGAGTAGCAACAAGATATGTCAGCGAATCTATCCCCTGATTATTCAGATAATTAATGACAACACTCTCGTTGCCGTTTTCACCGGCATCAATAAGCATATTGCCTTTATCGGTTTTAATAAGAGTGCAATCTCCTTGCCCCACATCAATAAAATGAACTGAAAAAGGAGAATTTGTAATAACCGTATCATCATTTTCTTTCAAGAAATAAAATGGATCGCCGCCTATAACGACACCCGAAACGATAATGACAGCAATAATAATTGCCATAAGAATAAACTTTGTTTTTTTATCGCTTCTTTTTGCCATAAGTTTTATTTCTCCTGTCGGGGTAAGTTTTACTGCCAGAATATTTTTTTGAATCATCCTTAATCAGACAATTAGGACCGTTACCTATCAGGTCAGATCTTCCTGCTTTTCGCAAAGCCTCTGTAACAAGTGCTCTGTTTTTTGGATTAAAATATTGAAGCAACGCTCTCTGAAGCGCTTTGTCGTGTTCATTTCTTGCAACATAAACCTCTTTTAAAGTATATGGATCAAGCCCTGTATAAAACATACAGGTTGAAACTGTACCGGGGGTAGGATAAAAATCCTGAACCTGTTCAGGTCTGATTTTGTTCTTTTTTAGAAATACAGCAAGCTCTACAGCATCCTTAAGTGTACTTCCCGGATGTGAGGACATAAGATAAGGAACAAGATACTGTTCTTTGCCGAGCTCTTTATTATATTTGAAGTATCTTCTTGAAAACTCAAGGTAAGTTTCAATATGAGGTTTGCCCATTGCATCAAGAACATCTGCTGAACAGTGTTCAGGTGCTACTTTTAACTGTCCGCTTGTATGATGCTCTACAAGTTCACGGAAGAACTTTTCATCTTTATCAGCCAAAAGATAATCAAACCTGATGCCGGAGCGAATGAACACTTTTTTTACTTTAGGCAGCTTTCTTACCTGCCTGAGAATATCAAGATATTCTTCATGGTTTGATATAAGATTCGGACAAGGTTTGGGTGCCAAACACTTTTTTCCTTTACACAGACCTTTCTCAAGCTGTATATCACAAGCAGGTCTGCGGAAATTTGCAGTGGGTCCGCCAATATCGTGGATATAGCCCTTAAAACCCGGCAATGTTGTAAGAAGTTTAGCCTCTTCAATTATTGATTCTTTACTTCTGGAGGTTATAAATCTGCCCTGATGAAAGGCAAGAGAGCAGAAATTGCATGCTCCGAAACAACCGCGGTTATGTGTAATTGAGAACTCAACCTCTGCAATTGCAGGCACACCACCGTCTTTATCATAACAAGGATGAACGGCCCGCATAAACGGAAGCCTGTAAACAGAATCCAGCTCATCTGTTGTAAGCGGAGGCATTGGAGGATTCTGAACAAGCATTTTATTGCCGTGGCGCTGTTTTACAAGCTTACCTCTGATATGGTCGGCTTCATCCATCTGGATTCTGCATGAAACAGCATATTCGCGTTTATTATTTACTACATTTTCAAAAGAAGGACATTCCGCACCCATAAGGGGAGTTTCTCTCACATCGCAGGCATAACAAGTGCCTTTAATATCGCGAAGCTGAGAAATATGCTCACCTGCATTAAGTCTGTCTGCAATTTCAATAGTCTGATTTTCACCCATACCATAGGACAGCAAATCAGCCTGAGAATCAAAAAGTATTGAGCGCCTGACTTTATTATCCCAATAATCATAATGAGCAAATCTGCGAAGAGATGCTTCAAGACCGCCAATAATTATAGGCACATCACCGTAAAGCTCTCTGATTTTATTGCAATATACAATTACAGCACGGTCAGGTCTTCTGCCGGATTTTCCGCCAGGTGAATACGCATCGTCACTTCTGTGCTTTTTTGCAGCAGTGTAATGCGCAACCATAGAATCTATATTACCGCTGCTGACAAAAAATCCAAGGCGCGGTCTGCCAAAGCGAAGAAAATCATCGTTTGTGCGCCCATCCGGCTGAGCAAGAAACGCAACACGGTATCCCCTGCTTTCAAGCACCCTGCAAATTATTGCTGCGCCAAAACTGGGATGGTCAACATATGCATCACCGCATACATAGACGAAATCGACCTGATCCCATCCGCGTTCTTTTACTTCCTGCATATTAATCGGGAAAAATGGCATTATTTACTCCTCACTGCCGCCCAGGCTGACAAAACCTCCGTCGCCCATAGCAAGCATCTCATTATACTGCTGTTTTGACATTAAGACCTTTCTCGGTTTACTGCCTTCAAACGGACCTATTACACCCTTTTCTTCGAGCTCATCCATTATTCTTGCAGCCTTCGCATAACCGATTTTGAGCTTTCTCTGAAGAAGAGTAGTTGAAGCCATCTGATGCTCAACAACAACACCGATTGCACGCATTGTTTCTTCATCTGCACCGCTGTCAGGAGAAGCATCAGCATCAACATGGTAGCCTTCTTTTTTCTTTTCGGCAACAGTCTGCTTTTCAATTTCCTCCATAACAGAGCTGTCGTATTCGCATTCACCCTGAGTTTTGATGAAGTCTACAACGCGTTCAACTTCTTCATCCGATACATAACAACCCTGAAGTCTGACAGGCTTGGAAACACCTACGGGGCTGAACAGCATATCACCGTTACCCAGAAGTTTTTCTGCACCCGCTGTATCAATAATTGTGCGAGAGTCAATCTGAGAAGAAACAAAAAGAGCAATTCGGCTGGGTATGTTAGCCTTGATGATACCTGTTATAACATTAACTGAAGGACGCTGAGTTGCAATAACAAGGTGCATGCCTGCAGCACGAGCCATCTGTGCAAGACGGCAGATTGAATCTTCAACTTCATTCTGAGCAACCATCATAAGGTCAGAAAGCTCATCAATAAAAATAACTATCTGATGCATAGGTGTCATTTCAGGGTCCTTAGCTGCCATTTTATTGTATCCCTTAATGTCACGGACACCTTTTTCAGAGAACATTTTATAACGCTTTGTCATTTCAGATACTGCCCAAGCAAGTGCACCTGCAGCCTTTCTCGGATCTGAAACAACAGGCACCATAAGGTGAGGAATATCTCTGTAAACAGTAAACTCAACCTGTTTAGGGTCAATCATGATAAGCTTGACTTCGTCGGGAGTTGAATTAAAGAGAATTGAAATGATCATCGCGTTCAAACAAACAGATTTACCAGAACCCGTTGTACCTGCAATAAGAAGATGAGGCATTTTAGCAAGGTCAGTACAAGTGACATTACCTGAAATATCTTTACCAAGTGCAACATTGAGCTTGCTTGTAGCCGATTTAAATTGAGGTGAATCAATAATTTCGCGAAGACTTACAGTAAGTCTGGTCCTATTTGGTATTTCTATACCGACAGCAGCTTTGTTCGGAATCGGAGCTTCGATACGGACACCTGAAGCCGCAAGATTCATGGCAATATCGTCAGCGAGGTTTGCAATACGGCTGATTTTGATACCCGGTGCAGGCTGAATTTCATATCTCGTAACAGAAGGTCCGCGGGCAATATCGACAATTTTTGTTTCAATATTAAAGCTACGGAGAGTTTCGACAAGCTTGTTTGCATTAGCAGTAAGCTCATCCATTACATCAAGATCGCCTGAGCTGTTGGCTTTGGCAAGACACTCTACATCAGGAAGAACATATACATGTTCGGGTTCTTCTTCAATTTCATCAGGTTCTTTATTATCTTCATCTGTATCCGTTAAGATTTCAACCTTGGGCTCTGAACTCGCTTTATTGATTAAGTCAATAACATCATCTGTAAGTTTCACCGGACCGCGTGAAACAGGAATATCTGCAGAGACAATATTTTCAGGTTCATCTATATTTTCCGGCTCCTTATCTACGGGAGCAGTTTCATCTGACCCTGAATTCTGATTATAAACCGGTGTACCACCAAACGAAGGTATAGGCATTGGATTGAACTGAGGAACAACAATTTCATCAATGTCTTCATCTGATTCGGGAGGAGTAATTGAAACATCAACCGGTATAACTTCAGCAGGCTCTTCTGAAGCAAATTGTTTTCTCTTTCTACGATGTAAATCTTCATCAGTTTTTTCATCGGTAAAAATATCTCCGCTTTCAGGAGTTTTATATGTTTTCTTGACAGATTTTTCTTTTTTAGACTTAATTTCGTTATTAGTCTGCATTCTGCCCCTCAGATAATCAGCCAATCTGTAAAACGGAACCGAAACAACATCTGAAAGCTTCGCAAGACTTGTACCTGTAAACAACATAACAAGTACAAATATCAAAATAATAAGTGTAAAAATTGCCGCTGCCTTACCGAACAAACTCGCAAGAAAGCCGCCAAACAAAGCACCGATTGCACCGGGATTTGAAAATCTGAAACCAATATTCATTGCATTTTTCATTTGATCTGTGATAACCGCGCTCTGTAGATAGTCTTTATTATTCAAAACAAGATGCATAAAAGATGTTACTCCCGTGCAAGATGCAACAGCACCCAGAGAGCGAAGAACAATATTAATAACCGGCATTTCTCTTGAAACAGCAAGGGCAATATAACCGAGGAGAAACGGCACTGCAACCGCACCAAGGCCGAATATACCGAAAAAACCATCCTTAATATTTTGCCATGCATTTGCTTCTTCAGCTGTTACTCCGCTTGGAATTATTATTACACAAAGTAAAAAGAGAGCTACAGCAAAAAGAAGACAAGACGCAATCTGTTTATTCGAACCTGAGCGGTTATCCGAAACCGTTTTTCTAGACGGAACAGATTTCGAACGAGCAGATGCAGATGAGCTGTTTTTTTTCTGTGTTGATTTATTTGACTGATTCTTATTGGAGGTATTTGTTTTTTTCTTTGTTTCTGCCATTTCCATTTCCTTCTTTGAAATTATTACAAACAAATTTTCAATAAATTATATCATTTTCCAAGGAATTAATCAACAAAAGAATGTAATATTTTATTTTTTATTAACAATATA
>JAZQGE010000023.1:0-60517 GCA_045539895.1 Acutalibacteraceae bacterium
AAATATTGATTTATTATTGTTATTAATTCTTTTACTACTTATATAAGGAGTTATCGTATAATGAAAAAACTTTTATCTGTTTTTCTGGCTTTGGTTCTGGTTTCGTCTGCTTGTCTGACGGTTGCACCCGTTAGCTCAGCAGCTTCTGCCGGTGCAGATATTCCTGTAATTCATGTTTGCGGTTACGGTGCAGTGCTTGTCAAGGATAACTCCGACGGCACAAAAACACAGATATATCCTTTGAAAATAGAAAATAGCTTTATAGAAGAAAAGGCAAAAGAAATTTTACCTGTTTTTGCAAAAGCCTTTTTTACTCAGAAGTGGGACAATTTCTGCGATGAGCTTGTTGATACTCTTGTTCCTGTTTTTGAACCGATTAAGCTTGATAATAACGGTGAAGCAACAAATAACACACGGGCAGACTGGACATGGAACAGAAAAACTTTAAAGAATTATAAGAATAAGGACGGTAAATATAATCCCACTGCATATAAATTCCACTATGACTGGCGACTTGACCCTCTTGTAATTGCTGATTCACTTCATCAGTATATTGAAGATATTCTTTATGTGACGGGTGCAGAAAAGGTTGCTCTTTACGGCAGATGCCTCGGTTCAAATGTTGTTGCTGCATATATGCAGAAATATGACGGAGAAAATGTTCAGGAAGTTATTCACTATGCAAGCAGTATGTACGGTGCTGACCAGTGCAGCAAAGCATTTACCGGCGAAATGTACTTTGATGCAGACAGTGTCGAACGATTTGCTTATGATTATGATTTAGGTCTTGGTGATTATTATACCGAGCTTCTGCAGTCTTTGGCTACACTGATGAATAAAAATTATTCGCTTGATATAACATGTTGGGCTGTTAACAATGTAATGAAGGATATTTATCTTGATATTTTTCCTGAAATTCTTATCAACAGCTTTGGTACTTTTCCGGCTTATTGGAGCATGGTAAGTGCCGAAGACTTTGACAGGGCAATGGAAACTGTATTTTACGGCTCAGATAAAAATGACTATGCAGGTCTGATAAATAAGATTGAAAATTACCGTAAAAATGTTTTTGAAGAATTTGAAAACTTTTCTTTAGCTCAGGCGGAGCGCGGAATTGAATTCTCAAACATTGTTAAATACGGAATTCAGCTCTTACCGTTGACTGCTAATTCTGTTGAGCTTGCTGACGGAACTGTAACGGTAAAATTGAGCAGCTTCGGTGCAACAGCTTCTCATGCAGACGGAAAATTGTCAGATGATTATATAAATAATTCAGCTTCTTGGTATATCTCACCGGATAAACAGATTGACGCATCAACCTGTATTTCGCCTGATACCACATGGTTTATCAAAAATCTTGAGCATAATAATTTTCCTGACTGTGTGAGTGACCTTGTATCCGAAATTGTAAATAACAATAATTTTACGGTTAAATCAAATCCTGATTATCCACAGTACCTTGTGTATGATAAAGAGATGAATTCAATTTTACCCATGACTGAGGAAAACATGAACACTACAGAAAGATGGAATGTAACATTTTTTGATGCGCTTGTAAGATTTTTTGATTATCTGTTCAAAGTATTAAAACAGATTTTTGCCGCATTATAATTTTAACTTGAAGGTGATTAAATGTTTGCAAAAAATTACGGTATTGAAATTAAAAAGGATTATTTTGATGTTAACGGATTTAACAGGTATCCTTCGGACTTATTGCTGGAATATAACCAGTGCATTGAAGAGGGTCTTGATGTTGAAAAGTATAAATCACTTTTTGAGTCAGTTGCCGCACTTGAAAACGGCGACATAAAAAACAGAATGAGTGATATTATTTTTGATATTGTAATCAATGCAGAAATGCGTAAAGACTACGAATATATTGAGCCTTCAGATTTGAATGAAATTAAAAATCTTCGGATTTCTCACAATTTTGAAAAGAATATTCCCGATGAAGCTCTGATGGCAAAAAAAATCCGCGGTGCATGGCTCGGCAGGGCAATCGGCTGCTTACTTGGTAAACCGATTGAAGGTATCAGAAGCGATGAGCTTATACCTTTTTTAAAAGAAACCGATAATTTCCCCTTAAACAGATATATTCTCAGTACGGATATAACATCGGATACTCATAAAAAATATAAATTTTGGTTCAAAGATAAGCCGTATGCCGATACTGTTGACGGAATGCCGGTTGATGATGATACAAATTATACAGTTCTTGCACAAAGGATTATTGAAGAATCCGGCCGTGATTTCGAAAGCGATGATGTTGCAAACGCGTGGCTTAAATATCAGTCTGTTAATTCATATTTCACAGCCGAAAGAATTGCTTATGTAAACTTTATTAATTGCCTGAATCCGCCTTCGTCTGCTGTATATAAAAATGCATGCCGTGAATGGATCGGAGCACAGATTCGCGGAGATTATTTCGGATATATTAATCCGGGTAAGCCTGAAAAAGCTGCAGAAATGGCATTTAGGGATGCATGTATTTCTCATGTCAAAAACGGAATTTACGGTGAAATGTTTGTTTCTGCAATGATTGCCTGTGCCGCTGTAACAGATAATATTGAAGATATAATTCTCGGCGGCCTTGCGCAGATTCCGTCAACTTCAAGACTTTATGAAGCCATTATTAAAGTTATTAACGGTTTCAAAAACGGTGTTACGGAAAAAGAATGTCATGAAATTATTCATACTGATTTTGATGAACATACTGACCACGGATGGTGTCACACAATTTCAAATGCAATGATAGTTACTGCTGCACTTCTTTACGGAAATGGTGATTTCAGTAAATCAATTTGCATTGCAGTCGGTATGGCTTTTGATACTGACTGCAACGGTGCTACTGTCGGTTCAATTCTCGGAATGCGCGGTACAGATAAATGTATTGATGAATATTGGAGTAAGCCTGTAAATAATAAAATTCATACATCAATTTTTGGAATTGGAACAGTTGACATTGATAAGTTAGTTGAAAAAACCTTGCAACATATAAATTAGTATCCATCGGCTGAGCCGCTGGCTTTCATATGTGATAAAAGGCGACAGAGGTTGAACTTCTGCCGCCTTTAAACTTATTCTTTTATGTTACCCTTTTCTATGTTTTTACGGATAATAGAGTCTGCAATTTCAAAAATCTTTTCTGAGCCAAGTCTGGTTTTGCTTTGCCTTTTATAAATTTTTTCTTTAGTTACACCGTGTCTTCGCCAATCAGCTCCGTTATTTGAGTCATTGAGCATAAGCGGCTGAAGGTTGTCCATTGCATGTGCAAATTTTGATTCTGCCGTTTCATAAGCTTCAAATTCATCAAACAGAGAAATGAATTCCTTTTTCTGGTCATCGGGCAGAATTGAGAAAATCCTTTCCTTTGCAGAATCTTCTCTTTCCTTTTGAGTTTTAAGGCTATGTTCGTCATAAGCGTAGGTGTCACCGGCATCAATTTCTACAATGTCATGTATAAGACACATTATCATAACCTTAGCAATGTCAATTTTTTCGTTAGCATATTCTTTGAGAAGATAAGCCATTACAGCCATGTGCCACGAATGCTCGGCATCATTTTCACTTCTTCCGTTATCTGTCAGGTGCGTTTGCCTGAAAATGTTTTTTACTTTGTCGATTTCAAGTGAAAAGGAAAGCTGATCATTAATTCTTTTATCCATAACAACACCGTCCGCTATACATTGCTTTTTTTGAAAAAGCGTATAATATAAATCAAAACTGCAGTTCCGATTATCGGGAACAAAGATGTTACCAACATACCGGATTTCAGTCCTATCTGTTCTACAGAAAGATTAATTTGTTCAGAAAGCTCGGCGGCGAAGCTGCTGACAGATACTTTGTCAACAACAATTCCCATCAGCTGAGGTGCTATTGATGCACCAAGATCTCCGCCTGCTGCCATTAGCGCAAATGCAGCAACACCTGCGTTAGGTATTTTTTCTTCCATAAGTATTAATGTGCCGGGCCAGAGCATCGAAGTGAAAAGACCTGTAAAGATGCAGGCAATAAATGCAGGATATATATTTAATGAAAGACCGGCAATAAGGTAACATATTGCAGCACCAATCATACCGCAAAGAAGAACTCTTGAAATATTTTTTCCGTATTTTGCATAACAAATTCTTGCAATGCCAAGGAGTATGGCAAACATTGCAACACCGAGAATATCACCGACACTTTTTTCAATGTGGAGTGCATTCTCCATATAGCTTGAAATCCAGTTGCTCATTGCATTTTCAGCACAGCTTCCGAAGAAAATACAACCGACGCAAAGAGCAAGACCTAAAGAACGCTTCTTTGTTCCGTGCGGATCTGTCGATGTACTGTGCTCGCTCATGTCAGGCATTGGGGATAACATGAAGAGTATTGCCGCAATAACCGGCAGAGCCGCAAAGAAAAGTGTGAGATACATCCAATTATGTGTGCCGAAAATTTTAAGAAAAGCAGTGCTTACAGTAACGACTGAAACAACCCCGAACGCATAGAGTGAGTGAAGCATACTCATATCTTTTTGTGGATTATCAGAGGGAATGGCTGCAATCATAGGGCTTAGTAAAACTTCAGACAGACCTGCCGAAACTGAAAATAATATTGTGCCGATAAGTAACCCTATGTACGCTGTGTCCGGAAAGAAAGTAGGAATAAGAGCATAAATCATAAGACCTAGTGAAGTGAGAAGCGGCATTAGCCTTACAACTTTTTTGATATTGAAATGTTTTGAAAAGAATGTGAAAACAAGATCAATTCCGAGCTGTGTACAGAAGTTTGTAAGCACAAGAGTACCAAGTAAGGTATAAGAAATACCGTAAGTTTCCCTGAGCGTAACAAAAAGCAGTGGAGGTAGGCTGAATATTGATGACATTGTAAAATATGCTGTATAACACGCGAATTTTGTTCTTCTGTATGAAGTAGGTGCGCTGTTCATTATGATTACCGCCTTTAGTTTATGTCGGTTTTCAGTTTATCACACACCAAGGATTTTTTTCAATAGCGATTTTAAATATGTTTATCTTTTGTTTATATAATTAAGGTAAAAGTTTCTTATTTCCTTTAAGTTTCTCTGTCTTATTAAAATTTTTTCACCGTTTGTTAGTTCAAAACATTTATCTGCTTTGCATATATGATTCATGTTTACAATATAGCTTTGATGACAGCGGAGAAACCTGGAGTCATTAAGCTCGGTTTCGATTTTACGAAGTTGAGTATATACAGTGTGGTTATAGCCGTCTTTTCCGTGAATAATACATTTTGTATTGTTGCTTTCAATAAATAAAATATCGTTGAGAGGCAAGGCGATTACATCACCTCGGTGTTTAATGAAATACACATCTTCGTTTAATTTTTGAGTTGCTCTGTCCATTGCATCAAAGAATTTCTTGGTGCATATAGGTATTAACACATAACCGCATGCATTAACTTCATATCCGTCAATTGCATATTCACAGTTTTGTGCGGTTAAGATGATTTCGCCTGAAAAGTTTATGCTTCTTAATAATCTGGCGGTGTTTATTCCGTTTCTGTTGTGAAGTCTTGTTTCGATAAATATAATATCAAAAATCCTTCCGTCTTCAATTTCATAAAGCAAATCAGTGCTTCGCGTATAACTGCTTATATCAAAACTCAGAGATTTATGTGAAAAATAGTTTTGTAAGCAGTTTCTTATTTCCTCGGTTTCTTCACAGCTTTCATCACAAATTGCAATTTGCATAGATAATTTAGCCTCCTTATATCTTGTCCTTTGCAAAGTATATATCTGTTTTTTATTATTTTGTCGAATTGTTGAAAATAACTGTTTAATCATTGAATGTGAAATACACTCACATTAATAATAAGCTTAGAATCTTTTTGAATCAATGTATTTTTTGTAAATTTGAAGGTGTTGCTTGCAAAAGAATTGTAAAGTGTTATAATATTTTGCAGAAAAATAGTGGCGGTGAATGCTTTGATTGAAAAAACGAATGTTATGCGTATATTAGATCAGAAAAAAATAAAATACATACCGCATACATATGAAGCGGATGAAGCGGCAAGCGGTACTCAGGTTGCTGAAATACTTGGTCTTGATCCGAAACACACTTTTAAAACACTTGTTACTGTAGGCAAAAGCGGTACGCATTACTGTTTTGTCATTCCTGTTGTTAATGAGCTTGATTTAAAAAAGGCAGCAGGTGCAGTAGGAGAAAAATCTGTTGAAATGATAAAGTCAAAGGAACTTCTTCCTTTGACCGGTTATGTTCATGGCGGATGTTCTCCGATCGGAATGAAAAAGTTTTTTCGCACAACTTTTCATTTATCGGCACTCGATTATGATACAATAATATTTAGTGGCGGCAAAATAGGAAGACATGTTGAATTGAGCCTTGATGATTTATCTGATGTTATACGTTTTTCTGTTGCTGACATAGTTTCCTGAGGTATACCATGCTGAGTAGTGAAAATATAAAAAAATATTTAAAAACAGAAAATATTGAGCTTTATTGTTTTGACTCGATTGATTCAACAAGCACAAAGGCAAGAGAACTTATCAACACAGGTAATATGTCGAATCTTGTCGTGGTTGCAAATGAACAAACGGGAGGCAGAGGAAGAAACGGAAAAGCTTTCTTTTCTCCGCCGGGAGTCAGTGTTTATATGTCCGTTGTGCTGCATCCTGAATGCAAGCTTGACCATGCAGTGGGAATTACAACATCTTGTTCTGTTGCAGTGAGCCGGGCAATAGAAAAAATAACAGGTAAAAAGACACAGATTAAGTGGGTTAATGATCTGTATCATAACAACAGAAAGGTATGCGGAATTCTTTGTGAAGCAGTTGCGAAAAATTCAGTAGTATCAAGTGTTATTGTCGGTGTAGGCATAAATCTGTGCAAAAATACTTTCCCGGATGAATTAAACGAAATTGCAGGAACTCTTAACTGTGATTTATCGTGTCGTGATTTTCTGATTGCAGCTGTTGCTGATGAATTGTTCAATCTTGATTTCGGAGAAATCAGTGAAGATATTCTCAATGAATATAGAGCGAAAAGTCTTGTTATCGGTAAACAGATTATTTATTATCTTAACGGTAAAAAAAATATCGCCACAGCTGTCGGCATTGACAGCTGCGGCGGACTTGTGGTTGAAAAAGACGACGGAGTGGTTGAGGCTTTGCGAAGCGGTGAAATCACAGTGCGTCTTTCTGAATGATTTTTTTGAGCTTTGTGCTGAGTGTATATGCAAAAAGTATTTTTATTATATCCGGAATAATGAACGGCAGAATACAGGCTGAAATAACAGAATTAAAGCTTTCTGCTGTTTGTGCTGATATAACAAACCATAATGTGCCCGTCGAATAGCAGATTATAAGACCTGCAAAAGCGGATAGCAATTTGACTTTTTTATTATCAGAAATGTAAGTAAACAGCATATATATTAATCCGGAAATCAGAAATCCCGCTATATATCCTCCTGAGGCGGAAAGAAGTATACCGATTCCTCCTGTGAAGTTATGAAATACAGGCAGCCCTACTGCGCCAAGTAAAATATAAATCCCTATGCTTAGAGTACCGTATTTTCCGCCAAGCATAAACAGTGAAAAAAAGACTGCGAAAGTCTGCATCGTAAAAGGTATGGCAGCAGGAATGCTCAGTATAGAACAAATAGCTATAATTACAGCAAATAATGCAGCTTGTGTAAGATTCAGCAGTTTTGATTTCATTATTAATAATTCTCCTGAAATAATTATCTGAATTATATAATAATCGGGCACCGAAGTCAATCGGTGCCCATTTATAGTTATTTATACCATACAATTCTGTGCAGATAATGGTAAGTGCTGAAAAAATGGCCAAGATTTTTTCTGTCAGTTGAGCCGGGGTCGTTGATAATAAAATCAGTAGGCTTCAGATAATCTGTTTCCTTGCAGCCTGTAACAATAACCCAGTGTTGACTTAAATCGGCTTTTTTGGCGCCAATAATTACCGGCTTGCCTTGCTCAAGCAGGGAATATATCCTTGTGAGATAATTTTTAAAATCTGTTGTGTTTGTATAGTTTGAAGGCCAGTATAATATACCTGTAGAAGAATAAGTCAGCATGTCTTCCATTTTGTCCGGATATATTATTTTTCCCGTGCGATAGGTTTCGCTCATGGCAAGTGCGGTTGTAGTACAGCCAATTTGACCGATAGTGTATTTGGTAGATCCAATTTTGCGGTCAGACCAACGGCTGTCAGTTTGTTTAAAATCGGGTATACTGAGATTGATTGATTTGTATTTTGTTGAAGAGCTTGAAATAGGTTTAAGATACTGACTGCTTACATATCCTGTGCTGTTTCCATTGTATACAACCTTACTCCAACCTTTTATTTCATCAATTACAGCAACCTTGCTTCCGCTTGCAAGTGAATTTATAATTGTCCCTGCCGGGCTGTTTCGTACATTAAGTCTTCCGTAGGATGTCTTAACTTCTTTAAAAATACTGCCGTCAATTTCTTTAATATAGTCTGATGAACTGTAACCGTACTTACCGCTGTTATATTCAATTTTATACCAATTGTTTGTTTTATCAATGAGTGTAACATTGCTCCCTTTTGAAAGGCTTGAAATAATGCTTCCTCCGGGTGAACTTCTTACATAAAGCTTTCCTTGAGCGGTCGCTACCGTACCTGCTGCTCCAGTGTTCAGTGCTTCAGCTCCGAAAGCGCTGAAAGATAATATAATTGCTGCCGTTATTGCAGTTGATAGAAATTTTCGCATTTTTCACCGTTCCTTTTTTGAGTTTTGTCGAAAGAAAGAATTCGCATGTAATTGTACCATTAATTGATTTTTGATTCATTACACAAATATTGGTAGTTTACATTGAAGATTATTTCTTTTTGTGATATTATAAACTCAATATTGTTGAAAGGTAGCTTGGTATGCTTAAACTTGTCACAGGCAGAATAAACAGCGGAAAAACAACCTATGTTCAGAATATTGTAAAGCAGAAAATTGAAACAGGTGGAGATAAAATTTATCTTATTGTACCTGAACAGTTTTCATTTGAAAGCGAGCGGAGAATTCTGACATTGCTTGGTGAGAAAAACGCAATGAAAGTAGAGGTCTGCAGCTTTTCACGCCTTGCTGAAAATCTTATTGGCGATATTCATCATAAGGTTAAGCTCGATGATGCAGGACGCGTTGCTTTGATGAGTACAGCACTTGAAGAAACATCAGATAAACTTAGGGTATACGGACGCTTTTCGCGCAGTATGAGTGTTGTTTCCGAAATGTTGAATATTTCGGATGAACTTAAGAAATATTCAGTAACTCCTCTTTTAATTGAAGAAGTATCGCAAAAAATAGAAGAAGGAATGCTGCAAAAAAAGCTTAAAGATCTTTCTTTGATTATGTCAGCATATAATGCGCTTGTTGCTCAGCGTTTTACAGATACAAGAGATGACTTGACTGTTTTGGCAGAAATGCTTTCGGATAATCATTTTTTTGAAGGTGCTACTGTAATAATAGATGAATTCAAAGGTTTTACAATGCAGGAGTATGAAGTGATTTCGCGTATTGTTTCACAAAGTAACGAAACATATATCACTCTTTGTCTTGATGAAATATATACAGATGAAATAGATCTTTCTGTTTTTTCTTGTGTTCGTGAAACTGCAATAAAGCTTATAAATATTTCAAAAAAATGCTCAGTTCCTGTTTCACAGGTTCGTGTTTCAGAATATAAATTCAGATATAATTCTGTTGCACTCGAAACACTTGAAAAGAATTTGTATAATTTTTCCGTACAACCTTTTGAAGGTGAAACATCAAGCGTTACAGTTCATTCTTGCCTTACTGCATATGATGAATGTGAATTTGTTGCTCTTAATGTGAAAAAGCTGTTAAGAGAGGAGCAATACCGTTGCCGTGATATTGCAATTATTTCGCGCAGTGAAGGGGAATATTCAAAAAATTTGCGAGCATCTTTGAAAAAACACGGTGTACCTGTTTTTGAAGATAAACGAAGACCTCTTTCATTGCAGCCGCCTGTTGTTCTTTCACGAGCTGTATTAGAGATTATCTGTAAAGGGTTTTCGACGGACGCGGTTTTCCGTGTTTTAAAAACCCAGCTTACAGATTTGACAGTTGAACAGGTAAGTGAACTTGAAAACTATGTTTATCTTTGGAAAATCGATGGCAAAAAATGGCTTTCCGATTGGCGTAATAATCCTTCGGGCTTAGGGCAGGCTTCAAACGAATCTGATATTAAAACTTTGGAGCATCTTAATCAGCTTAGAAAAAAGTGTATTGAACCTATTACAATATTAAAATCAGAAATAAAAAAATCTGATACAGCAACTGATATTCTTACAGCTCTTTATAATTATCTTGTTCGGATAAATGTACCTGAAAATTTAAAAAAGCTTGCTATTTCACTTGATTCAATCGGTGAAACTGAAGATGCCGCAGAGCTTGGCAGAATATGGGACAGACTTATGGAGATATTCAGTCAGCTTTCTGTTGCTTTAGGTCAGAGTAAAATTTCAAGTGAGCGGATTCTTGATTTGTTTATGCTTGTACTTGGTGTTCAGGATATTGGAGTCATTCCTCACGGAATTGATGAAATTACAATCGGTTCTGCAGAAAGAATAAGAATAAGCCGACCTAAAGCTGTGTTTGTGGTTGGGGTTAATGAAGGTGTCTTCCCGAAAAAGCCTTCTTCAGGCAGAGTGCTTTGCGATGCTGATAGAAAGGTTCTTGCAGATATGGGTGTTGACATTGCTGCACCTTCACAAAAAGATTTTCTTGAAGAACGATATATTGCTTATAATTCGATTTGCTGTGCAAGCGACAAGCTATTTCTAACATATTGCGGAACGGATTTTTCTGGTGCTGAAAAATCTCCTTCAGAGCTTATTTCTCAGGTTAAGCATATTTTACCTAATTGCAAAGTAACTGCCGATTCGGATATTGATGAGCTTGATTTAATTCAAAGTGAAGCTTCCGCATTCAATGCTCTGGCATCAAATTGGCATAGAGATTCTGTACTCAGAAATACACTTAAATCATATTTTGATTTAAGTAAAGACTATAAGCCGCGTATTAATGCTCTTGAAAGAGCAAACGGTAAAACTGAGTTTAAAATTGATTGTCCTGAAATTGCTCTTGAACTGTTCGGAAACGATATAAATATATCAGCTACTAAAATTGAAGATTATAACAGATGTCCTTTTCTTTATTTTTGCCGTCACGGCTTAAAACTCAATGAACGAAGAACAGCTGAAATTGATGCAATGTTGAGCGGTATTATAGTACATTTTGTTCTTGAGAATATCGTTTCAAAATTCGGTAAAAAGCTTACAGAATTAACTTATGATTCTGTAAAAGAACAGGTGTCCTTATTGTTAGATGAATTTCTTCGTGAAAAACTTGGTGCTGAACAACGCGATGAACGTTTTGATTATTTATACAGAAGACTTTGTGATTCGATTTGCCTTGTGGTAACGAGGCTTATAAATGAAATGAAGCTCAGTGATTTTGAACCAGCTGACTTTGAACTTCAAATCGGAGGTAAAAATCCTGAAATTAAAGCTTTTGAAATAAACCTTGATGATGGAGGAAAGATTATATTAAGCGGTAAGGTTGACCGAGTAGATGTGCTTAAAACGCAAGAACATACTTTTGTTCGTGTTATGGATTATAAAACGGGTACTAAAAAGTTTAATCTTTCTGATGTGATTAACGGTCTGAACATGCAAATGCTGTTATATCTATTTGCTATAAAAGCCAATGGAAAAGAACGATACGGAAATATTATTCCGGCAGGAGTATTATATGTGCCTGCAAAAAGCAAACAATCCGGCAGAATAACAAAGGATATTCCTCAGTCGAGTCTTGAATCTGAAGTGCTTAAAGAGGGGCGTTTTTCAGGTATCTTGCTTGATGATGACCGCGTAGTTCACGGTACTGATACACAAAATTCAGGTACTGTAATTTCGTATAATAAAAAAGGTGTTTTTGATAATCTGATAAGTCTTTCTCAGTTGTCTGCCCTTGAAAAAGCAGTTACCGGTATTGTTCGTCAGATGGGTGAATATCTTCACGGCGGAATAATTCCTGCCCTTCCAAAGGCAGGCGGTTCATATTCCAAGCCTGCATGTGAATATTGCGCTTACAAAGATATTTGTTTGCGCGAGGAATCCGGAATAATTATGAATTATGAAAATCTGAAATTTGATGAATGCCTTGAATTGTTGGAGGAGGGGGATAAGCATGCCGAAATGGACTGATGAACAGCGTCTTGCCATAGACGGAAGAGCCGGTTCTCTGTTAGTAAGTGCCGCAGCCGGATCTGGTAAAACTACTGTGCTTGTTGAGCGCGTTATTCAGCGTCTGATTGATACGGCAGATCCTTGTCCCGCTGATAAGCTTGTTATAGTAACATTTACAAGAGCTGCTGCTGCAAATATGAAACAGCGTATTGAGCATGCGCTTACAAAACGAATTGCCGAGACCGGCGATGCATGGCTAATGAAGCAACAGCTTTTGCTGCAGTCTGCAAAAATTTGTACTATTGACAGTTTTTGTGCTGATATTGTGCGTGAAAATTTTCATTTACTTGGTATAAGTGCAGATTATTCTGTTGCTGACAAAAGCGATATAATCCGTTTTGAAGAAACAGCAGTAAAAAAAGTTCTGTCACAACGGTATGCATCTGATAATAAAGTTTTTAAAAAGTTAGCAGACACTGTTTCTGTCGGCAGCAGTGATAAAGAGCTTGAAAATGTTATATGCAGTATTTATTCTGAGCTTTCATCTTATCCTTTTCCGGAAAAGGAGCTTGAGTTACTTGCTGAGCCTTATAAGGATGAAACTCCGATAAGTGAAAGTGTTTGGGGCAAATGCATTCTTAATGAAGTTGCAGAAATGCTCAGATACTGTATAAAACTTATGTCTGAATCTTTAGAGCTTTTATCAGAGACCGATGAAGAGGTTCAGAAGCTTGCAGATGTACTTGCTCCGCTTATAAATGATGAACTTGAAATGTATAAAAGCCTTTATTTTAAGGCGAAGAACGGTGAGTGGGATTCACTGTACCAAAGTGTGAGAAACCTTGATTTTGGAAGGTTTACAGGCAAGAGTGTTGCACTTGAGGTGAAAGAAGCAGTTAAATTACGCCGTGACAGCGCAAAGGATATTGCAAAAAACAAGCTAAGAGAATTGATTTGTGTTAATTCAAATGACTTTAACGAAGACAGACGCGAGCTGAGGCCTATGATCGAGTGTCTTGTTGAATGTATAAAGGAATACGGTTCTGAGCTGAGAAAAAATAAGATGCAGAGCAATAAGTTCGATTTTGGCGATATTGAACACCTCGCTCTTGAGCTTCTTGTTGAACAGGATGGTAATTCATATAAAAAGACTGCTCTTGCTCAGAGTCTTTCAAAGACCTATGTGGAGATTATGGTTGATGAATATCAGGATACAAATATGCTTCAGGATATGATTTTTTCTGCTATATCCAACAATGAGAGCAATTTATTCTTTGTAGGCGATGTAAAGCAGAGCATATACAGATTCCGTCAGGCCATGCCTGAAATTTTTCTCGGAAGACGCGACTGTCTGTCTGAATTCAAAGGTGACAATTATCCTGCAAGGGTTAATCTAAGCTCTAATTTCAGAAGCCGGAACGGAATAACATCAGCTGTAAATTTTGTCTTTTCACAGCTTATGTCTAAAAATCTAGGCGAAATTGTTTATGATGAATCAGAACAGCTTAATCCTAAAGCGAGTTATCCTCAAAAAAATATCCCTGATGTTGAAATACGATTAAGAAATAAGCTTCCCGATGAAAGCGAATATGAGCATGTTGCCCGTTATATTAAACAGTTAATTTCTCAGGGCATAACCGTAACGGAAGGTGATGCAGTGCGTCCTGTCAGAGCAGGAGATTTCTGTATACTTGTTCGTTCAAAAAAGAAAATGCTCGGCTTTGCTCAGGCTCTTGAAAATCTTGGAATACCTGCAGAATGTGCGCTGGAAGGGGAAATAGGAGGTTCAGCAGAGGTTCGCATAATTATCTCACTTCTTCAAATTCTTGATAATCCGTTACAGGATATTTATCTCACTGCAGTAATGATGTCTCCTGTTTTTGGCTTTACTTCAACTGAGCTTGCCAAAATACGCGTTGGTGCAGCACGCAATTTACCGGTTTACCGAAGTGTTGTTGCAGCATCTCTTAACGGAGATGAAAAATGTAATTATTTTCTTAATAAAATTGATGTAATACGAAAAATTGGAATCGGTATGGGCGCAGCTGAATTTATGCGTAGAATTTTTGACGAAACTGATATTATATCAATTGCCCGTACACTTGACGAGCCGGAACAGAGAGTTGCAAATCTTTATTCTTTATTGGATATTTCAAGTGCGTTTGATTCATCAGGCGGCAGCGGATTGAGTGCATTTTTGCGATTCCTTGAAAACTCAGGAAAAATTGAATCTCAGTTTGAGGTCAATGAAGATTCTAATGCCGCTAAAATTATGAATATTCATAAAAGCAAGGGACTGGAATTTAAAATTTGCATACTTGCCGAGCTTTCATACGGCTTGAGTCATAAAGAAGACCGAAATGTGATTTTTAATCGTTCTCTTGGATTTGGTATGCTTTTGCGCGATAGCTTCAGCGGTAAGTCTGTTCTGACTTTACCTTATGTTGCATGTTCTTTAAGAAAAAAAGGCTTGAATTTTTCAGAGGAAGCACGGATTTTATATGTTGCGATGACGCGTGCTAAAGAAAAGCTTACAATTGTCGGCACTTGTGATTATGAAAAAATATTAAAATCAATGTCATTTGCATTTGATCATAATATGCGGGGTATGGATTACATTTATGCATTTTATTCAAAAACATATGCTGATTGGCTTGTGCCTATATTTGCAAGACATAGGGATGCAAGTGATTTTCGTATGCTAGGTGGTAATTCTAATTCGTCTTTGGTGCTTGATTCGGATTTTTCATTAATTACAAGGATTTGCTCTGAACATTTTGAATTGGAGATTTCAGAAGAAAATCAAGAGGCAGAAAGCTCTGCTTCTTACTGTGATGAACTTCTTATGGAGGAGTTGAAATCACGAATTGAATATGAATACCCTTATGCTTTACTGAGCAGTGCTGTTGCAAAACAGCAGGCATCCGGATTTCTTGATGAAAGTTTCAATGATGAATTCTTTGCTTCTTCAAGGCCTTCGTTTATGGATAAGGATAGTTTCACTGCCGCTCAGAAAGGAACTCTTACTCATAAGTTTATGCAGTACTGTGATTTCAGTAACACTGACCTTGATGCACAAATTGATTCTTTGATAAATAAAGGTATTTTCACTCAAGCAGAGGCAAATGCACTGCGTAAGGATGAAATTATAAGCTTTTTTAAAAGCGACTTATTTTTTCGTATACAGTCATCAGATGATTTGATGAGAGAAAAGAAATTTGCAATGCTGATGCCGGTACGCGATGTTTACCCTGATTTGCCCGAATTTGTAAATGATGAAAATATTGTTGTTCAAGGTATGGTTGATCTTGCTTTTGTTGAAAACGGTGAAATTGTTATAGTTGATTATAAAACTGACAGGGGAGCGGATGAAAGTGAAATAAGAAATCGTCATCACAATCAGCTGCTTATCTATGCAAAAGCTATGGAAAAATGTACTGATTTTACTGTAAAAGCTGCATATATTTATTCATTGTCACTGAAAAAAGAGATAAGAGTATTGTAATGCTTAATTATTTTACAAAAAATTAAAAAAACAACAAAATAATGCTTGCATTTTTTGAAATAGTATGTTAAAATCCATTCGTTATGTATCCTATTATACCGACGCGAGGTGAAAAAGAAATGAAACAGGGTATCCATCCTAAGTACGAAAAGACAGAAATTCGTTGCGCTTGCGGTGCTGTTCTCGAAACATCTTCAACAAAGGCTAACATGCGTGTTGATATTTGTTCAAAGTGCCATCCGTTCTTCACAGGCAAGCAGAAGCTTGTTGATACAGGCGGACGCGTTGACAGATTCAAGAAGCGTTACAACCTCGAAAGCAAATAAGAAAAGCTATAAGGCGGTGGGATTACCACCGCCTTAACTTTTCTGTTTTGGGAGTTTTATTTATGCAGGAATATTTGACATTAAAAAAAGAAAACTTTGATGAATTTACTGTTAAGCATTCACGATTTATCGGATATGCAAGACCTGTTAAAACGCAGTCTGAGGCTGTTGAATTTATAAATGAAATTAAATCAAAACATTGGGATGCTAAACATAATGTTTATGCTTATATATTGCGAGATGGGCAGATTAGGCGATATTCAGATGATGGTGAGCCGCAGGGTACTGCAGGTATACCTGTACTTGATGTTCTCCAAAAAGAAGGACTGACGGATTGCTGTGTAGTCGTAACTCGTTATTTTGGTGGGATTCTTCTTGGCGGCGGTGGTCTTGTCCGTGCGTATTCACATGCAGCAAAGCTTGCGGTGGATAGTGCTGAAGTTATTAAGATGTCAATGTGTATTCGAGCAAGATGTAACTGTGATTACGGTTTTTACGGTAAACTTGCTGCTCTTATTCCTGAATGCGGCGGAACAGTGGAAAGCAGTGACTTTACAGATACTGTTAATGTTTCTTTTAATATACCTGAAAACCTTTATGGTGCATTTTGTGCTCAGCTTACAGAGTCAAGCTTCGGCAAGGTGTTTTCTACAGAAACTGAAAAAGTTTTTATGATAAATAAAAATTTCTGATTTTATTAGAAGGATTTTTTAAAAAATGAAACTATAACTTTGTTAAATGACGAAAAAAGGCAGGTGAGGTCAGGTAATGTTGAGCATAAGAGAGATGACAGAAAATAATGAACATCTTATTTTATCACAGTATGCTGCTTTTTCTGATGAAAGTGTTGGAAGAATCCGCGAGGAAAAGCCCTGCGATATCCGAACTTGTTTTCAGCGTGACCGTGACCGCATAATTCATTCAAATGCTTTTCGCCGTCTTAAACATAAGTCACAGGTTTTTCTTTCCCCAGAAGGTGACCATTATAGAACAAGACTTACTCATACTCTTGAAGTGTCGCAGATTGCCCGTACAATTTCTGTGGGGTTAAGACTTAACGAGGATTTGACAGAGGCAATTGCACTCGGACATGACCTCGGTCATACTCCGTTCGGACATGCCGGTGAAAGAGCTTTGAATGCCGTTCATCCCGGAGGTTACAGACATTATGAGCAGAGTGTTCGAGTCTGCGAACTGCTTGAAAAAAACGGTGCAGGTCTTAATCTTACTTTTGAAGTAATCAATGGAATAGAGCGACACACTAACGGTGAAAAAGCAAAAACACTTGAAGGCAGGATTGTAAGGTTAGCTGACAGGATTGCTTATATTAATCACGATATTGATGATTCTGTTCGTGCGGGTGTGATGACTGAAGAAGATATTGATATTTCAATTCGTAAGGTGCTTGGGTTTTCTAAATCTGAGCGCATCAATACCCTTGTTCTTTCAGCAATTGAAAACAGTGAAGATGATATTTGTCTTGATTCCGAGGTCAAAGAGGCTTTAGATGAATTGCACACATTTATGTTTGCAAAAGTTTACACCAATCCCTATTGCAAGGGAGAAGAAGGCAAAGCTGATATAATGTTAAAACAACTTTATCATTATTTTGCTGAAAATCCTGAACAGCTTCCCAATGCATATGAAGAGATTTGTTTGCGTGAAGGTGCCGACAGAGCAGCTTGTGATTATATTTCAGGAATGACAGATCGTTTTGCTGTAAGAAAATTCGAAGAACTCTTTATACCGCTTTCGTGGTCATAACCTTATGATTTCATCGGCTTACTACATATTGTTTGAAATTATATTAATAATAACATTATATATTGTATCTGGAGAGTAAAATGGCTAATCGCTTGAGTGAAGATTTTTTGCGTGAGCTTCGGGAAAAAAATGAGATTTCCGAGGTTATCTCTCCTTATGTCAATTTGCGGCGAAGAGGTTCTACAATGAACGGACTTTGCCCTTTTCACAATGAAAAAACACCGTCATTTACGGTTTATCTCGAAACCCAGTCTTTTTATTGCTTCGGCTGCGGAGCGGGCGGTGATGTCATAACATTTATTCGCCGTATCGAAAATCTCGGTTATATTGATGCTGTAAAAAGTCTTGCTCAACGTGCTGGTATGTCATTGCCTGAAGATGGCTTTGATGATGCAATAAGCAACCGACGCAGAAGAATACTTGAGGCAAACCGTGAGGCCGCCAGATTTTTCCATAATTCACTTATGAGTGAGCAGGGAAAACATTGTCTGAATTATTACCTTGGCAGAGGATATTCAATGAGCACCATCCGTCGTTTTGGTATGGGTTATGCGCCTGATGACTGGCGTGCTTTATATAACCATCTTCATAATCTCGGATACACCCAGGGCGAACTTATTGATGCTAACCTTGTTCGGAAAAGCGAAAAAAACGGTAAGATAAATTATTATGATAATTTCCGTAACCGTGCAATGATTCCGATTATTGATGTCAGAGGCAATGTAGTTGCGTTCGGCGGCAGAGTTCTTGATGATTCCAAGCCTAAATATATAAACACCTCTGATACACTTGTTTACAAGAAAGGTTCCGGAGTGTTTGCTCTTAATCTTGCTAAAGACAGCGGTGAGAGAAGGCTTATAATAACAGAAGGCTATATGGATACCATAGCTTTGCATCAGGCAGGCTTTAAAAATACAATTGCCTGTTTAGGTACAGCTTTACCGGATGAGCAGGTGAATCTTATAAGCCGTTATGCTGATGAAGTTCTGCTTGCTTATGATTCCGATGAGGCAGGTCAGAAGGCAGTAAAAAGAGCAATTCAGGCTTTTTCAAATACCGGAGTAAAGGTTCGTGTATTAGCTCTTTCAGGTGGTAAAGACCCTGATGAAATTATAAAAAAATACGGTCCGGAAAGATTCCGGAATATAGTTGACGGTGCAGCGAATGATATTGAATATCGCCTGAACGGCATCCGTTCCAGATTTAATACAATGACGGATGACGGTAAAGTTGGTTTTATGCGTGAGGCTACCGGTGTTCTTGCAAGCATTTCTTCAGAAATTGAAAGAGATGTTTATATCAGCCGTCTTTCAAATGATCTTGATATTTCAAAAGAAGCAATTACTCAACAGGTTAAATCTGCCAGAAAGCGTAATGTCAGAGCTAAAGAGAAAGAGCAAATGCATCGTATTCAGCTTTCCTCTTTTTCTGAAAACGGTAAAAGTATACCTATTGCTGATATAGGTGCAAAAAAAGCTGAAGAGTCACTGATTGCTAATCTAATGCGTACGTCGTCCAACTATTCCAAATTTAAAGATAAGCTGTCAGTAGATTTGTTTGTCACTGATTTTGGCAAAACCGTATTTGAAGCAATGCTTCCATATTTGGAAAAAGGTGTTCAACTTGAGTACGGTGCTGTTATTGAGTCACTTGATGCGCAGCAAGCTGCAGCTTTATCACGGATAATTAACACTGGCTTATATACAGGCAACAGCGCTGCCGAGTGCAGTGATTGCATAAATAAACTCATTGAGGTTAAATCCAGAACGGATGTGGGTGATCCCTCAGGATTGAGTGACGAAGAATTCAGAAAATTATTTAATTCATAAAGGAGAGGTAAAGAATGGGAATTGAAACTACAGAAAAGAAAGGTTCATTTCGTGCGTTGCTTGAGAGAGGTAAGCAGACAGGTAAACTTACAACTCGTGAAATTGATGCCGCAATTGAAGAAATGAATCTTGAACTCGAAGAACTTGATGAGCTTTACGACACGATAGAAACTCTCAACATTAAAATTATTGATGACCTTGGCGATGCTGCACTGGAAGAGCTTTCTTTTGATTCCGATATTAAAACAGTAGGGGACGGACTTTCAGGCGAAGCAAAAAATGCAGCCATGGACGATCCGGTTAAGGTTTATCTTAAAGAAATCGGTCATGTTCCGCTTCTTACCGCTGAAGAAGAAATTGAACTTGCAGTTAAGATCTCAAATAATGATGAAGCGGCAAAAAGCCGTCTTGCGGAAGCTAATCTCCGTCTTGTTGTAAGTATTGCGAAACGATATGTAGGAAGAGGCATGCAGTTTCTTGACTTAATTCAGGAGGGCAACCTTGGTCTTATCAAGGCGGTTGACAAATTTGACCATACAAAAGGATTTAAGTTTTCAACTTATGCAACATGGTGGATAAGACAGGCAATCACAAGAGCAATTGCAGATCAGGCGAGAACAATACGAATTCCGGTTCATATGGTTGAAACCATTAACAAAGTTAAGAAAACAAACAGTCAGCTTCTTCATAAAATCGGTCGCGATCCCAGTGCAGAAGAAATTGCGCTTGAACTGGATATGGCTGTTGATAAGGTTCGCGAAATACTTCGAGTAGCACAGGAGCCTGTTTCACTCGAAACACCTATCGGCGAAGAGGAAGACAGCCATCTTGGTGATTTTATTCCCGATGATGATGCTCTTGCACCAGCAGATGCTGCATCAAATATTCTTCTTAAAGAATCCCTTGATGAAGTTTTAAATACACTTACACCCAGGGAAAAAAAGGTTATCGTTCTTCGCTTCGGACTTGCTGACGGACATCCCCGCACACTTGAAGAAGTAGGTAAGGAATTTAATGTTACAAGAGAACGAATCCGTCAGATTGAAGCAAAGGCATTGCGTAAACTTCGTCATCCCAGCAGAAGCAAAAAACTTCGTGATTTTCTTGATTCATAATTAAAAAACATTTTTTGACGCGAAAAGGCATTATTGTAATGAAAATTTATACAATAATGTCTTTTTTATGTAATAATAAGGTAAAATTTCACTCTTTTTATATTGACACATCAAGTTTTTTTAATTATAATTAAAATCAATAGTGTGTATTTATATACATACTCAAATTTTAAGGAGATGAAATCAGTGAAGACAAGCAAAAGAATTCTCTCAGCAATTCTCTCACTGTGCATGATTCTTGGCTGCATTGCAGCAGGTTTCACAGCACAGGCTGCTGACGCTACTCTTCAGGCAGGCATCAATGCCGCAATTAAAAACGGCGATGCTGTTTATGAGTGGGATGGCGGCAATGTAACTCTTGAGGAAACTCTCGTAATTAACGGCAACATTAATGTTGATCTTAACAATGCAACTGTTACCGGTCCTGTCGGTAAGTCAGTTGTTAATGTTAAGGGCGGAAATGTTGTAATTTATGACGGTACTTTCCTTGCAGTCAGCCCTGAATACAAAGGTGTTACAAATTTTGTAGATGCTGTTCTCGATTACAAGCCTGCTGTTTCTGTTAACGGCGGTAATGTAACTCTTGAGTGCATCACAGCTGTCGGTTCAACACTACGCGTTCCAAACAGCTCATCGGTTAAGGTTACAACAGGTAACGGTATCAATGCTAACGCAGGTACAGTTGTACTTAAGGATGTAATCGCTGTCGGTATGAAGGCTCTTGACAACACTAAAGCTACAGTTGTTGTTGAAGATGCTATTCTCGTTGGCATTTATAAGGCAGCTAACATTCTCAGCAAGGTTCAGTTTGCTGCTGGTTACACACAGTACAAGACAATTGATTTCCTTGAAGAAATGCTCAAGGATGGTGTTTCTCTCTCTGCTACTGAGAAGAAGTACATAAACGGTCTTACAAACAGCGAGGGTGACCTTTCTGTTGCAAGTGCACTTGTAAGTGTTAAGGATGCTGCTTTTGCAGAACCCACAAGCACTTATGATGCAGAAAAAGATGTTCTCACTGTTGTTGCTAAGGCTGATGCTGAAAATGACAAGGCAGATGTAGCTAACAGATATTCCTACAGATACACACCTGCAACATGCACAATCGGCGAAGTTACAGCTGATTTTACAGAGCAGGATGACGGTACATTTGTTGCAACATTTGAAAATGTTGCTGCTGGCGCTACTCTTGATGCAGAGCTTGATTATGAGCTTTCCGTTAAGCTTGGCAAAAAGCAGAAGGATGTAGTTGTCAATGCTCTTGATATGGTTGCTTCTTATGCTGAAAAAGCTCCCGAAATAATCGGTCGTTTCATTGAAGACTTTGAAGGCGACAGAGCATATGCTAAGTTGAAGAATTATATTGAACTTGCATTTGGCGGTTATGCAGAGCTTGTTGATAATAAGCAGGATACTACTCTCTTCAATCCTATGATCGGTGTTATTTACGCACTTTGCGGTCAGGATTACACCGGTAACACATCATGGGTTGGCGCAGTAACATATGCTAAGAAATATTACTTAAATAAGCCCACTTTGCTTAACAGAGCTATTGAAAACAACAAGTTGAATCAGGTTAACAGTTTCGGCGCAATCTTCGATAATGATAACGACGGTACTGCAGATTCACTTTATACTTTCTTCGGCGAGTATAATGAAGGTCTCGGTCTTCTTGAGATTTTTGATAAGCACTACGAGGCAATCAAGTCTCTTGCTCTTACAGAAGACTACTCCGATTTCAATGACATCGGTGCAGCTGCTGAGTATATAGGTGAAAACTACGAAGAGCTTATCAAGCTTGCTGATGCTGCTATCACACTTGTTGAGTATGGCTATAACATTCTTGAAACGAGAGAAGATGTCAAGGATTTCATCTTAGATAAGCTTCCTCAGTTTGAGGGTCTTATTGATTACGCTGCTAAGTTTATGGCTCCCGGCGGTTACTTTGAAAAGCTCGTTGCAAAGTATGATGAGCTTAAGGCAAGTGATTTCATTGACAAGTACGGTGAAAGAGCTCCCGAGCTCTGCAAGAGATATGCTCTCAAGGCTTTTGACATTGCTCAGAACCCCACTAAGTACTTCGACATCAACAGCAAGGTTGAAGGCGATTACCTCAATATGTTCAGCTTCAAGCAGGAAGCTCAGTTCACAACTCCCTCTGATGTTAAGACATGTAATGTAACAGTTGTTGTTGCTGGTTTCGGTTATGCATCAGTTGACGGCGGCGAAAAGTTCTCTAACACTGAGACATTTGCTGTTCCTATGGGCGAAACAATTAATGTTGCTCCCGTAGAGTTTGATGCTGCAGATCCTCTCTTTGCTCAGGCATTCTATGCTCTTAAGGGTGATGAGGGTGAAAAGAAGGTTGTAACAGATCTTGCTAACTTTATGGTTGGTAGTGATGTAACAATTTATGTTGAGTTTGCTGACGGTCTTGACGATGAAGAAGCAAATGTAGTATTCCTTACTGATAAAAACCTTGGTTTCAACTGGATCGGTCAGTTCCTTGGCGATATCGCTGATTTCGATTTTGCTGAATATAAGATTAAAGCTCCTCTTTTCAAGGGTCTTGAGTTTGCCGGCTGGGCATTTGATAAGGATGCAAAGGCAGATGAAGCTCTTTCAGAGGAAGAACTTCTTGACGCAATGGCAGGCAGAACCGATGACTTCTTCGTATATGCAATTTACGAGAATAATGTTATTATCGACATGCCTTCAGACCATAAGGATATTGCAGCTATAGTTGCTGAGGCAGACAATGCTACAGGCAGAGTTTACTTCACAGTTTCAGTTGAAGCTCCTTCAAATGTTAAGGTTATCGAAGCTGGTGTTATTGCCACAATCAACCCGAATAAAGCTGCAGATGATATTCTTACTACAGATATAACTCCTGCAGGTGATGTTCTTATGAAGAAGACTGATAAGTATGGTTCAGACGGTTATCTTAAAAACTCCTTCTTCTACAACCTCGGTATTGGCAATATTCCGACAAACCTTGAGGTTTTCGGCCGCGGTTATGTAATCTACAAGAATGTTGATACAGGCGCAATTGAAACATATTACACAGATATTGTTTCCGATATGCTTTCATAATTAATTTAATGATATTCATATGAAAGGAGATGTAACAAATGGAAAAATATATCAAGCCTTCAGTTGAAATCGAAAAGTTTACAGTTTCAGATGTAATTACTGAGAGCAACTATAAGGAAACCGATAATGATACGGGTAGCTTCGGCGATCTTACAAACAACAGTGTCGGTCTTGAAATCAACGATGAGTTCTAATTTAATCTAATCCCTTGTAACGGGCAGGCAGGTGACTGTCTGCCCGTTTTACAATTATTTGTTTTTGGAGATATTATGGATGTATATAATATCGCAGGCCTTACGGTCAGCTATAATACAAAATATGATAAATTAAGAAAACGCAGCATACCTTATCTGGCTAATAAAGATACGGCTGCTAAATATGTAATCAAACTTGATTATGATGAACTTGAAAAATCGTTGCCGCAGTATCCGCTTCTTGATATTGCAGCACTTGAATATATGCGTGTTGGCAGTTATTTTTATACCGCTCTGATTGATAATGAGGGCTTTTTGCTTCATGCCTCTGCGGTTGTTGTTGACGGTGTTGCTTACTGCTTTTCAGCTCCAAGCGGTACCGGTAAATCAACCCACACCAATTTATGGTTGGAAACATTTATAAATAAGGGTGCTTATATAATTAATGATGACAAGCCTGCAATAAAAATAGTTGACGGAGTGCCTATGGTTTACGGAACGCCTTTTAGCGGAAAGTATGATATTAGTGTTAATACTTGTGTTCCATTGAAAGCGCTTTGTTTTATTCAACGCAGCAATATTAATTCAATTAAGAAAATATCACCTTTTCAAGCTGCATCCTTAGTTCTTGATCAGACAATTAGACCTGAAAACGATGAACTGATGGATAAGCTTTTTAACACACTTGAAAAGGTTGTATTATCGGTTCCATCCTATATTCTTTCTTGTAATATCAGCAAGGAAGCAGCTCTTTTAGCCTATAATGAAATGAGTGGTGAATAATGTTTTCAAAGCTCAAAATTGAAAATAAAAATATCTTTCCATGGTTGTTGGATCGCGTCAGACCTTACCGCCTGAAAATATTTTTAATGATTATACTTAATTCTGTTTTGTCACTTATGGTTGCTGTTAATGCCTATGTTTCGAAGGATTTGATTGATACAGCTGTCAGCGGAGACAAAAACAGGCTTATAAAAATTAGTGTAGTTATTCTTTTGGTTATTTTTTTTCAGCTTGCTGTCAGGCTCTGTTATCAGTTGCTTAGCACACGCCTTCATATTGATATGGAGGCTGATATAAGAACATATTTTATTAAAAACATTTTTGAGAAGGATTTTCTCAAAATCTCATCTTATCACAGCGGTGATCTGATGACTAGATTTTCAAGCGATGTTGGTTGTGTGGCTGACGGTATGATTACTTTGTTGCCAACTGTTGTCGGTCTTGTTTTTCGTATTATTACCGCATTTTTTGCCCTTTTTTTGCTTGATATGAGGCTTGCTTTTGCTTTTGCAGGTCTTGGTATTGTTGTTTTTGTTCTCTCTCGATTTTCTCGAAATTATCTCAAAAATTTGTATTTGAAATCTCAAAAATCAGAAAGCTCTGTCAGATCATTTACTCAGGAAATAATTTCAAACATTCTTGTTGTTGATGTGTTTGATGCTTCTGATTCTGTTTTAGATAAATTTAAAGAACTGATTGATGTTCATTCTGAAAACAAGTGGAAGAGATCAAAGTTCTATTCAGGCGCTTCTGCCGTAATGGCACTCGGATTCAGATTTGCATATATGATAGCATGTATTTTCTGTGCATTTAAGCTTCTTACCGGTTCAATTACTTATGGTACGATTACAGCAGTCTTACAGCTTGTTACTCAGCTTCAAACTCCGTTTAAAAGTCTTTCTGGTTTACTACCCTCCTACTATCAAATGATTGCTTCAGCTGAAAGATTGATAGAAATTGTTGATTTGGCAGGTGAAGATGAACCTGAAGAAAAATGTGATTCCTTTGATTTTTACGAAAAATTATCCTCAATTGACTTTAATAATGTTACTTTCAGTTACGGCAGAGAGTCTGTTCTCGAAAATTCTTCACTTTCCATTAGTAAAGGTGACTTCGTTGCTATTACAGGAATTTCCGGAATTGGAAAAAGCACTATGCTGAAAATGATGCTTGGTGTAATTTTTCCGTCAGAAGGAGATATATTATTTAACACAAATGACGGATATTTTTCACCGGGAAAGCAGTACAGAAATATGTTTTCTTATGTACCGCAGGGGAATATGCTTCTGTCGGGAACTATATATGAAAATATTACTTTTATGTGTAGTGATAAAACAGATGAGGAAATAAAAAGAGCAGTTGAAATCAGCTGTTGTGACGATTTTATAAAAGATTTGCCTGACGGATTGCAAACAGTGATAGGCGAGAGGGGAAGCGGTCTCTCTGAAGGTCAGATACAGCGAATAGCTATTGCTCGTGCTATTCTTCGAGGCGCACCGATTATGCTTCTTGATGAAGCTACATCTGCTTTAGATGAAGCTACTGAAGAGCGTGTTTTGCGCAATATCCGTACTGTTAAAAATTGTACTTGTATAATCGTTTCGCATAAAAAAGCAGCTCTTTCGGTTTGTGATGTTGAACTTAAAATTGAAGGAAAAAAGTTTATTGTAAATAACTTGAAATAAGGAGTCTTAGGAATGAAAATAAAACCGGGATTTAAGATTCGAAAAATGTGCGGAAGCAGTGTTGTAGTGCCGACCGGAAAGGCTGCATCTGAATTCAACGGTATGATAACTCTCAACGAAACTGGAGAATTGTTGTGGAATAGGCTTGCTGAAGGCGCTGAAAAGTCAGATTTGATTTCGCTTTTGATGAAGGAATTTGATATTGATGAAATAACCGCAAGTACAGATGTCGGAGAGTTTATTGATAAAATAAAAGGGGCAGGGTTTATTGAATAAACAAAATGATTTGAAATCTCAGATTCCGGCAATTCGCGAAGCGCTTGAAAAAGGGAAAAAAGTTGAATTTGAAACTCATGGTCACAGTATGATACCTCTCCTTCACGATGGAGGAGACAGAGTTATAATTCAGTTAAATACTACACCTTTAAAAATTAATGATGTTGCTTTGTGTAAAACCGATACCTCTAAGTTTGTGCTGCACAGGGTTATTGCTTTATCTGACGGTGGATACATTTTAAAGGGTGATAACTGTGTTAACACTGAGAGATGTTTATCGGACAATGATGTTATAGGTGTAGCCTGTGCTTTTATCAGAAGAGGTAAGTTATTAACGGTTGAAGATAAAAAATATCTTTATTATGTTAATCACAGAAAGTCTTTATTAAAGCTTTGGCGCTCATTTTGGTTTGTTGCAGATTTTTTTATGACAAGATTCCGATGCAAAAACCGAGGTAATTGATTTGATGATTAAAAAGATTCTTGCCGGATTACTTTTCGGCGTATGGTTAGTTTCGTTGTTTATTTTTTCTGTAAATGCTATGGATATTGACGGTGTAATGGATGAAGCGGCTTGGAAATCGGCATATAAAATTACATTATTTACATCATCACAAGTCTCAAATTGCAATGCCGGAAGCGCCGTTCTTTCAATTGTCGAAGAACCAAAAACCAACAGATTGATTTTTGGTTTTAAGGTTAAACTGAATGAAACTATTGAAGACAGCACAGCTTACGGTGTAGCAATCAGTGTTAATTCATCGCAATTTATTGTTGTACAATCAAATTTGACATCGGATTTTGATAACAACCTTTTTGGGCTTGATTATGCAATTGAGGTTACGGGTGAAGACTCTTTTTGTGCCGAGATTGCTGTTGGGTTAAAATACGGATTGGAAACCTTAGAAAAGATTGATGTTAGGGTTTTGGATGCAAACGGAAATCCTTCCACAGTTTTTGAAGTTGATTATACTGTTATGTCAAACGATAATCCTCAATCAGAAATTAAAGTGACGGAAACTATTGTACATAATACTGAAATTATTAATACTACAACAGATAAAGAAACAGAAGTTAAAACAACAATAAAAGAAAAACACACATCAAATAAAACAACTAAAAGCTCAAAGAATAAAGTTACAAAAAAGAAAACGCAACATTACGAGTCAGTAAACGAAAGTACGGTTAATTCAGAATATACTCATTCTTACTCTTCAATTACAATTGATAACGATGAAGCAAATACTACATCGCTTAATACTAAACAGGTCAACTTTTACAAAGGAACATTCAAAGTAATGGTGATAATTATAGTTTTATTGGCATTGTGTGTTTGTGTTGCTGTTAATGTTATTCGCAATAAAAATAAGAACTAAATTCAATAGTTAATTTTTGATTTCAATACTTTGTTGACACAGCTTTATTATAATGATATAATTCTGTAAAATAAAAAAGAGAGGGATATTATGTCAGTAATAACATCTTTAATTTCCGCATTTATGGCTGCATTTATGGCTGCACTTCCTGTTCTGAATGTGCTTGCTCCGTCAGCTTTTACAGCAAAAGAAGAAGGTATTCTTCTTAATATGTCTGTTATTTCAGACACGCACCTTGATGAGAAATTTTCACCTCTTGCTTGGTTTCTCGGAATAGGTCTGAGGGATATGGCACACGCAAAAACACCGGTTGATGTTGTTGCGGTTACAGGTGACCTTACCAATTACGGGGATGAAAGTTCTATCGATGAATTTTTTGACACAATGCAAAAAAATTGGGACGGTCCTGCAATTATTGCAATGGGGAATCATGATATTGGTCATGTCGAGGATAAGCCTCACGAAGAAGCAAGACAGTATTTTGTTGATAAATTTAATGAATATCAGGATTTTAATATCGAAAAATCATACTACAGCGCTCAGGTGAAGGGTTATACTTTTATAGTGCTTACTGATGAAGCAGAGGACTCATGGGATCATCCGGATCTTTTTGATGAGCAGCTCAATTTCCTTGATACTGAGCTTGCAAAAGCAAGTGCTGACGGAAAACCTGTTTTTGTTATCAGTCATTGGCCGCTTGCAGGTACCCACGGTGAAGAAACAGCCTGGGATGACGGTGATATTGGTGAACCTTATTCAACAATGATTCAGCAGATTGTTGAAAAGTATAAAAATGTATTTTTTATAAGCGGTCACATTCATATTGGTCTCAACGGTAATTTTACCCGTGAAGAATTCGGTGTTTCAAGTTATGACAGAAGAAATGGTGTTAATTATCTCAATCTTCCTTCTTACGGTCTTTTAAGTCGTTACGGAACTCTGCTTGGAGGCAGAGGCTATCAGGTTGAGGTTTATGAAGATAAGGTCATTCTTCGTGCAAGAAATTTTGTTACACATAACTGGTTTAATCTTTATGAAACAGTGGTTGAACTTGACTGAATGAGATGAATAGCCTTGCAGGAAATACTTTGTGCAGTATTTCCTGCATTTTAATTGAAATTTGAATTTAATTTTTAAAAAAATATAACCAAAAGACTTGCAATTTATAACACTCTGTGCTATAATTGCTCGTGCATTTCGCACGCAGAGTGTTCATGCCGAAGTGCAGTCGCAAGGCTGTTCGGTAAATTTTAATAGCTCTGCGGAGGAAAAAACTAAGGAGGAAATTACAAATGGCAACAGTATCAATGAAACAGCTGCTTGAAGCAGGTGTGCACTTCGGTCACCAGACCAGAAGATGGAATCCCAAAATGGCTCCCTACATTTTTGCGGAGCGCAACGGTATCTACATTATCGACCTTCAGAAGACAGTAAAGAAGCTCGATGAGGCTTACAAGTTCATTACAGATATCGCAGCAGAGGGCGGCGAAGTTCTTTTTGTAGGCACAAAGAAGCAGGCTCAGGATTCAATCCGTGAGGAAGCTATCCGTTGCGGTATGCCTTTTGTCAACGCACGTTGGCTTGGCGGTATGCTTACAAACTTTAAAACAATTCAGAAGAGAATCAAGAGACTCGCTCAGCTCAAGGCTATGGAAGCTGACGGTACATTTGATATGCTTCCCAAGAAGGAAGTTGTCAAGCTTAATCTTGAAATTGAGAAGCTTGAGAAGTTCATGGGCGGTATCACAGGCATGAAGAAGCAGCCCGCTGCTATGTTTGTTGTTGACCCCCGCAAGGAAAAGAATGCAGTTGCAGAAGCAAAGAAGCTCGGTATCCCCGTTGTTGCTATTGTTGACACAAACTGTGATCCCGATGAAATTGATTATGTTATCCCCGGTAACGATGATGCTATCCGCGCAGTTAAGCTTATTGCTGCTGAGATGGCAAATGCTGTTCTCGAGGGTAAGCAGGGCGAACAGGTTGCTGCAGAGCCCGTAGCAGAAGAAGCTGCTGAATAATTAAACTAAATCTTACTTTATATAGGAGGAAATAACAATGGCATTTACAGCTAAAGATGTTCAGGCTCTTCGTGAGAAGACCGGCGTTGGTATGATGGATTGCAAAAAGGCTCTCGCTGAAACAGACGGCGATATGGAAAAAGCAATTGAGTTCCTCAGAAAAAAGGGTCTTGCTGCTGCTGAAAAGAAGGCAAGCAGAATTGCTGCTGAAGGTATGGTTTATCCCTACTATGATGCTGACAAGAATGTTGGTGTTCTTGTTGAGGTTAACGCAGAGACAGACTTCGTTGCTAAGAACGATAAGTTCACAAGCTTCGTAAAGGCTGTTGCAAATACAGTTGTTAATGAGGCTCCCGCTGATCTTGATGCTCTTCTTGCTTGCAAGCTTGACGGTACCGATAGAACAGTTCAGGAAAATCTTCAGGACAACATTCTTTCAATTGGTGAGAACCAGAAGGTTCGCCGTTTTGAGAGAGTAGAGGGTGTTTGCGCAACATATATCCACGGTGGTGGCTCTGTTGGTGTTCTTGTTAAGTTTGATACAGATGTTGCTGCTGACAATGCTGAATTTGTTGCTATGGGTAAGAATGTTGCAATGCAGGTTGCAGCTATGAACCCTGAGTATCTCAGCAAGGAAGTAATGTCAGAGGATGAGCTTGCTAAGATGAAGTCCATCACAATTGACAGCTCACTCAACAAGCCTGAATCACTTCCCAAGCCCATTCTCAGAAAGCTCTTTGAAACAGCTATCAATGATAAGCTTTTCAGCGATGAAGATATCAAGGCTTATGAGGAACAGAAGAACAATAACTTCCTCTTTAACTTCCTTTCAAAGGAAGCAGTTGCAACTCTTGCACAGCTTGCTGTTGCAGGTAAGGAAGATTATGTCAACGATAAGATTTTTGCAGGCGCTGTTGAAGGTCGTATTAAGAAGCAGCTTAAGGAAATCTGCCTTCTTG
Organism: Acutalibacteraceae bacterium; assembly: GCA_045539895.1. Lineage (GTDB taxonomy): Bacteria > Bacillota > Clostridia > Oscillospirales > Acutalibacteraceae > UBA8612. The sequence goes on from JAZQGE010000023.1 coordinate 31,154, forward strand.
ACCAGGCATTTGTTCGTTCAGACCTTTTCGACGGCACAGTAGGCGGCTATGTTGCTGATGTTGCTAAGAAGCTTGGTGCAGAAATCAAGGTTACAGGCTTTGTTCGTTACGGCAAGGGTGAAGGTCTTGAGAAGCGTGAAGACAACTTTGCTGATGAAATCGCAAAGATGGTTAAGTAATTTATAAATCGCTAATATGGCAGAGAGCAGTTTTTCTGTTCTCTGCCTTTTTGAATTCTGTTGGAATGGAGAGGATGAGATGCAATTGAAGTCGAATATACAACGGTTAGCAGCTTCTGCTGTCTCACTCGCATTGTGTTTTGTACTGCCTTTTGTTACAGGTCAAGTGCCTGAAATAGGTAATATGCTTTGTCCGATGCACATACCGGTTTTGCTGTGTGGTTTTTTATGCGGGTGGCAATTCGGTGCGGTTACCGGTTTTGTTGCGCCTTTGTTTCGTTCATTTATTTTTGCTTCTCCGCCGCTTTTCCCTCAGGCGATTTCAATGTCTTTTGAGCTTCTTACATACGGTTTGTTGTCTGGTATGATGTCTAAAATTCTTCCTGATAAAAACATTTATGTATATCTTAATCTTGTAATTTCAATGCTTTCAGGCAGAGCTGTATGGGGCTTGGTTCGTTTTATTATTCAAGGTCTTGGTTATACTGATTTTTCGTTTAATCTGTTTTTGGCAGGTGCTTTTACAAATGCTGTACCGGGAATAATAATTCAGATTATTGTTGTACCGTTAATCGTTATTGCTATTAAACGTTCTCGTTTTTGGAATATTTCATAAGTTCAAGGAGTTTTATTATGAAGTTAAGTGAGAAAATTTCTCGTAAAGTTTACAATATTGCAGGAAAATTTGTGAATTCACTTTCTCAGACACAGAAAACTGGAGATAAAACAGACAAAACTGTAACTGCAGGAATGCCTCAGCTTGTGCGTTCTGTAGCTGCAGAAGGTGCGGTTTTGCTAAAAAATAACGGTGTCCTTCCTTTAGGCAATGGTGATAATATTGCATTGTTTGGCAGAATACAGATAGAAACATTTTTTGTTGGCTACGGATCCGGCGGAGATGTTAATGAACCGTATAAAGTGAATTATCTTGACGGAATCAGGAATTGCAATAAATTAAATATCAATGAAAATTTAGCAAATAAATACACTCAGTGGTGTTCTGAAAATCCTGTTGATGAGGGTGTATGGGGCAGATGGCCTCGATATTTCCCCGAAATGCCTATTGCTTTGTCTGAAATTAAAGAAGCTTCAAAAGCAAGCAACCGTGCCGTTGTGTTTATTGGTCGTTCATCGGGCGAGGATAGAGAAAATGTTCTTGAAAAAGGTAGCTATTACTTGACAGATGAAGAGATTGCTCTTCTGTCAGATGTTACTGAAATCTTTGATAGTACAGTTGTTGTTCTTAATATTGGAAGTATTATTGATTTTTCATGGCTTAAAAGATTTGGTGATAAAATCGGAGCCGTTATTATTGCTTGGCAGGGTGGCATGGAAAGCGGAAATGCACTTGCTGATTTGTTATGCGGTAATACATCACCATCAGGTAAGCTTACTGATACAGTAGCTGAAAATTATAATGATTATCCTTCCTCAAATGATTTTGGAGCACGCGAATATAACAATTACATTGAGGATGTTTTTGTAGGTTACCGCTATTTTTCAACATTTGCACATGATAAAGTTCTTTTTCCGTTTGGTTTTGGACTTGGCTATGCTGATTTCAGTATTGATTGTACAGCTGTGAAAATTGGAAAAAATGAAGCGGTTGTTAATGTTAGTGTAAAAAATTTATCTGATAGATATAACGGTAAAGAAACAGTTCAGATTTATTATTCAGCTCAAGATACAAAGCTTGTTAATCCTGACAGGCAGCTTGTTGCTTTTTCTAAAACTAAGCTTCTTGCACCGGGAGAGAGTCAGTTACTTGAGTTACACTTCCCCGTAACGGCTTTTGCTTCATATGATGACAGCGGTGTTACAGGCTATGAAAATGCATGGGTAATTGAAAAAGGAAAATACACTATTTATCTTGGAACTGACAGTATGAATGTGCTTGAATGTGCTTCATTTGTTTCTGAGGAAACTCTTTGTGTAGAGCAGCTGACTCAGGTTGCTGCTCCTCGGTTTAATTTTGACCGTATTGACGGATATGTTTTGGAAAACAGTAAAAAGATTCCTTTAAAGCACAAAGTGCCGCTCGCCAAGACGAATCTCAGAGAAATAATACTTTCTGATATTCCTTTAGATATAAATTATACAGGTGACAGAGGTATTAAGCTTGATGATGTAAGATACGGTAAAGCTTCGATTGATGATTTTGTTGCACAACTAACACCCAAAGAGCTTGAAGCAATCAGCCGCGGTGATTATGTAATGGGCAGTTCACTAGGTGCACCGGGAAATGCAGGGGTGCTTGGCGGTGTACTTTCGTCTTTAAGAGATAAGGGAATTGAACCTATAACAACTACTGACGGTCCTTCCGGTATTCGCCTCAGTGCAAGCTGTTCTCTTCTTCCTATTGGCACATTGCTTGCCTGCACATGGAATGAAAAGCTTGTTGAAAATCTTTACTCTGCTGTTGGAGCAGAAATGGCGGTTAAGGGTTCAGATGTTCTTCTTGCACCGGGCATGAATATTCACAGAAATCCTCTTTGCGGCAGAAATTTTGAATACTTTTCTGAAGATCCGTTGTTAAGCGGTAAAATTGCTTCAGCGTTCGTGCGTGGTATTCAGTCATCAGGGTTGAGCGCTTGTCCGAAGCATTTTGCCTGTAACAGCCAGGAAACAAACCGTTGCCATAATGATTCAAGAGTTTCAGAAAGAGCTTTGCGTGAAATATATTTAAAAGGATTTGAGATTTGTGTCAAAGAGTCTGCACCTAAATGTATTATGACATCTTATAATAAGATCAACGGTGTATGGGGACATTATCATTATGAACTTTGTACGACGGTTCTTCGTAAAGAATGGGGCTACAAAGGCATGGTAATGACAGATTGGTGGATGCGAAAGAGTAAGAGTCCGGAGTTTCCTGAACTTCGTGACAATGCTTACCGTGTTCGTGCTCAGGTAGATGTGCTTATGCCCGGCGGTAATAGAACCGGCAGAAAAAAGCCTGACGGTACTCTTCTTAAAACATATGGAAAAAGTGATGGTATTCGCCTTGGAGAAATGCAGAGAGTTGCAAAAAATGTGATTGGTCTTGCAATTGCTCTTGATAAGAAAAACAATGATAATCATTGACATTTTGATTATATCTTAATATAATTATAATTCGAATTAGCTATATGTGGTGATTGTGTGAACAACGGTAAAGTCAGATTGATTGCTCTCGGTGAGTTTTTTAAATATCACACTGATGAAGAGCATATTTACTCTGCAACTGAGATTATTGATGAGCTTGAAAAGCAGGGAATTACCTGTGAAAGAAAGGCTTTATACAGTGATATTGATGCACTTAAACATTCTGGATATGATATTGTTTGCACCCGAAGCCCCAAAGCCGGATTTTTTCTTGCATCGCGTGAATTTGAAGATGCTGAAATAAGACTTATGATAGATGCTGTTCAGGCTGCAAAGTTTATTACAGCAAAAAAGACGGATGCACTTGTTAATAAGATGGGTTCACTTTTAAGTGAACATCAGGCTAATAAGCTTAAATCTCAGGTTTATATAGACGCAAAACACAAACGCAAAAATGAAGAGATTTATTATACAATAGATGCTCTTCATAATGCTATTTCAAAAAAGAAAAAAGTGAAGTTTATATATTCAAATATTACTGTGTCTAATGATCTTAAAACATGTATAAATGAACGTGAGTTTATTGTAAGCCCATATGCTATGATATGGTCAAATGACCATTATTATCTTGTTTGTAATAATTCAAATTATGATAATCTTATGCACACAAGAATTGATCGTATGAGCAGTGTTGAATGTACGGATGAACCGTGGCGTCATTTCAGTGAAGTATCAAATTATAAGGATAAGTTTGATTCTGCCGATTATGCCGGTAAGCTTTTCAATATGTTTTCTGGTTCTCAGCAAAGAGTTACTTTGCGTTGCGCAAACAGATTTCTTGAAGAAATAATTGATCGTTTCGGCGATAACATACGCTTTGTTTCGCGCAATGCCGATAATTTTGTTGCTAAAATTGATGCTGTAACCGGTGACGGTTTTATTTCATGGGTGTTGCAATATGGTGGCGCAATTGAAGTTATTCAACCTGTTCAGCTTCGTGCTGCAGTTGCAAAACGGGCAGCTGAAATTGTTCGTATTTATTCGGACGAAAGAGGGGAGTGAGAAAAAACTGTAATGCAATATATTGTTTTTGATCTTGAATGGAATAATGTTTACGGCAGGAAAATAAAAGGCTTTATTAATGAGATTATTGAAATCGGTGCAGTAAAGCTTGACGAAAATCTTAATGAAGTTTCTACATTTTCAAGTTTTGTAAGACCTTGTATCGGAAAAAGACTCAGAGGAAGTGTAAAAAAACTTACTAATATTACAAATGATGATGTTCAAAGCGGTGAGCCGTTTACACAGGTTTTTTCCGCTTTCAGAAAATGGGTTGGCTCACAGCCTACTGTAATGCTTACATGGGGTGACGGTGACATTCGCGTTCTGATTGAGAATTATAAATATCTTAACGGCATTGCTTTTATTCCTTTTCTTACAGATTATGTTGACTTGCAGACTTTTGTTCAACGCAAAGTACCAACTGAAAAAGGTCATCAGATAGGTCTTGGCAGGGCTGCTGAAGCCTTGGGCATAGATGATAAAACTTATTCGCACCATAGGGCGCTAGATGATAGCAGATTAAGTGCTGAGTGCTTTAAAAAAGTTTTTGATTCAGATGATATATTAAATTTTATTAAAGTTTGTTCAAATGATTTTTATGCAAAGCTTGCATTTAAGCCACATCCTATCAGTAATCTTAAGAGTCCGCTGATTGATAAAAAGCAGCTTACTTATGTATGTCCTGATTGTAAGATTAATGCTCAGCGACAAAAAGAATGGAAATATTCAAACCGTTTTTTTCGTACTGTTTTCAGATGCCCTTGTTGTGGAAAGCTAACAAAAGTATCGGTAAGATTTATGCGAATGTACGATCGGGTTGATGTGAAGAAAACAGCATTACCTTATATACCGCCTGAAGAAAATAAAGAAGTAGAATAAATAACAGCGGCTGCTTTATGCACACAAGTCAGATAGCTTATGTGTATAAAGCAGCCGCTTAATATTAAAAAATGATTTTTAACAATATTTCATGTACATCAGAACTATTAAACCGATAAGATGAATCAGAATAATTGCAGGCAACCCCAGCATAAACTTGTTATGTTGAGTTTTGTGATGAATTGCTTTCATTGTTATAAGCATAGGAATTGCGCCGCCGCAGAATGCAACAGTCATAAGAAACTTTTCAGGAATTCTCTTTTTGCGCTTTTTCGCGGCAGATTTATCGTATACAGTGATAATTACAGAAAAAGCGCCTACTATTATATATAAACTTAGTAAGATAAGAAGCTTGTCCATTATATATTACCCGCCTAAAAATACCTTTCAATTTTTTACTAATCTTTATAATAATACAGTTTTAAGTTAAAGTCAATAAAAAGAGTGAAGTTATGAAGAAGATTATTTTTTTATTTGTGATATTTTTAATACCTTGTTTTTGTTTTAGCGGATGTAATTCAGAAAATAATTCTAAACAGAAGGATGTTTCGCCGAATTATGATAATCAAGAAAGTTTTGCTGGCGCTTGGCTTACTTGCTACGAGCTTAAAAATATGCTTAAAGATGGCAGTAAGACCAGCTTTATAAATAATGTTGAATTATTGTTGGATAAATGCAGCTTAAACATGGTAAATGCTTTATTTGTTCAGGTTAGACCTTTTGCAGATTCGATTTATCCGTCCGATTTGTTCCCTTTATCGGAGTATATCTTATCTGATGAAGGGGCTGAACCTGAGTTTGATGTGCTTGAAATATTGATTTCACTTTGTCGTGATAAAAACATTCAAATACATGCATGGATAAACCCATATAGAATTTCATACAGTACAACAATTAAAGAAATATATATGAAATATAATTTTATTGATAAATATGATATTGTTTTTATTGATGAAGGTGTATATTTTGATCCTTCTTCCCTTGTAAATCAAGCTCTTGTACTTGACGGAATAAGAGAAATACTCAATAACTATGATGTCGACGGAATTCATATAGATGATTATTTCTATCCGTTAACTGATGAGGAATTTGATAAAAACAGTTATAAAATTTATAATGATGAGGGAGGAAAATTAAACTTTACGGATTGGCGAAGAGAAAATGTAAATAGTTTGGTTTCATCAATTTATTCGCTTGTTCACTCTTATTCTGATAAGAAAATCTTCAGCATAAGTCCATGCGGGGATATTAATAAAAATTATTCTTTTTATTATGCTGATGTTAAGCTTTGGCTAGAAGAAAAAGGCTATGCTGATATGATAATTCCGCAACTGTATTATGGATTTGAAAATGAGTCTATGCCCTTTGAAGATACAGCTGAAAAATGGATGAATATTAAAAGAGAAGATAACATAAAGTTGGTTTTTGGTCTTGCTTTGTATAAGCAGGGAGCTGCTGATGAAATGGCAGGTAAAGGTAAGAATGAATGGATAGAATCTGCTGATATAATATCACGACAGAAAGTGTTTCTAAGAAACAGTGGCTATATTGATTATGCTTATTTTTCTTGTTCTGATTTAGTTTATTGAAATAAATATGTGTTGTAAACATTAGAGTAATATGATATAATCAGAATGAATGAATATATGATTTTTAAATTTTTTGAAATCTGTTTATGTAAATTGGAGGAAGAAATGGAAAGAAGTAATGCCAAAAAAGTAGGCATGGGTGTTTGCATTGCGATTATGGTTTTAGGTATCGCAACTCTTGTAATCTATCTTGGCGGATTTATGCCCCGTATTTCGGATTTATTTTCTAAAGAAGCGGTTACTGATGAAATACAGAATCAGGATTATTCTGATGTTTTTGTTTCGGTTGCCGAAGGTCCGGTCGGTGGGATGCAGGCTGTAAGACTTGAAAGAGAAACTGATGTTGTTGACATAAATCAAGCATATAATGCTGTTTCTGATATTTCGGAGTGGGGCTTTAATACTATTATTTTCAGTGACTTTGATTTAACTGAGGCCGGACAACTTGCCGCTCAAGCAAAAAATAACGGTTTGTTCAGTGTTTATCTGGTTGATACAGAAACATTTGTTAAGTCAGGAGTTGTTGACGATTCTTTATTGAGTTCACTCTGCGGAACTGGAGTTGATTCAATTCTTTTTTCAATCTCCGGCAATGTTACAAAAAAAGAATGTGAGCTTGCAGCTGATGCTCTCAGAAAAAAAGATAATTCTCTTTATATTGGTGTAATGTCATTGGCGGACAAGTCCTATTCAGCTGTATGCAGCGCGGATGTTTTTGATTATAAATATATTGATATTACACTGCCTTCTTCAAAAGTTGCAGGGGATTATACCGAGTTTCTTTCTCAGTATTGCGACGGAACAACTGAAGATACTGTATTTGGTCTTCATTCGGAGCTTGTCGGTAATGCTGAAGGCTATGAAAAACCGGAAGAGCTTATGAATCAGCTAATGTCAGTGACACTGTCACCCTCAGCCGGTTTCGGTATTTACAGATACGGTGTTCTTGCTAAGAACAATGGCGGTCTCAGAGATGCTGTTGTTGATTATATGACAAACGGAATAATGAAGGATTATTTTCGTCAGTTAAATGTTTCAAAACCTGAAAAAAGCCGTTTTGAAACTGATCAGTCTAAAGTTTCTTTCGTTGGAACAGGTGATATTTCTCAACCTCTCAAGATTAACGGACAGACAGTAGAAATGATAGGTGACGGTTATTTTTCATCTGAGTTTAATTTGAAAGCGGGCGAAAATAAGTTTGTTATTGAACATAAAGGTAAGATGGTTACTTATACCGTTATTTATAAGCTTAAGTTGATTCGTTCTGTTATTCCAGAAGGAAGTGTAAATGTATCCGGCGGTACGATACTTGATGTTGCTGTTGTAGCACATAAATCTGCCAATGTAACCGCTTCTCTTGGCGGTAATTCCGTTAAGCTTATAAGATCAGATGAATATGATGATTCTGAAACATCAGATGAAGGCTCTGATTACACTTATTTTGTAGGTCAGTATATACTCCCCGAATCCGGAACTGCTGATCGAAATCTCGGCAAGATAAAGGTTAGTGCCTCTTATGCCGGACTTGTTGAGAATATAAGCGGTGCATCTGTAACAGTCAACAAAAAAGAAGAATTTATTCCTCCGGTAATTATACCGGTAACTACAACTGAATACCTTACCACTGTAACTGAGCCATCTTCTGTAACGGAGTTGAATTCTGATGAAGAAAGTTCTGTTGTACCTTCTACAACGCAGCAGGCTATAACAACAACTCAAAATCAGACAACAACATCTGCTCAGCCTGTATTCACTCATTTGACACCATATAAAAACAATGGCATTGCCGGAAAATCAAAAATGGTTGTGGTAAAAAAGGATTATGCAGAAACTCTTCCGTCAAGTACAATTAATGATGTATCTGTACCATATTATACTTCTCTTCTCAAAGGTACAATAGATTATGTAGTCAGTTCGGAAAGTTATGGCAGTATTAAATATTATAAGCTTGCCTCAGGAAGAAGAGTTTATCAAAGTGATGTTGAATATCTTGCGCAGGGCTATAATATGCCTGCAAATGAAATTCGAACATTAAGTGTGATTAAATCTGCACATGAAACAAAAATAAACCTTACAATGAAATGGAAGGTTCCGTTTAATATCAGAGAATATCCGCAAGAATTTTATACTCAGACATCCGGAAGACCTTACAGTATAAAAAGCTTTACAGCAGAATATGTGGATATTGTTTTTTATCATACATCTGTTTGTGATACGGCACCTTCAATTAATTCTTCTGTTATTTCAAAAGCAAAATGGATTAAGAATAATGACAATTCTTATACTCTTCGTCTTTACCTTAATAAAAAAGGCGGTTTCTACGGTATAAAGTATTATTATAATAATGATGATACCCTTACTCTTTCTGTAAAGGAACGTCCTAATTTCTCGATAAGCGGAAAAGTAATTATGCTTGATCCGGGTCACGGAGGTAATGATCCTGGAGCTATCGGTACGGCTATTGTAGGAAATAAACGTGTATACGAAGAAACAATTAATATGTCAATTGCCAATAAAGTGAAATCAAAGCTTGAAGCTCTTGGCGCTACCGTTATCATGACTCGTACAAATTCAAATAAAACTATGGATCTGGACAGCAGGGCTGCACTTTGCAGAGCATCGAATCCTGATGTATTTATTGCTATTCATTGTGATGCTTCTGAATCCTCGTCATCAGCATCCGGTTCGACCGCTTATTATTATAAGAGTTATTCATATCCTCTCGCCTCCAACCTTAATAAAAGCATTGTTGCCGCATATCAAAATACTATTTATGCAAATAATTCAGCAATGGCAAATAAGGCAGATGATAAGGGCTCAATGTTTAAAGGCTTCAGAGTAACGAGGGTCGAGGAGTGTCCTGCGGTCCTCGTAGAATATGGTTTTGTTACGAATGTTGTAGAGTGTAATGCACTTGTTAACGATCATAATCAGAGTGTTCTTGCTCAAGCAACGGTTGACGGTCTCGTTAATTATTTCAAAAACAGTTGATTATTCGTTAGAAAAAAGTTTTCCTTTAATAAAGAAAGATAATAACATTGCAGGAAAACTAAGCATAAACCATATGAATGAAAATAGCGGGCAGATTTGACCGAGAATATGACCGGCTCGCTGTGAGTAATCCCATACACCCATGTGCAGTTTTCTGTTTACTATACAGCCTACAATGAATTCTAAAATTGTTATTATTACACATCCGCTTATACAACGTAAAATCAGGCTTCTTGTTTTCAGCTTTATATTTGTAATATAAATCAGCATATATGCCAACCCGCCCGTTAAAGCCATGGTCCAATGTGTGAAGCCGCGAAAAGCAACCTCGATTAAACAGTAAATCACTGCACCGATCATATATACAAATGAGTATTCCTTTAATTTTTTCAAATTAATCACCGCTTAAATTTTTATTGTACAGTATACGGAGGCGAATTTATGCACAACCGAATAATAAATGCACACGATTTGCTTGATCAGCACGGCAGCCTTATCGAAGAGGGCTGGAGTGACAGAGAATTATTATCTTATAATCCCCGTTGCATTAAGCTGAACCGTATGGATATGAAGGAATGGGACAGCTATATTATTTTCAATGGCAGTGGTGATTATGCACTTTCTTTGATTTTTGCTGATAATCGATTTATCGGACTTCTCGGTGCTGTTTTTTATGATTTAAAAGCCAATACATTTTATGAATGTTATGCACCCAAGCTATTACCCGGAGGTAAAATTACTCTCCCTAAAAGCATACTTGACGGAAGTTTTGTTTTTAAAGATACCGCTACAGAAATTATGTGTCTTGTAAGCGATAATGACAGGCATTTATATTTTAAGTGCTCACCTTATTTCGGTGATTCTATTGAAGTGAATATTCATTTAAGTTTTAATAAAAATGCCCCGTTGTTTTCCGCTGCCACTCAATCGGAAAATTTGCAGTTTTGTTATAATCAAAAATTAATTAATATGCCTGCAAGCGGTTATGTAAAAGTAAACGGAACGACATATTGTTTTTCGGATAATTCTGATTTTGCTGTGCTTGATTGGGGAAGAAGCTTACGTTCAGATAACAATTTCCGATATTGGTGTACCGGAGCCGGAATGGTTGATGGTAAGCCGCTTGGTATAAATCTTGGTTACGGTCTTCTCAATAGTGATAAAGTATCTGAGAACTGTATTTTTTTCAATGGCTTATGTCATAAGCTCGGCAGAATATATATTGATATTCCCGAAGATAAAAGGACATTGTGGAAAATTCGATCTGATGATAAACGATTTGAAGGTTTTATTAATCCGTTAGGTGATTTTGAAAATAAGCATAAAAACCGAATCGAAAAATCTATGTTCGGTAAATTGAGTGCAGATATAATTCTCGATGATGCGGTAAAGATTTCAGTTAATGATATGATATGTCTTTGTGAAAGGACCAGTAATAAATATTGATTGCTATGAAAAAGAATTCTAAACAAAAACTTATTAACAGCTCAGTTTTCACAATTGCGGTTGCTTGGGCAACTGTTTTGATATTTTTTAATCTTTGTTTTGTTGTGGGTATGGTCTTTTCGCTTACAACTCCAGGCTATGAGCTTGCTTCTCGTTTTACATTTGTTTTTCTTGCGGTTATGTCAGTTCTTAATATCGCTGTTTTTATTTTGTTGATAGTGCTCAGACAGCAATACGAATCGCGCGTCAATAAGCGCATAATTGAACCTCTCAGAGAAATTGAGCATCACATTTCAAACTTTGTAAAACATGATTATGATGAGCCGATTTCTTACAAAGAAGATGATGAGATAGGAGATTTGTTTAAAGCGGTTGAAAATGTACGAATTCAGCTTGCTGAGTACCAAAAGCTTGAGTTAGAGCTTTCGATGCGAAAGAAAATACATGTAAGCGGCCTTATGCACGATATTGCAACACCTGTTACAAGAATTAACGGATACGCTTCAATGGTAATTGACGGTATAGTTACTGAAAAAGATGATGTTAAAAGATTTGCTGAAATGATTCTTCAAAGCACGGAAGATATAAATGTTATGTTGAAGAGTCTTTCGGATGTTGAAAAATATAATGAAACGGAAATAAAACTGAATAAACAGCCGGTTGACCTTAATTATATACTTGAAAGGTATCTCAGCGACCTTAGTCTTGAATTGTCGCCTAAGTCAGTTGATTTATCGTACACGAATAAATGTATCGGTTCTACAGTTTCTTTGCTTGATGTTAAAAGCTGTAAACGCGCATTTATGAATCTTATCAATAATTCAATTAAATATAAAAAGCCTGATTCCAATTGTAAAATTGATATTGAATTGAGTGATTATGATGAGCATTCAATGCTTTTTAAGCTGTCTGACAATGGTATCGGTGTGGAACACGGCAGTGAAAATATAATATTTGAAATGTTTTACCGAGGTGACGGTGCAAGACGGAATATCAAGGAGGGTAACGGTCTGGGTTTATATCTGACAAAAACCATCCTTGTTGCAAACGGCGCAAAAGTTTGGGCAGAAAATAATGGGAACGGACTGAGTGTAATGGTTTTGCTTCCGCGTTCAGATAAGAAACCTGTAGACTGGTTTAAATAAAGGAGGAGAAGTTTTATGAAAGAATCAATACTTATTGTTGAAGACGATAAAGTTATTGCTGACCTTGAAAAAGAATATCTTTCCGTGCAGAATTATGAGATCGATGTGTGCTATGATGGCTTATCGGGTTTGGAGTATGCTACAAAAAATGATTATAGTTTGATATTACTTGATGTAATGCTGCCGGGTATTGACGGGTTTGAAGTATGCCGCCGACTCAGAGAAATTAAAGATACTCCTATCTTATTTGTTACTGCTAAGCAGGAGCCGGATGATATTGTTGAAGGTTTTTCTTTAGGTGCAGATGATTATATTACCAAACCCTTTAATTTCCGTGAGCTTGCAGCAAGAGTTGATGCTCGTATTTCAAGATTTAAGACTCTGCGCTCGCTTCGGAGTGAATCATCAGACTGTATTGAAAGCGGTGTTCTTAAGCTTTGCCGAAGCTCTCGCAGAGTATTTGTTGACGGAAATGAAGTTGTGCTTACAAATAAAGAATTTGATTTACTTTGGTATCTTGCATCAAACCCTAATAAAGTATTTACAAAAGATGAGCTTTTTTGTGAGATTTGGGGCTTTGATTCAATGGGTGAAACATCAACAGTAACCGTCCATATCAACAGAATAAGAGATAAAATAGAAAAAAATTCCTCCAATGCTCAGTTTATTGAAACTGTTTGGGGATCAGGCTACAGGTTTATTGCTTGATAATTGTTTTTGCGAAAATAAGTCAGGGAGAATATTGTGTTGAAAATTATTAATAAAATATTTTTGCTTATATTATGCTTATTAATTACCGTATCGAGCTTTGGCTGTTCTGTCGGAAAGCATTCTTTGAGAAGTGTTAATTCTGCAAATGAGCCTTTAATTTCAAATAAAGCGGATATGTCACTTCATTATAGTGCTGCAGATACTTTGAAAGAAATTGATACATCTGGTCTTATAACCTTGCTTTTTGATGAGGTAAGCAGCTCAGTTGGTGTCAGAATAACAAACAGTGTGGAAAGTAAACTGTGGTCTGCTCTTCCTCAATATTCAGAAAACAATGTCTTATCTGATGAAGCTGAGATTTTTTCACTCGAAATTGTTCATAATGAAAACAGATATATTCTTAATTCTCAGGATAACAGTGTAGCTCAAGGAAGCTTTTATTGGAATGAAACATCAAATGGTTTTGAAGTAACTTATCTGATTACGGATAATGCCGATTGTATAAGCAGCATTGACCTTGGTGCTACCGATGAAATGTATAAGACTGCTGTAAAAGATAATATTCTTTATAAAGTTGTTGTTACATATACACTTAAAGACGGCTGCTTTTATGCTTCATTTGATTGGGTGAATCTTGGAGATGAGGATGATATTCTTGTCAATATAGGTTTTCTTGAATATTTTGGTGCGCAGGCTTTTGCACAGCAAGGTGATTATATTTTAGTTCCTGACGGATGCGGTGCTCTTATTGATATTGCATCAAAAGAAGAGGTTGCACCGGTTGATATTGCTGTTTACGGAAGTGATGTTTATGATTCAGAGCCTCTTGACAGTGTTGTTGCAGCTTATGGAATGAAATCTGGCAATGATGCATTTGCTGCTGTAATTGAAAACGGTGATGCAATTTCAAGAATAAAAGCTGTAAAGTCTGACTCAGAGTCTGATTATAATAGAGTTGGTACATGTTTTAATATTACATTAAGTGCAACGGAAAATGACAAAATCTATTATTCTGATTTCAGTTATGATGGTAATCTGAATATTTGCTACCGCTTCTTAAGCGGTGCAAACGCCACTTATGCCGGTATGGCAGCTGCATGCCGAGAACAGCTTGTTCGTAATTTCACATTATCAACTAGGAGTGTCGAAGCGAGTGAATATATGCCTGTTATGGTAAATGTAATCGGTTCGGCGGCTCATGACAGTACATTTGCTTTAAAAAAGAAATTAACAACATTCAGTGAAGCTGTAGATGTTCTGAGCAGAATGAAATCTAAAGGTATAAATAATGTATACCTTCGATACAGCGGTGCTTTATCTGGTGGAATAAATGAATCAAATGCTGCTGATGCTGTTCCGCTTCGTTCACTGGGCGGAAATTCAGATTTTACTGAGCTTAATGATTATGCGTCCGGACTTAATTTTAAAGTTTTTTTAGATTTAGCCCTTGTGAGTGATACGAAAAAGTCCAGTAATTCAGTGAAGAATGTTTGCGGTGATACGTTTTCTTACAGAAATGAGGATTTTATAACAAAATCAGGTTTCCCAGTGAAGAAAAGTAAAAGATATTTGTTATGTATAGATAATCTTGAGGATACTGTACTTTCTGTGCTTGACAGATTTGATGATATGGATTCGACCGGTTACTGTGTAACTGATGCTGGAGCTGTATTATGTACTGATATTTCACATAAAATTACAAGAACTGATGTAGCAAAAGATATTTCCAATAAAATTGCCCCACTGTCAACCAGCAGTTCGGTTATGGTAAACAAAGGCAATTTTTATTCGCTTAAGAATGCAGATGTTGTTACATCTCTTCCTATGAATTCCGGTAGAACTGCAACTATGTCGTATACACCGGTTCCATTTGTCCAGCTCATTCTTCATGGTATAACGGAATATACCTTTGATGCAATCAATATTAGCTCTGACAGCAAAATTTCGCTTCTAAAATGTGTAGAATACGGAGCTGTACCGGGCTTTGTTTTAACCAATAATTCTTTTGATAAAGATGAGAAATATGCAACTGTTTTTGCTGTGGATAATTGGCTCAATACAATATATGATACTTATTCATCGGTAGGTGAAGTGCTTAATGATCTACGCTCATCCAGAATAACCAATCATTACCTTGTTTCAGCAGGTGTTTATTGTACCGAATATGAATCAACAACAAGGATTTATGTCAATTACACAAATGAACCTGTTACTGTCAGCGGAATTACCGTTGAACCAATGAGTTTCTTCAGGGTTAACTGATTAGTTGTTGTTTTTTTGAACTTTATTTAAATTTTACTAACTTTCTCTTTACTTATTAAGTAATATAAAGTAAAATATTATAGATTAGTATAGCGAAAGGGTGATCTCTATGAACACTGTATATAAGAGGATACTTCTCAAAGTAAGCGGAGAGGTGCTTGCCGGCGAAAAAGGTCATGGAATTGATAACGATATGACAATGTCGGTTTGCAGAGTTATAAAAGAATGCTGCGATCTTGGTGTTCAAGTTGGTATTGTTGTTGGCGGAGGTAATTTCTGGAGAGGTCGTTCAAGCGAAAATATGGACAGAACAAGAGCAGACCATATAGGTATGCTTGCAACTGTAATGAATTCACTTGCTCTTGGTGATGCACTTTCACAGCTCGGTGTTGATGCACGAGTTCAGACATCGCTTTCTATTCCTCAGATTTGCGAAACATACAACAAAGATTCTGCTGTCCGCCATCTCGAAAAGGGCAGAGTAGTTATTTTTGGAGGCGGCACAGGTTGCCCCTTTTTCTCAACCGACACAACTGCAGCACTCCGTGCAGCTGAAATAGGCGCACAGGTTTATTTTAAGGCTACAAATGTTGACGGTGTCTATGATAAAGATCCGAATAAGTACAGCGATGCAGTCAAGTATGATTCACTTACTCACACTGAAGTGCTTGCAAAAGGTCTGAAAGTTATGGATAGCACCGCTTCTTCACTTTGCCGTGAAAACGGAATTTCAATTCTTGTATTCAATCTTAATGACCCTGAAAACATACTCAGAGCAGTAAAAGGCGAAACAGTAGGCACAATAGTAAAAGAATAATATTATAATAAAAGGAGACTATTTATGAAAACAGTATACAGTTTTGCAGATGAAAAAATGACAAAGACTATCATCGCACTTAAAAATGAATTTGCTTCTATCAGAGCCGGCAGAGCATCTGCATCTGTTCTTGATAAAATCAGAGTTGATTATTACGGTACTCCCACACCGGTTAACCAGCTTGCTGCTATTTCTGTTGCAGAAGCAAGAATTCTTACAATTCAGCCATGGGACAAGAGTGTTCTTGGCGCAATTGAAAAGGCTATTCAGATATCCGATCTTGGTATCAATCCTCAGAATGACGGCGCTGTTATCAGACTTACATTCCCTCCGCTCACAGAAGACAGACGTAAGGAGATTGTAAAGACAATCCGTGCAACATCTGAGGAATCAAAGGTTGCTATCCGTTCAATTCGACGCGATTGTATTGATAAACTCAAGAAGATGGAAAAAGCATCCGAAATCACTGAAGATGACCTTAAAGAAGGCGAAAAGCAGATTCAGGACAAGACAGATAAATTTGTTAAAGAGATTGAAACAATTTCTGCTGCAAAAGAAAAAGAAGTTATGGAGATCTGAGTATGAGTATCGTGTTACCACGCCATATAGGCTTTATTATGGACGGTAACGGCCGCTGGGCAACCTCCAGAGGCCTCTCTCGCTCTGAGGGCCATATTGCCGGTGCAAATGTTTTTCGCACAATATGTGAATACGGTTGTGATATTGGAATTAAAAGCATGACCTTCTATGCTTTTTCAACGGAAAATTGGAAGCGTCCTCCTGAAGAGGTTGCTGCTTTGATGAATATTTTCCGTGATTATTTGCTTGAGGCACAGGACCGCAAAGCTGAAAATGCAAAAAAAGGTATGCATATGCATTATATGGGTGAACGCGAAGGGATGCCTCAGGACATTCTTGATTTGTTTGATACCGCAGAAAGTGAATCTGCAGGTCAAACAAGAACAACTGTTAATATTGCCGTTAATTATGGCGGTAGGGCAGAAATACTTCACTCAGTAAAAAATATCGCTAAACAGGTTGAGCAGGGCATACTTTCTGCTGAAGATATAACCGAAGATATGATTACCCAAGGTCTTTATACAGTTGGTCAGCCTGAACCGGATATTATAGTGCGTCCAAGCGGTGAACAGCGCCTTTCGAATTTTATGATTTGGCAGGCTGCATATTCTGAATTCTGGTATACTGATAAATTGTGGCCCGATTTTACCACTGAAGATTTTGACAGGGTTATTGAAGATTATTCAAGGCGTCAAAGAAGATTCGGCGGTGTATAATAAACAGGTGATTTTATGAAAAAAAGAGTTATATTCGGTATATTGCTGGGCTTAGTGGGTATTGCAATTGTTGCTTTGGTTTTCACTCCGTTACCGGATGTGATTGTATATGCGGCAACTTTTGTAAGTGTTTATGAGCTTGTAAAAAGTATTGGTGTTAAGAATAAATTCGTTATTGCACTTACTTTGCTTTTTTCAGCTCTTGTAGTTACATACCACGGTTATGCGCATCTTCTGAACTTTGATATACCGCTTGTTCCTATACTTATTTGTTACTGTATGCTGATGCTTGTGATAATTGTTGCTGATTTTGGCAAAACTACATTTGAGCATATAGGTTTGTCAATGCTTGTATCAGTGCTTATGCCATCTGCATTAGGCTGCTTCCTTCGCATGCGCAATTTTGTTGATGAATACAGCGGTGTGCTTACAAGAGGACACATGAGATTCCTTATATGGTTCTGTCTTGCTGGTGCAGTTTTTGCAGATACTTTTGCTCTTTTTGCAGGAGTTAAGTTTGGCAAGCATAAGCTTTGTCCTAGAGTAAGTCCAAAAAAGACAGTAGAAGGTGCAATCGGCGGAGTAATCGGTTCATCTGTAATTAATATAATTGCACTTTTTGTTTGTAATTTTGTGTGCTACAAACCTTTTCCGATTCCTGTTGGTTACATGATAGCTTTCTCGTTCGCTGTTCCCGTTGTAAGTATGTTTGGTGATCTTGTTGCTTCAACCATCAAACGAAATTATGGCATTAAAGATTTTGGCAATATTATTCCGGGTCATGGTGGTATAATGGACAGAATGGACAGCATAAGCTTTGTTGCACCGTTTGTTTATGTAATACTGTTTTTGTTTCTTAAAAATTATTCATAATTTTAAATTTGCGGCGAAGCTTGCTTGAAGTCAAAGCGGCTTCGCCTTTTTGAAAGGATAATAGAAATGTCCGATAAAGTTATTTCTATACTTGGCTCGACAGGTTCGATAGGTGAACAGGCACTTGATGTGGCAAGAATGCATTCCTACCGTATTAATGCTATCACAGCATCAAAAAATACAGATATTATTGAACGGCAGGCTCGTGAGTTTAAACCAAAACTCGTTGCTATGGCAGATCCGAATGCAGCTGCCGACCTTAAAGTAAGACTTGCAGATACAGGAATAAGAGTTTTATCCGGCATTGAAGGTGTTTGTGAATGTGCTCGTGATAGTTCTGACGCAATTGTTTTGAACAGTATAGTAGGTATGGCAGGCTTAAGACCTACTCTCAGCGCAATTGATGCGGGATGTAAAATTGCACTTGCAAATAAAGAAACACTTGTTGCAGGCGGTCAACTTGTAATGGAAGCAGCTGAAAAAAAGAAAGTTGATATTCTTCCTGTTGACAGTGAACATTCAGCTATTTTTCAGGCTTTGCAGGGAATGAACTCAAAAAAAGAATTAAAAAGATTAATTCTTACAGCATCAGGCGGTCCTTTCTTTGGAAAGACGAAACATGAACTGAAAAATGTTACCGTTACTCAGGCTCTTAAGCATCCTAATTGGAGTATGGGTGCAAAAATAACCATAGATTCTGCTTCAATGATGAATAAAGGACTGGAACTTATTGAAGCAGTATGGCTTTTTGATGTAAAACCCTGTAATGTAGATATTGTTGTGCACAGACAAAGCATAGTTCATTCGCTTATTGAATATGTTGACAATTCTGTAATAGCTCAGCTTGGTGTACCCGATATGCGTATTCCAATACAGTATGCACTGACTTATCCTGAAAGATTTGAGTCTCCTGTAAAACAGCTCAATCTTGAAGATTGGCAAACACTTACATTCGCAAAACCTGATTATGAAACATTTGAATGCATAAACCTGTGCAGAAGGGCAATTGAACTTGGCGGACTTTGCACTGCAGCAGTAAATTCTGCGAACGAAATGGCAAATGAGCTTTTTCGTGAGGGAAAAATAGGTTTTCTTGATATTGCACATCTCGTTTCAATGGCGCTTGATAATTGCAAACGAGTTGAAACATATTCACTTGAAGATGTGCTTGAAACAGATATATGGGCAAGAGAGTTTGTGAAAAAGAGTATTTAAGGAGAGTAGAGCATTTTGCTTTTTATAGACAATCTGACAGTTGTATGGCAAAAGGTATGGCCAATTTTGCTGGCAATTTTGTTCTTTGGTTTTATTATAATGTCACACGAGCTTGGACATTTCAGTCTGGCTCGGTTATTTAAAGTGAAAATAAATGAGTTTTCTATAGGAATGGGTCCTGCAATATTAAAGCGCAAAGCAAAAGAAACCCAGTATTCACTTCGTCTTTTTCCTATTGGCGGATTTGTCAGCATGGAGGGCGAAGATGAAACAAGTGGAGATGAACGAGCTTTCTGCAATAAGCCTGTATGGCAGCGGTTTCTTATTGTTTGTGCGGGTGCTGTTGTAAATATTATACTTGGTACGGTTTTGCTTGCGATTTTGATTAGCGGTCAGAACCTTGTCGGTACGAATCAGATTCATTCTTTTGCTGAAGGCTCACAGCTTGAAGCATCAGGACTGAGAGCAGGGGATGAAATTATTCAGATTAATGGAAGACGAGTCTTCTCTGACATGGATTTGTCTTATCTTATGTTTACTGACGATGACGGTGTGCTTGAAATTACCGTTAAAAGAAACGGTGAAAAGCTTAATTTGGATAATGTTAAGTTTACAACTAAAGAAAAAGACGGAAAAGAACAGATTGTATATGATATGACCATTCTCGGTGTTGAAAAAAACTTCGGGACTGTTGCCACTGCTGCTGTAAAACAGACGGTTTCTGTTGCAAGACTTGTCTGGATGAGTCTTGGTGATTTGATTTCGGGTAAATACGGACTGAAAGATGTATCCGGTCCGATTGGAACGGTAGGTGTAATTGCTGAAATTGCTGATGAATCAGCTAAACATACCGATTACAGCGCTCTTATAAATATAATGGCATTTATTTCTATTAATATTGGTGTATTTAATCTTCTTCCCGTTCCGGCGCTTGATGGCGGCAGACTTTTCTTTATGTTTATTGAAATGATATTCCGCAAGCCTGTACCTGCAAAGTATGAAAATTGGGTTCATGCTGCTGGTATGATATTGCTTCTGATGTTTATGGCTGTTGTTTCTTTCAGCGACATTATTAAATTTATCAAAGGGTGATTTTTTTGTTTGATAGGCGTAATACTAATAAGGTGAAAATCGGCAAAATTTTTATAGGCGGAACTGAACCCATAGCTGTTCAGTCAATGCTTAATAAGCGCTCTGACGATATAACAGGAAGTGTTGCTCAGGCAAAAGCACTTGAAGCTGCAGGCTGTGATATTATTCGTGCAGCTGTTCCTGATATGCCTGCTGTTAAGCTTATCGAAGCACTGAAGACAGCTGTTGATATTCCTGTTGTTGCGGATATTCATTTTGATTACAAACTTGCTATTGAGTGTGTTAGTGTAGGTGTAGATAAAATCAGAATTAATCCCGGCAATATCGGAGCTGAAGACCGAGTAAAAGCTGTTGCAGACTCTTGTGCAAGAGCTGGTGTTCCCATAAGAATAGGTGTCAATTCGGGTTCTGTTGAAAAAGAGATTCTTGCAAAATACGGTTCGCCTACTCCCGAAGCTATGGCAGAAAGCGCAATGTATCATGCCTCTCTTCTTGAAAAGTTTGACTTTGATGATATTGTAATTTCAATTAAATCATCAAATGTGCAGAATACAATTATGGCTTATGAAACTGTTGCACAGATGTGCAATTATCCGCTTCACCTTGGTGTTACTGAGGCCGGAACAAAACATATGGGTATAATTAAATCTGCAGCAGGAATAGGATCTCTCCTTGCTCATGGAATCGGAGATACTATCCGCGTTTCGCTTACGGATGACCCGGTTGAGGAAATCAAAGCCGGTATAGATATTTTAAAAGCACTTAATTTAAGAGAAAACTGTGTTGAAATTGTTTCATGCCCGACTTGCGGTAGAACAAGAATAAATATGATTGAAATTGCCGGTAAAGTTACAGAACTGCTTTCAGATTGCAAAAAGCCGCTTAAGGTGGCGGTTATGGGCTGCGCGGTTAACGGTCCCGGCGAAGCGAGAGAAGCGGACATTGGCATAGCCGGCGGTGACGGTTGCGGTCTTATTTTTAAAAAAGGCGAAATAATCAGAAAAGTTAACGAAGACTCTCTTGTTGAAGAATTAATGAAAGAAATAGAACAGATGTAAATTTATTTAGCGAGGTATTATTGAATGACAGGCAGACAGCTGGCTGAGCTTTTTACACCGCTTGTAGGTGAGATGCTTTGCCGTGATTTTTTGGAATATGATAATATAGATATAAGCATAAATACAGTTGAACGCGTTCTTGTTATGGATGTTTTTGATGCACCATATGAGCTTGAATCTAAATTGATATTAGAAAATGAACTTCGAAATGCACTTGAACTTGAACGTGTTGTAATTAATGTTAATCTTATACCTTCTATTGAAAAATCGGTTGATAATTTAGAAATTGAACTTGAAAAGGTCAGCGAAGTATTAAAACAGCGCATAATTCCTGCGAACGGTTTTATGAATGATGCATCAGCGGTTCTTGAAGGAAACCGTTACACGGTGACAGTTTCTGCAGCAGGTGCAGCTGTATTGATTAATATGGGCGCTGAAAAAGAGCTTGCCAACATAATAAAACAGCTTTATGCACGCGATGTTGTTGTAAAAATACAATCAAGCTCTCTTGAACCCGCTGTTTCAATTGAAGAAATGCAGCGTGCAGAGGACGAAAAGGTTGCTCAGAAGCCTGCCGAGATTAAAAAAGTTATCAAGCCAACTTTTGATGGACTTCCTATATGTACTGATTACGCAAAGATAATTTACGGAGAAAAGATACCATCAAAGCTTCCGCAACGAATTGCGGATATTTCTCAGGAAAGCGGTACGGTTGTTGTTTGGGGAGATGTATTCTCTCTTGAAACACGTACTACAAAAGACGGAAGAAACAGAATCATAACATTTAATTTTTCAGATGGTACCGGCTCGTATTCAGCTAAAGTATTCGGACCTGTTTCAGAAACAAATTACATAGCAGAAAATCTTAAGGATGGTATGACTGTACTTCTTCGCGGTGTAGTAATGTATGATAAATATGCCCGCGAAAATACTATAGATGCGCGCGCTATTGCAATAATTGATAAAGTTACCAAAAAAGATGAAGCACCGGAAAAGCGTGTTGAGCTTCATCTTCATACTCGTATGTCTGCAATGGACGGTATGACTGATGTTAAAGACCTTGTAAAAAGAGCTGCAAAATGGGGTCATAAAGCTATTGCGATTACAGACCACGGTGTTGTGCAGGCTTTCCCCGATGCAGTTAAAGCTGCAAAAGGCAGTGATATTAAGTTAATATTTGGTATGGAAGGCTATCTTGTCAATGATGTTGACGGTGAAGAAACAGATTATAAAAAACTTGCGTCATATCATATTATTTTACTTGCAAAAAACAGTACCGGCCTAAAAAATCTGTATAAGCTAATTACTATGTCAAATCTTAACTATTTTTATAAGAGGCCAAGAATTCCAAAGAGCGAGCTTATAAAATACCGCGAGGGTCTGATTATAGGCAGCGCTTGTGAAGCCGGCGAAGTTTTCAGAGCAATGCTCAGCGGTGAACCTGACTCTAAAGTTCTTGATATTGCATCATTTTATGATTATATTGAGATTCAGCCTTTGGGTAATAATGAATTCCTTCTCAGAAGTGATGAGTTTCCGCAAATTCAGAGCTATTCTGATCTTGAGAACCTTAACAGAAAGCTTGTGCATATTGCGGACAAGCTTTCAAAACCGGTTGTTGCAACCTGCGATGTTCATTTTATCGACCCGGAAGACAGTATATACAGAGCAATTCTTATGGCAGGTCAGGGCTTTAAAGATTATGACCAGCAAGCTCCTTTGTATTTCAGAACAACAGAGGAGATGCTTGCGGAGTTTTCTTATCTCGGAGAAGAAACTGCCTATGAAGTTGTTGTAACAAACACAAATAAAATTGCAGATGCAATTGACAGAATTATTCCTATTCCGAACGGTAACTTTCCGCCTGACATTCCCGGTTCAGAAGAAGAGCTGACCAGACTTTGTTGGGAAAGGGCGAAAAGTATGTTCGGCGACCCGGTTCCTGAATATGTTGCTCAGCGCCTTGAAAAAGAGCTGACCTCAATCATAAAAAATGGATTTGCAGTTCTTTATATGATTGCGCAAAAACTGGTTAAGAATTCAGAAGATCATGGTTATTATGTAGGTTCCCGTGGTTCTGTCGGATCATCATTTGTTGCATCAATGGCAGGTATTTCTGAGGTTATGCCGCTTGCGCCGTTCTATCTTTGTAAAAAGTGTAAACACAGTGAATTTTTCCTTAATGGTGAAGTTGGTTCCGGTTTTGACCTTGAGCCTAAAGATTGCCCTGTATGCGGTGAGCCGATGATTCGTGACGGTCACGATATTCCTTTTGAAACATTCTTAGGCTTTAAAGGTGATAAATCTCCAGATATTGACCTTAATTTCTCCGGTGAATATCAGTCAAGGGCACATCGTTATACGGAAGAGCTTTTTGGAAAAACACATGTTTTCAAAGCAGGTACTGTATCTACGGTTGCTGATAAAACTGCTTTTGGTTTTGTTAAAAAATATTTTGAGGCAAAAGGCATTTCTGCACATAATGCAGAGCTTGACAGACTTTGTAAGGGATGTACCGGTATTAAACGCACAACCGGTCAGCATCCGGGAGGCATGGTTATTGTTCCTAACCGTTATGTCGCCGAAGACTTTACAGCTGTTCAGCATCCTGCAGATGATGTTGATGCCGCTTCAATAACAACACATTTCGATTTCCATGCACTTCACGACACAATTCTTAAGCTTGATAATCTCGGCCATGATGTTCCCACTTTATATAAGTATCTTGAGGATTTTACGGGAATTTCAGTTCTTGATGCCGATGTTTGTGATAAAGAGCTTTATAAAATGATTATCAGTCCTGAGCCTCTTGGTGTGACAGCAGAGGATATTGACTGTGAAACAGGTACGCTGTCTATTCCTGAAATGGGTACCGGTTTTGTCCGTCAGATGCTTCTTGAAGCTAAACCTAAAGGCTTTGCCGACTTGCTTCAGATTTCAGGCCTTTCTCACGGTACTGATGTTTGGCTTGGTAATGCACAAGAACTTATACATGACGGAACATGTACAATTTCAGAGGTTATCGGTACGCGTGACAATATCATGGTTTATCTTATGCACAAGGGTCTTGAACCTGATATGGCATTTAAGATTATGGAAATTGTTCGTAAAGGTAACGCGACAAAACTTTTGACAGAAGATCATATGAAGGCTATGAGAAGTCATAATGTTCCGGAATGGTATATTGATTCCTGCATGAAAATCAAGTATATGTTTCCGAAGGCTCATGCTGCAGCTTATGTTATTGCAGCTCTTCGTCTGGGCTGGTATAAGATTTATCATAAGGTTGCTTATTATGCAGCTTATCTTACCGTGCGTGGTGATGATCTTGATGCTTCGTTGATTATGTGCACAATTGATCAGGTAAGAAAAAAAATGCAGGAGATTAAAGAAAAAGGTAAAGAGGCAACTCCAAAGGAACTTTCTCAATATACAGCTTTACAGGTTCTCCTTGAAATGAAGGCGAGGGGTATTGAGTTTTTACCTATTGATCTTTATAAATCTGATGCACATGTTTTCAAAATTGAAGATGGGAAAATCCGCCTTGCATTCTCATCACTTGTTGGCACAGGCGAAAATGCGGCAAAAGCCATTGCGGCAGCTCGTGATGACGGAGAAGGAGAGTTTATGTGTGTTGATGAACTGCAACGCAGGGCTGGAATTTCGAGCAGTGTTATAACTGCCCTGAGAGAAGCCGGTGCACTTGAAGGTCTTCCTGACAGTATGCAGATAAGTTTGTTTGATATGTAAGTTTAGTTATTCCGTTGATGTGGGGGTATTATTAGTGGATTTTTCTTATCTTTTTGAACGTTATGAAACTATTCCCGTTGTTGTAAAAAGTAAAGATACGGGAAAGGTTTTAAATGTAGGCTTTATGAATCGAAGATCTCTTGAAAAAACAATTGAAACAGGTTATGTGTGGTATTGTGCACGCTCAAGTCATAGACTATGGAAAAAAGGGAGCGAATCATCGCAGAAAATTGTAAGCATCTATACTGACTGTGACAATGATTCTTTGCTTATAAAAGTGCATCAGACAGGAAATGCATGTCATAAAGGCAGAAGCTCGTGCTTCCACAACCGTTTATGGCCATCAAGTGAGCATAAAAATAAATGAATGAACGGAGATGACTTATGCCCTTATCTAAAACGTGGTTCAAGCTTGATAATGCTGCAACTGTTTTTCCGGGACAGAACACTTCAAGATGGTCAAACATTTTTCGTTTTTCAGTTGTGCTTGACTGTAAAATAGACCCCGAAATTCTTGAAGATGCACTGATTAATGTTCTGGTTCGTTTCCCTTGCTATGATGTACGAATAAAAAGAGGACTCTTCTGGTATTATTTTGAAAAGAATCCATATGGAGCTCCTCCTGTTGAGCCTGATGTTGTAAATCCTTGTCACAGGGTAAAATTCAAAGAAAATAAAGGGTATCTTTTTCGTATTTATTATTATGAAAACAGAATATCCGGTGATTTTTATCATGCTCTTACTGATGGTATGGGTGCAGCTGTTTTTGTTTGTACACTTGCGGCGGAATATCTGCGGCTTTGCGGATTTGAAGTACCTTCAGGAGGTCATGTTTTAGATATTGCTGTACCTGCAAAAAAGTCTGAATTGGACGACCCTTATCTTAAATGCGGAAAATCAAAAGCTAAGGTAAGCAGGGGATTACAGAGAGTGTATCATGCTGTGGGTACAAAAATGCCTGCACATACAATGAATATAACCCGCGGTATAATTCCTCTTGACAGTATTCATAAGCTTGCGAAAAATTACGGAGCTACAATAACTGAGTTTGTTGGTGCTTTGCTTTTGTATGTTCATTATGAAAAACAAAAGGAAGAAAAAAGAAAACAAAAAAAAGTAAGTGTACAGATTCCTGTCAGTTTGCGTAAGGCTTTCAAGATAGAAACACTTCGTAATTTTTCGTTGTATTATATTATAAATATTGATCCGCTTATGGGCGACTATACCTTTGAAGAGGTTCTTAAGCATGTTATGCTTTATCTCAGAGATGTGAATAATGAAAAAACTCTCAGAGCAATGACAACTGCCAACCTTAAGCTTGCCAATTCTCCGTTTATGAGAATTATGCCGCTGTTTGTTAAAGATTTAGCGATAGGTCTTGGATTTTTACTTACCGGTGAGCAATCAACAACTGTACTGTTCAGCAATTTAGGTAAAATCTCTCTTCCGGATGAAATGCTTGAACATGTTGATTTTGTTGAGATTATGGCTGGCCCAAGTAAAATCAATGCTGCCCGTTGTGCAGGCTGTGGTATTGGTAACAAGTTTATAATTGATTTTGCAAACATTTATGTTGAAAGTGATATTGAACAAAGATTTTTCACTAAACTTGTGAAAATGGGAGTTCATGTCAAAATAGAAAGCAACAGGAGGTAAAAAAATTGTCATATTGTGTCAACTGTGGCGTAGAGCTTGATGACAGCGCAAGAAAATGTGCTCTTTGTTCAACTCCTGTTAATAACCCAAATGCTTTGATTTCGCCTGAAGAAGCTGTTGATCCGTTTCCTGTAAGGATGGTTATACCTGAAGGTGTGCGCAGGCGATATGCTGCATTTATTACATCAATGGTTTTTCTTATTCCTAATATAGTTTGTCTAATAATTAATCTGATTTTTAATTTTGATTATCTGTGGGCAACCTATATAAATGCTACGAGTGTTATTGTTTGGCTGTTGTTTGTTTTTCCTTTCTTATTGAAAAAACCAAGGAGTTATTTGATTATTCCTATTGATGCAATAGGTGTTATTCTTTATACTGCTGTGTTTTACAGTGTCCAGCGCGGTGAAGGCTGGCTGTTTAATCTTGCTATTCCGCTTATTTTGGCTTTTACTGTTTTTGCTTTTGGTGCAGTTGAATCTTTTAAAAGGAAAAAGCATGATTGGCCGGTGCTTGTTATTTCTGTCCTAATACAGATTTCTGTTTTATCTTTTGCTGTTGAACTTCTTTTCAGGCATTTTTATAATATCAGAATGCTTCCCGTAACTTCCATAATTATTTGTGCTTGTTGTTTTGCGCTTGTAGTTTTCTTTATTTCTGTTAAAAAGAATAAGCGCCTAAGAGCATGGCTCTCAAGAAAATTTTTTATATAACACTATTTAATAGGAGATTGTTAAAATGAAAAACAAATCAAAAATTATTCTCGGTGCATTAGGCGCTGCAACTGCAGTAAATTGTGTCAGAGCAGCTAAATTTACTCCTGAAAAGCAGGATAGTGTTAAGCTTCCCCACGAAAACTGTGATGCAGATCGAGCTGCACAGCATATCAGCCGTGCAATTCAGTTTAAAACAGTTTCATATCCTGATCCTGAAGATATGGATTGGAGTGAATTTGAAAGGTTTCATAAATTCCTCGATGAAGCATATCCGCTTGTTACCAAGCATCTTGAAAAAGAAGTTGTTGACAGAGCTAGTCTTCTTTACCGTTGGAAGGGTACAGACCCGACTCTTGAACCAATAGCACTTCTTGCACATCAGGATGTAGTGCCGATTTCAAAGGGAACAGAGCAGGATTGGGAACATGAACCCTTCAGCGGTGATATAGATGACGGCTTTATTTGGGGCAGAGGTGCGATGGATATGAAAAATCATCTGATCTGCGTCATGGAAGCAGTTGAAACTTTACTTGAGGACGGTTATCAGCCTGTCAGAGATGTATATCTTTGTTTTGGTCATAATGAAGAAATTGTTGCTTCAAAAGATTCAGGTGCTTCAGCCATTGCACATCTTCTTAAATCAAGGGGTATTCATCTTGATAGTGTCATTGATGAGGGCGGAGCAATACTTCCTGTTAATATAAAAGGTATTATTAACGGTTTTATAGCAGGTATTGGTATTGCTGAAAAGGGATATGCGGATTTTGAAATCACTGTTGAAACAAAAGGTGGTCACTCATCACAGCCTCCAAAGCACAGCGGTTTAGGTAAGCTTGCTGATGTAATACGCGACCTGGAAAACAATCAGTTTGAAGCTCAAATGCTTCCTTTTATTAAAGATTTGTTTAATAAAATAGGTAGAAGAGTCAGTTATCCGGCAAAGCTTATTACATGTAATATTTCTCTTCTCAATCCTCTTATTAAAGAAATTCTCAAGCTTATTCCTCCTGGAGCAAGCTTGATACGCACAACTACCGGTGTAACTATGGCTCAGGGTAGTCCCGCTGCTAATGTACTTCCGCAAAGATCGAGCATTGTTGTCAATTTCAGAGCTATGCCTGGTACTACTACAAAGGATATTGAAGAGCATATTCATAAGGTGGTAAAAAATAAGAAAATTGAGGTTAAATGTCTGAAATCTAAAGAGGCTTCATCATTTTCTCCCACAGATTCCCGTGCGTTTAAAGCTCTTGAAAAAATTACAGCTTCTGATTATCCTGAGGCAATTGTTGCGCCGTATCTTGTTATGGGCGGTACAGATGCATATTATTATGAATGTGTTTGTGAAAATGTTTACCGTTATTCACCATTTATTGCTGAAACTAAACTCCTTCTTTGTACGCACGGTACCAATGAAAGATTACCTCTTGATACTGTTGGCGAAGCAGTTGTTTTCTTTAAACGCTACATAAAAGAACTTGCAAGTGATTAATATTTTAATGGACAGATTTTTTTCTGTCCATTTTTTATATATTTAAAAAAAA
>JAZQGE010000024.1:0-19764 GCA_045539895.1 Acutalibacteraceae bacterium
TAGAGCGTGTTGTAAACATGATATATCACCTTACCGGGTTTTGCACCCTGCGGCTTTTTTAAATTACGCACCTGCGTATAATCTACGGGTACACCTGAGCTTTGTCTTGCTCTGGAGTGATATGCCGCAATTATTGCCGCTTCAACAAGTGTGTCTTCGGGCACTTCTTCACCGTTTGTTACGATGATTGTATGTGAGCCGGGGAATTTCTGCGTGTGAAGCCAGATGTCAGCCTTTGATGCAGTTTTGAGAGAAAGTCTGTCATTCTGCTCGTTGTTTCTGCCCACAAGAATCGTGAAGCCGTCACTTGACTGATATTCCATCGGGCTTAGCGGCTTGGGCGTTTTTGTGCCCGCTTTTTGCTTGCTTTTCAGGTAACCCGTGTGCATAAGCTCTGCCTTTATTTCGCCGATTTGTGCTGTGGTATCAGCACGAGAAAGCGCATCTGCAACAGTGTCGAGGTAAGCAAGCTCTTCTTCGCCCTGCGCTATGAGTGTTGTCAGCATCTGTTCGGCTGTTTTAGCCTTGCGGTATTCCTTGTAATAGCGCTGTGAATTTTCATTTGGGCTGAGTGCAGGGTTTGCATTTATACGGATTGTTTCGTTGGTATAATAGTTATAAACCTCGTAAAACGGTGCACCCTTTTTGAGCTGATAAATATTTGCCGCAATAAGCTCCGCATTGATTTTCAGCTGCTCTCTGTCGGCACACTGTGTCAACTCCGCTCTTTGTAAATCAAGCTTTCTTGCTGTGCGCTGTATCAGGTTTGCAACAAGCTTTTGCAGCTCGGCAGAGTTTTGTCTTGTGCGCTCAATTCTGTCTTTTTCAAAGTAAAAATCATCGAGAAGTTCAGAAAAGCTGTCAAACTTTTTAAGCTTTACATTATCACCATACTGTGTGATTTCTGTGAAAGAAAAGTCAATCGGTTTACCGCATGAATCAATAACGGCGCAGGGTGCAGGTGTGATTTTTGTCAGCTTGTCAAGCTCAGCTGCAATGCTTTCAATATCGCTGTCTGTCAGCATCTCGGTGCGTTTGTCTTCTCCTAAAGCTCTGCTTGCAATCTCGCGGCAGACAATGGGGGATAAGCCCTGCACACTTGCAAGTATTGCGTTGCTTGCTGTTTTGCCGTTGATTTCGGCTGCATTTTCTGCAATCTCAACCGCTCTTACAGCACCGAGGTCGGGTTTATTTTGCTTTGGCGGCATTTTGTAAAGCATACCCGGCAGAATCTGTCTTACGGATGAGGTTTCGCTGTCAACCCTTTTTACCGCATCAAGGATAATACCGTCTTCGTTGATAAGAATTATGTTGCTGTACTGTGCCATAATTTCAATGCACAGTGTGAATTTAACAGGGTTTCCTATTTCGTTTGTTGCATCAAAATCTAGAAAAAGTGCGCGTTCAAGCCCTTCCTGCCTTACATTTGTCAGCAAAGCGGAGTTGAGATGTTTGCGCAGAAGCATGCAAAGCATGGGTGGCTTTGCAGGGTTTTCGGGTGGAAAGGCTGTGAAGTGAATTTTAGGTGAGTTTGCACCTGCGCTGAGAAGAAGCTTGTGTGCACCGTTTCTGCCGCGCAAAACAAGCACCAACTCCTCGCGGGAGGGTTGGTGCACCTTTTCAACACGACAGCCTATTGCCGTGTCTGCAATTTCTTTTTTTATGAAGCTAAGGGTAAGTCCGTCAAGTGCCATTTCTATTCCTCAAAAAGCTTTGTCAGTTTCATAAGGTCGTCTTTGTCGAAAAACTCAATTGTTATCGAGCCGCCCTTTGAGCCGCCTTTTACGCTTACCTTTCTTGCAAGTGCTTCGCAGAGTGAAAGCTCAACCTCTGTAAAGCACTTCTCCTTTTCAGGTGCAGCTTTGGCAGGCTTTTCGGGCTTGAGATAATCTTTGACCATTTTTTCGGTCTGTCTTACAGAATATCCCTTTTCTATAATCTCTTTTGCAAACTGTGAGATAACAGAAGCCTTCTCAAGCGGAAGAAGTGTCCTTGCGTGTCCTGCAGAAAGCTTTTTTGTTCTTACAAGCTCAAGCACATCCTTGGGCAGCGCAAGCAATCGCATAAGGTTCGCAACCGCAGAGCGGGATTTTCCTACCTTCTGTGCTGCCTCCTCCTGAGTTATGGAGTAGGTTTCCATAAGGTAGCGGTAGCCTTCTGCTTCTTCAATCGGGTCAAGGTCTTCGCGCTGTAAGTTTTCTATGAGTGCAAGTGCAGCGGCATCTTCATCGCTGAGCTCGCGTATAACGACAGGCACTTCCGTAAGACCTGCCATTCTTGCCGCTCTCCAGCGTCTTTCACCTGCAACAAGCTGATATGTGCCGCCCGTGAGCGGTCTTACAAGCAGGGGCTGAATAACACCGTGTTTTTCAATGCTTGCAGAAAGCTCTGCCAGTGCCTCGTCATCAAAAATCTTACGGGGTTGATTTTTATTCGGTTCAATTTCATTTAGCTTTAATTTAACTGCGGAGGAGGATGAGGTGTTTTCTATTGAGTTGTCAACAAGCAGTGCATCAAGTCCTCGTCCGAGTCCGCCTTTTTTAGGTGCCATATCTATGTAACCTCCTTAAGCTTTATTTATAAGCTCGGTTGCAAGGGCATCGTAGGCAAGTGTGCCCTTTGAGCTTTTATCGTAATACATTACGGGCTGACCGAAGCTCGGTGCTTCCGAAAGTCTTACCGTGCGAGGGATAACGGTATTGAATACCTTGCGCGGGAAGAATTTCTTAACCTCGTCAACAACCTGTTGTGTAAGGTTAAGTCTGCCGTCATACATCGTCAGAAGCACACCCTCAATATCAATCAGGGGGTTGTAAAGCCGCTTGATGTTTCTGACTGTTGAAATCAGCTGTGACAAACCTTCAAGTGCATAATATTCACACTGAATCGGTACAAGTAAGGTATCTGCTGCGCAAAGTCCGTTGAGTGTAATCAAACCGAGTGACGGAGGACAGTCAAGAAAAATATAGTCATATTGTGACTTTATGAGCGCAAGGCAAGTGCGTAGCTTAGCTTCGCGCTTTTCAACATCAACAAGCTCAAGCTCTGCGCCGGCAAGGTCCATTGTTGAAGGTATGACATCAACATTTTTAAAAGGAGAATGAATTATTGTCTGCACAGCAGGCACGGCATTTATTATATTGTCATAAGAGGAAAGCTTGACCTCTCTTTTGTTTATGCCAAGACCGCTTGTTGCGTTGCCTTGAGGGTCAATGTCAACTAAGAGCACTTTTTTTCCCTGAGCACCTACAGCTGCAGTAAGATTAACGGCGGTTGTAGTTTTGCCGACTCCGCCTTTCTGATTTACTATTGCAATTATTTTACCCATATTATATCTCCCTTAATTCTTCGGAATAAGCATGTTCCCGTCTTGTGTCGTTACGGCTGCAGATGTGTTGATTTTGCTTTCGATTATGACTTTAAAAAAGAATACTATACATATGACATATATAAGAACAATTGCTGCGGCAAACACTGCCGTGAAAGCCCAGAATACAGTGTTGCCTATGATTTTCGGTACGGAATAGCCGTGCTTTTTCATAATAAACAGCAGTGCGCACATCAGAAGTCCCGCAAAGCTTGCGAATAAGCCTGCGGTGAGTCCCGGCGCTGAGTGACTCAGTTTTACGGTTCCGCTTCCTTCGGGCAGCTCAAATGCAATGTAAGCCCCTAAAGCGGCTTTGACTTCGGCTTTTTCACCGTTTATCCTGCACTTCCAGCCGTCGTCATAGGTTACCGGTACAAGCAGGTATTTTCCCTCGCCGTGTGTGTTGGAATAGTCAAATGTAAGGCTTTCTCTGCCGACCTTTTCGTTTGTGACAGTGTCTTTGTAAAGGCTGTTAAGCTCAGTCATTCTGTCAAGCGGCATATATGCCAGCTGTACTGTTTCGTTGGTAAAGGCTTCATTATTTATTGTCAGTACGGATACCGTTACGGTTTTGCCTTTTTCAAAGCTGCCGATTGTAAGTATTCCGTTAACAGCCTGTGAAGGGTAATATGCATAGCTTGTCTGTTTGTAATAAGGTGCAATAATCCGTTCGTCATCAACATATATTTTCATTGATTTTTTTGCGGCATCGGTGATGTTGAGATAAAGCACTTCGTTATCGCCTGCCGTGTAGGTGAATCGGATTTCCTGCATCTCGTTTTTTACAAGATTGAGTCTGTTGCCCGTTTCGCCTTTGTTTGAGCAGATTTCAAAAAGTTTATCATCGCTGCCGGTAAACGAGCTGTAAAGCTTGTTCTGCAGCTCAAACCTGCCTGAAGAATGAAGTGTAGAAATATCGTCAAACAGCTTTTCGTCACCAAGAAGACCAAAATCAAGAGCATAGTTGTTTCGGTAAAGAGTAAATTCGTTGGTGTTCTGAATAGGAGACAGCTGTTTTGTGTAATTAACATGGTTGCGCATTACAATCTTTTTTATGCCGAGCAAACCGTCTGTAAATGCTGTGCCGCCCGAATCAAGTATGCGGGTGTACTGTGCACCGTAGCCGAGCGCTGTAGACGCAGTTTGCATATACAGCGGAATGTTGTGTGTCCAGTTTGAAAGGGCGGGAGTTTTGAGGATAAACGGATAGTTAGTGTTGAGCGATGTATCGGGATTTTTGATTCTGCCCAATTCACCGCAATCAAGATCCATTTTTGAAACATCTTCGCAGTATTCAAGATAAGATGTGCTGTTATAGAAAAATTCTTCTTCTTTCTGCTGGTGTGTGTTTGCAACTCCTGCATAGCAAATGCCGCCGCATTGCAGAGCGCAAAGCATGAAGCAGAAGGCGCGTGAGATGTGCTTTTGTTTGCAGAGCAGTAATGTGAAAAGCGGAATACCAGTTGCAAAAAGCACACTGAAAGCAATGAATTTAACATAGCTGAGAGTATCTTCCTCGCCCAATTTACCAAGGGCCTTTTGCGCAAAGAAAACAACACCTGCAACAAAACCGAGCATAAGTGCTGCAATAACTATCCATAAAATAAATCTTATAAGCTTATTTTTTGGAATAAAAATAGTTTCTCCGTAGCTGTCAATTCCTGCAAGAGCAATGCACACAAGCACAAAAACAGAGCAGAAGAAAAAGCGCATTGTAAACTGTATATAGCTTCCGCCGTGCCAGAAAAGGTTGGTGTTTTCGAAAACTACGGGTGCAAACATTATGAATATGCTGCTTGCAATAAAAAGTGCCTGATTACTCTTTTTCTCTTTGAAAAGCCTGATAATGAAAATAACTGCAAATACTACAGCAAGCTGTAAGCCGATAAGAAGCATAAGCTTAGTTGGCATAGGCTCAATTTGCTGAGCTGTTAGAATTTCAAGCAGGGGATTGTCCTGTTCAGCACCCTCGAAGCTTGTTTCAAGTCTTTTGGAAGAAAGTGTCTGTATTGCCATGGGTACAGCGTGCCAGGCTGAAAGCAGTGCGCCTGTTACGGTTCCAAGACCTAACAGGCATGTACGCTGTCCTCTTTTCTCTTTTTCGCACAGAATGATAAGGTAAAGTCCACCGAGAAAAAACACACACATCGTTATCATGAACCCGATATATACCGAAAGGTAGAGTGTGTATGCGAAAAAAAGTATATAAACAAGGGGCTTGCCGTCAACAAGAAGCCGCTTGAGTCCGTAGATAACAAGCGGAAAAATTACAACAAAGTCAAGCCAGAAAGAGTTTGTGTAATAAAACATGGAGTAGGCGCTCATGGCATAAATCACACTGAAAATTGTGCGCCAAAGCTCATGTGTGTTTTTGAAAAGCTTGTCAAAAACATATTTAGCGGTAACGGCTGAAGCCATAACCTTTACAATAATGAGAATACCTATACCGTACAAAAGCTTATCGCGGCTGAACAGACAAAGCACTATGTCAAGAGGCATAAAAGTGCCTGAGTTCACAATGTTTGTTCCCAGACCGGTATACCAGTCAAAGGCCATTGCTTTTTCGCCGTGAAGCCAATCGTACAGGTGATAATATATCGGCAAGGTGCCCTGCGCCATATCGTCATAGGTCACATTACCTGCGCCGAAGGGCCATACACCCTTAAGAGCGTATACAGCCAGCATCAGCAACGCACATATGAAAGCACCGCTGAACAGCAATGGCAGTTTCTTTGCTTTTTCTTTAATCATTTTTCCTGTTCCTTATTTTTAATTTTCTGAAAGCTTTTGTGCAATAAGCTTTGCAGCAAATGCTACATATTCTGCACAGGGACGGCGCTGATAATATTCTGCTGTGCGCTCTTCGGGAACCGGCGACTGTGCACCGGGCAGATCAAGAAGCTCTTTGCATATTATGCTGCCGTTTTCTGCTTTATAGTCAGCGGCAAGGCTCTGAATGAAGGCATAGTGCTCTGCTTTTTCTTCCGTTGCCTTCGGGTCATCATATCCTCGTGAAATACCTGCAATCATGAACATAGCGCTTACCGCGCCGCAGACCTCGCGAAGTCTTCCCATTCCGCCGCCGAAGGAGGAGGAAAGCAACGCGGCTGTTTTGGTGTCAAATCCGGTAATATCATCAAATGCAAGAAGAACCGCCTGAGCACAGTTATATCCTTGCTCAAAAAGCTCCTTTGCCTTTGCTGAATATTCTTCCGGTGTTTTGTTGAGTTTCATTTTTATCATCCTTTTATAGCATATTCCAGTCGGGAACATAGCTGCTGTCGGCAGCCTCGTGCTCCTGCATGTATCCGTTTTCAAGACCGAGCAGCATCATATAGCTGCTGACTCTTTCGTATTCTTCTTCGGTTATTTTTCTTTTTAGTTCGCTGTGCTTCTCGTTGCCTGTCGGAAAGTATTGTGCCATAAGGCTTACAAAAATACTGTCAGGCAGTTCGTCGGCAATCATATCAAGCACACCCAGCGAATTTTCAACATTATCGGGCAGAATCAGGTGCCTTATCATAACACCCCTTTTCATCATTCCGTCGTTACCGTGTACAGGTGTACCTACCTGCCTTATCATCTCTTTTATTGCGGCGAGTGCAACCAGAGGATAATCGGGGGCAGCAGAATATTTTTTTGCCGCTTCAGCTGACGAGTATTTGAAATCCGGCAGGTAAATATCAATATAACCCTCTAACCTTTTTAATGTTTCAACGCGTTCATACCCCGATGTGTTACAGACTATGGGGATAGAGGGACGGTAAATATCAAGCGCCTGCATTATTACGGGATAGTACGGGGTAGGACTTACAAGGTTGATGTTGTGTACACCCTGGTCCTCAAGTCTTTTGAATATCTCAGCAAGCTCTTTTGTATCAACGGTTTTTCCGCAATGCGAGCGAGAAATAGCACTGTTCTGACAGAATTCACACCTGAGAACACAGCCGCTGAAAAATATTGTGCCAGAACCGTTTGTTCCGCTTATGTCGGGTTCTTCCCACATGTGCTTGTCTGCTCTGCATATACCGGGAAGTTCGGGCAGTTGGCAAAAGCCCTGACCCTTACCTGTATCGGGGCGGTAAGCGCCGCACATACGGGGGCACAGTGTGCATTTATCCATCAAAACGCACCTTGAGCAGAGCAGTGAGCGCATCAGTAAGACCCATTTCTTCGCTCTTGTTCATCTCTCTGTAATCCTCGCAGGCTGTTTCTTCGCTGTCATCGGATATTTTACGGATGCTTAAGTGTTTTATGCCGTATCTGTCACATACACCTGCGATTGCACCTGATTCCATATCGAAAGCGCAGATACCAAAGCGTTCATAGAAATCAGCTTTTTTCTGACTGCTTGTCAGGAACATATCACCTGTGCCGAGCGCGCCTGTGTGGATGCCCATGCTCTTGCAAAGTTCAATAAGCTCGCCGTCAGTTTCGTAAACATATTTTTGGTCAGGCTTTACTCCCAGTTCAAGACCGAGTGGAGTGAGGTCAAAGTCGCATTCCGTACAGCTTGTACCTGCAACAAGGTCGCCTCTGCGTACACCTTTGACGGCACCCGAAAATCCGATGTTATATATTTCCTCAACCTTATAGTCTAAAATCAGCTCCGTTGCAGCAATAGCTGCGTTGACCTTGCCTATGCCGGTCATCATTGCAATGAGCTTTATACCGAAAATATTGACCTCAAGAAGGTCCATTCCGTTTTCTTTAAATGTGCGTGCACCGTTTTCGGTTGCCCATTTGCAAAATGGGTTATATTCGTGCTGGTCCGCTATAAGTACTCCTATTGTTTTCATTTTTGTTTCATCCTTTTCTTTGTCATTTTCAGTCTGTCGGGCATAGTATGTTTTGAGAGCTGACCTCTCAGCTGTAAAATTTGCGGTGCTTTAAGTGTGCGGTGGCGGTATATTTATCGCCCACGGGGAGCTGTACACCGTGCACCGTTTGATATATACGGTGTGCTCAGCCTCAGAGCACCTGTCTGCCTTTGATGAATATGTGTCTGAGCTGAGTATCACCGTCGATTACGGTGAGGTCTGCTCTCTTGCCAGCTTCAACCGAGCCGGTAACCGAGTAGACTCCTATTGCTTTTGCCGGGTTTGCTGTACATGCCTTGAGAGCGGATTTGAAATCTATTCCGAATTTCAGAAGATTTCGGAATTCGTCAAAAACATTTGTTGTGCTGGCAGCTATTGTACCATCGGCAAGTGTTGCTTTGCCGTCTTTTACATAAACCTTTTGACCGCCGAGTTCGTATTCGCCGTCACCGTTGTCTGCTGCAGACATTGAGTCGCTTATAACGCACACTCTGTCTTCGCCGAGCTGACGGAAAGCCATACGGATAACGGCAGGGTGGTTGTGAAAGCCGTCGCAGATAAGCTCTGCGGTAACACCGTCTGTGTCAAATACGGCACCCGGTACGCCGGGTTCGCGGTTTTGTATCGGTGTCATTGCGTTGAAAAGATGTGTTGCGTGAGTAAATCCGTTTTCAAAGCCTGTTTTAGCCTGGACAAAGCTTGCCGCTGTATGTGCAGCGGAAACAGTGCATTTTTCGCTTGCTTTTTTTGCAAATTCAAGTGCACCTTCTTCTTCCGGTGCGATGTCAACGAGCTTTATCGGGCATATTGAATTGAGCTTTTCGAATTCTTCAATGTCAGGCTTTCTGACAAAGCTTGCCGATTGAGCTCCCTTCTTGGAAAGAGAAATAAACGGACCTTCCATATTGATGCCGTGAATGTAAGCGCCCTCTTCGCCGCCCATATAATCAGCAACTGCGCCAAATGCCTTTTCAAGTGTTTCCTGAGGCAGAGTCATTGTGGTAGGACAAAAGGAGGTTATGCCGTGCTGAGCAAGAGCCTTGCTTATTGTTGCAATTTCTTCAACACAGCCTGATGAGCTGTCTGAAAGTCTTGTGCCGTGAATGTGAATGTCAATAAAGCCGGGCAAAACCGTCAGCCCCGTGTAATCAATTCCGTCTTTATCAGTCTTGTCGACCGATTTGATTATTCCGTTTTCAATTTCTATATCTGTTATTACCGGCTCAAAATCTGCGCCGTAAACACAGGCATTTTTAAGTATCATCTGTAAAACCCCATTTCACCCCATCTTAAAAGTAAAATTTATTATACTTTGTTTTTATATATATTTCAATAAAGAAATGACATTTTTTATTTTTTCTGAAAAATTTATGTTTATTCTCTTTAATTCATTCAACAGTTGTGATATAATGCGATAGTTAATAATGTGCTTTGCACTGCAAAGCAGGACGGAGAATCAGTATAATGGACAGGATTGGTTTTGACAACGACAAATATCTGAAAATGCAGTCCGAGTGTATCAGACAGCGTATTGAGCAGTTTGGCGGCAAGCTCTATCTTGAGTTTGGCGGCAAGCTTTTTGACGATTACCATGCTTCCCGCGTTCTTCCGGGCTTCAAGCCCGACAGTAAGCTTAAGATGCTGCTTGAGCTTAAAGACCAGGCTGAGGTCGTAATCGTAATCAATGCCGCCGATATTGAAAACAATAAAATTCGCGGTGATTATGGCATAACATATGATGTTGATGTACTCAGACTTATTGATGAATTCAGAGAGATCGGTCTTTTTGTAGGAAGTATTGTTGTTTCACAGTTTTCAGGTCAGCCTTCGGCAGAGATTTTTACTGAGCGTATGAAGAGCCTTGGTGTCAAGGTCTACCGCCACTATAAAATTCCGGGCTATCCATCTAACATTCCTTTTATTGTCAGTGATCAGGGCTACGGTAAAAATGAATACATCGAAACACAGCGCGAGCTTGTTATTATCACCGCACCGGGTCCCGGCAGCGGCAAAATGGCAACCTGTCTGTCACAGCTTTATCACGAAAATAAGCGGGGAATCAAATCCGGCTATGCTAAGTTTGAAACCTTCCCGATATGGAATCTGTCTCTCACACATCCGGTTAACCTTGCATACGAGGCGGCTACGGCTGATCTTAACGGTGTCAATATGATTGACCCGTTTCATCTTCAGGCTTACGGAGAAACAACGGTCAACTATAACCGTGATGTTGAAATTTTCCCTGTTCTCAATGCGATTTTTGAAAGCATTTACGGTGAATCACCTTATAAATCACCTACTGATATGGGCGTTAATATGGCAGGTCACTGTATTTTTGATGACGAGGCTGTCTGTGCCGCAGCAAATAAAGAAATTATCCGCCGTTACTATACAGGTCTTTGTGAAAGACGCGACGGTAAAATAGACCAGAATGTTATTTATAAATTAGAGCTTTTGATGCGTCAGGCAAAGCTCAGCAAGGACGACCGTCCCGTTGTGCCTGCCGCACTTGAAAGAGCGCAGCAGACCAATGCTCCTGCTGCTGCAATTGAGCTTGATGACGGCAGAATTATCACCGGCAAAACAACTTCTCTTCTTGGCTGCTGTGCCGCAATGCTGCTCAATGCACTTAAAGCATATGCAGACATTGACGATGAGCTTCACCTCATTTCACCTGAAGTTATAACCCCCATACAGCACCTTAAGGTAGAGCATATGGGAAGCAAAAATCCAAGACTTCATACGGATGAAATTCTCCTTGCTCTTTCAATCTGCGCCGCAACGGATGAAAATGCCGCAAAGGCTATGGACCAGCTCAAAAGACTTCGCGGATGTGAAATGCATGTAAGTGTTATGCTCTCGCATGTTGATGAGCGTCTGCTCAAAAAGCTTGGTGTGAATATTACATGTGAGCCCGAACATCAGGACCAGAAGCTTTACAGAAAAAAATAAACAGTATATAAAATAAGGGAGTGTCATAAATGTTAAAATTTATTCTTACGGGTTTCGCCGATGAAGCAGCAAAAGACCTTGACGGTCAGATTGCCGCTCTCAAGCGCAACGGTATGTCTTATTTTGAACCCAGAGGAATTGACGGCAAGAATATTGCCGATTTTACCGTTGAAGAAGCAAAGGCTCTCAAAGAAAAGCTTGATGCAAACGGAATCAAGGTTTCTTCAATCGGCTCACCATACGGCAAGATTGAGATTGATGAGGATTTTGAACCCCACTTTGAAAAATTCAAAAACACTGTCGAGGTCGCAAAAATTCTTGAAACAAAATATATCCGTATGTTCAGCTTCTTCTTCACAAAAGGTCAGAGCTATGAGGATAACCGCGAAGAAGTGCTCCGCAGAGTAAAGGCACTTGCAGACTATTCAGCCGAGCAGGGAATCTACTGCTGCCTTGAAAACGAAAAGGGCATTTACGGCGATACGGATGACAGAAACCTTGAAGTGCTCCGCTACTGTGCACCCAACCTCTATGCTATTGTTGACCCTGCTAACTACATTCAGTGCGGTGTTGACCCGCTTGCAGCATACGAAAAGGTTGCAGGTTATGTAAAATATCTTCATGTCAAAGATGCTTATTTTGAAAACGGAGAGGTTGTGCCTGCAGGCAAGGGCGACGGCAATGTTGCACAGATTATAAAGCGATTTGCACGCAACAGCGGTGAAAAGTTCCTTTCACTTGAACCTCATCTCACAGTTTTTGACGGTCTTGAAGCACTTGAGGCTGATAATGACACGATAAACTCCATTGCAAAGAAGCAGAGCTATGTTTATACCACAACAGAGGAGTCCTTTGATGCAGCTGTAAACGCACTCAAGGAAATTCTTGATTCGCTTTCAAAGGGTGTCATCCGTCTTGGTATTATCGGTTGCGGTAATATGGGTACAAGCCATATGCAGAACATTCTCAGCGGCGCAATGCCCGAATTTGAGCTTACCGCAGTTGCAGACCTTAAAGAGGAGCGTCGCAAGGCAGCGCTTGAGCTTTATCCAGGTATAAAGGTATATAACGACGGAAGCGAGCTTATAAAATCAGGTGAGGTTGATGCGATTATTGTAGCAACACCTCACTATCTCCACCCGACTTATGCTATTGAAGGTCTTAACAACAATCTTCATGTAATGATAGAAAAGCCTGCAGGTGTTTATACAAAGCAGGTTGAAGAAATGAATGAGGTTGCAGCAAAGAGCGACAAAGTGCTTGCAATTATGTTCAATCAGCGTACAAATCCCTGCTACATAAAGCTGCGCGAGATTATTCTCAGCGGTAAATTTGGCGAAATAAAGCGCGTTAACTGGATTATTACAGATTGGTTCAGAACACAGTCTTATTATGATTCGGGCGATTGGCGCGCAACATGGTCAGGTGAAGGCGGCGGTGTTCTGCTCAATCAGTGTCCTCATCAGCTTGACCTGTGGCAGTGGCTTTGCGGTATGCCCTGCAAAGTGCGCGGCTTCCTTCACGAAGGCAAGTGGCATAACATCGAGGTTGAGGATGATGTTACGATTTATGTTGACTATCCCAACGGTGCAACAGGTGTGTTCATCACCACAACGGGCGATTATCCCGGCACAAACCGCCTTGAAATCACACTTGACAGAGCAAAGATTGTTTGCATGAACGGTAAGCTTGAGGTTATTGAGCTTGCAGAGTCCTGTGCAGATTTCTGTGCAAATGCAGATGAAGGCTTCGGCAGAATTGACACAAAATCATATTTTGAGGTTGTTGATCCCGCACCCTGGTCACAGCATGTTCAGGTTATGACACAGTTCGGTGATAACATTCTCCGCGGTGAGCCGCTTGTAGGCAGAGGAGAAGAGGGTATCAACGGTCTGACAATCTCCAATTGTGCGCATCTTTCAAGTTGGCTTGATAAAACAGTTGAGCTTCCGATTGATGAAGAGCTTTATTTTAATATGCTTCAGGAGAAAATTGCAAATTCAAAATTTGTCAAGGTTACAAGAGAAGCTGTACAGCAGGATATGAGCTCTACATTCGGCAACTAAAATAAATTTTTACAAAACACTTGACAAACTGACAGTTACCCTATAAGATAAAAACGCAATCAAGTTAACAATTAATTCACATTATTTTAAAAGGAGGAAAAGAATATGCCTTTCGAGCAGGTACGTGAAATCATCTGCAAGCAGCTTGAGCTTGAGGAAAGTGATGTTACCATGGAAACTAACATTAAGGATGACCTTGGTGCAGACAGCCTTGACCTTGTTGACCTTGCAATCAGTCTTGAGGACGAGTTTGAAGTAGAAGTTCCCGATAACGTTCTTGAGAAGTTCGAAACAGTCGGCGACATTGTTAGATTCATCGAAGAGATGTAATTTTAATTAATAAGGAGCGTTACGGTTCTGCTGTGACGCTCTTTCTTTTTTACCGTACAGAAAGGGACGGTGTATGTGACACAGACAAAACTCAAAATTAATGAGCGGCTTGTGTATCTTGACCTGCTCAGAATAATAAGTGTAGTCAGCATGGTTATGCTTCATATTTCGGGTATAGGCATGAGAGAGCCTGTTGGTTCTTTTGACTGGCATATCTGCAATATCTATGACGGAATAACACATTTCTGTGTACCTGTTTTTGTTATGATTTCAGGTGCGTTTCTGTTAGACCCTGTAAGGGAATATCCGATAAAAAAACTGTATAAGGTTAAAATTTTACGCATATTCACAGCCTTTTTGTTCTGGTCTTTTTTCTATGCGGTTATTTCAGCTTTCAGGAGTACTGATAAACATTTACATGTTTTTGTAACGGAGCTTCTGAAGGGCAAATTTCATCTGTGGTTTATGTTTATGATAGCGGGGCTTTATATGCTCACTCCCTTGTTGCGAAAATTTACCGAAGACAAAAAGACGATGGAATATTTTCTTGTTCTCTGCGGTGTGTTTATGTTTGTTCTTTCAAATATAAGTCTGCTTTCCCCTTGGGAAAATGTCGATGAAATCGCATCCTACATAAACGAAAAATTCAATATGGATTTTGTTTTCGGTTATACTTTTTATTATGTTGCAGGTTTTTATCTTAAACAGTATTCTTTGCCCCGAAAGCTGAAAACAACTCTTCACGTTCTCGGTCCGCTGAGTGCAGTTGCAGTGCCGCTTTTCACTTATCTTTACTCAGCTCCCGCAGGAAAAAATGTTTTCATTTTTTATGCTTTTCAGTCACCTTGCATGGGATTGCTTTCTGTGTGGTTTTTTGTGCTTTTCAGGGATTTATTTGCGAAAAAATCCTTCAGTGAAAAGTCTGTCAGGTTTATAACCTTCATTTCGAAATACAGCTTTGGTGTTTACCTTGTGCATGCAGCTTTCATAGATTGGCTCGGCAGTATTTTTGACATAAACTGTCTTTCTTTCAATACGGTCGTTTCAGTGCCCTTGTTGAGTATCGGCGTG
The DNA here is from genome assembly GCA_045539895.1 of Acutalibacteraceae bacterium. Taxonomy (GTDB): domain Bacteria; phylum Bacillota; class Clostridia; order Oscillospirales; family Acutalibacteraceae; genus UBA8612. The sequence continues at coordinate 14,607 of JAZQGE010000024.1, forward strand.
TTTGCGGTAAGTCTTGCCGTGATTTACCTTATAGGAAAAGTTCCGGTTTTGAATAAATATATAATGTGATGAATAAATCCGTTTCTTTGAGCTGAAAATAGCTTTGAAGGAGCGGATTTTTTATGGATTATTTTAAGGCTTTTCTGGTAGGCGGTCTGATTTGTGTTATCGGTCAGATTCTTATGGATACCACAAAGCTCACACCTGCAAGAATACTTGTTTCATTTGTTGTGGCAGGTGTGGTGCTCGGTGCTGTCGGAGCATATAAGCCTCTTGTCGAATGGGCGGGTGCGGGTGCTACTGTGCCTCTTACCGGTTTTGGTTTTACACTTGCAAAGGGTACGCGGCAGGCGATAGAAGAAGAAGGGCTGCTCGGTGCGCTCACAGGGCCTCTAACTTCGGGCGCAGCAGGAATAACCGCAGCAATGCTTTGCGGTCTTATTGCGTCACTTCTTGCAAAACCCAAAGAAAAATAATATCCCCTTATTTTCTTGACGGATAAATATACTTGTGATAAAATAAACTAATTATTAGTATAAGGGGTGGTGTTTCTTGCATATAAAAGTTCTGCAAAAAGGATTTAACTATTCGCAAGACGGTCCGGGCAACAGACTTGTTTATCATCTGCAGGGCTGTAATCTTCACTGCCCATGGTGCTCAAACCCCGAAAGCATGAAAATTATCACTGATGGAGGCACACCCGTTGAAGAAATTGTAAAGCAGTCGCTTGTCGCAGAGCCTATGTTTTTTGATGGCGGCGGTGTGACTTTTACTGGCGGTGAGCCTACGGTGCAGTTTGATGCGCTCAAAGAGGTGCTACTGCAGCTTAAAAGCTTTGGTATCAGCACGGCAATCGAAACAAACGGCACTTCGCCTCGTCTGCCGGAGCTGTTTGACCTTGTCGATTTTCTGATTATGGATTTCAAGCACCATAACAGCGAAAAGCTCAAAGAATATACGGGCATCGGCAATGAAACCGTGCTTGCAAATATAAAAGCGGCAAGTGAAAAACGCACCCAGCTTCTTTTGCGGATTCCGCTCATAAACGGTTTCAATGCCTCGTCTGATGACGCAAAGGCATTTGCAGCTGTGCTCCGTCCTTTTATGAAAGACGGTTTTGCTCTTGAGGTGCTCAGCTATCACGAATACGGCAAGGACAAATGGTTACAAAACGGCATGGAATACAGAATGTCCGATGCTTTTGTCAGTGAAAAACAGTTTGCCGAATTCTGCAGCATACTTAAAAAAAGTTCAATAAAATTAATCAGAACCTGAGAATAGGAGATTTACATAATGTCAGTAAGAAATGTATATGCCAAAGGCGAAATAACAAAAATGGCAAAAGACCTCTTCAGAGAGGAGCGTTCAAAAAAGAGACTTGACGGTTGGTTTCTTGCGCGTGAGCTTGCTTTCAAGGCAACAGGCTTCGGCGGCAACGGTATGACCGAGGAGCTTCAGGCGGCAAGAGAGCTCAAGATGATTCTTGAGAAGCTTCCGCTCTCAATCAGCGATAACAATGTTTTTGCAGGCACGCAGAGTGATTCTTTTGCAAGAAGCTATGCGCTTATCAACCCTGCTTTTCAGGTTGAAACCTTTTCGGGTTATTGCGACCCGACAGCTGTTTTCGGAGATATAGAGCCTAATGAGGAATTTACAACGGAACGCATTGAGCTTATGCGCGAACGAACAAAGCGCGGCAGCTATGTGCGCGACCTTTCTGCTGTTTACGATAAGTTCTCAGATTACACAGGCGAAGTTGCCTTCTTTGTCGAGCAGGTTACAGGTCACCTTATTCCCGATTTTCGCACTGCAATTGCCGTCGGTCTTAATAAAATGATTTCAGACCTGAGCAAAAAGATAAACATCGAAAAGGATGATGAGCGTAAGGACACTCTTGAGGATATGAGAATGGTTCTTGAAGCAACAATCACCCTTGCAAACCGCTATGCGGATATTGCTGCCGAGCAGAAGAAAACAGCTTCTGCTGAGCGTGCAGCACAGCTTGACCTTATGGAAAGAACACTTCGCAAGGTGCCTGCAAACGGTGCAGAAAGCCTTTATGAAGCAATTCAGTCCTTCCTTCTTCTGTGGGAGGTTATGACTCTTGAGCAGGCTCCAAACCCGTTTGCATTCTCAGTCGGCAATGCAGACAGAATTTTTGAGCCGTACAGAGCAATGTCAGGCGAAACACGCGAAGAAGCTGCAGAGCTTTTCCGTCATTTTCTTGTTTTCTTCAATGTCGGTGACAGAAGCTGGGCGATTTCACAAAATGTCCTTATAAGCGGCAGAGATGTTGACGGCAACGACCTTACAAACGAAATGAGCTATGCCATTATGGATGCTTATTATGATATGAACCTGCCTCAGCCGATTCTCTCCGTAAAGCTTCATAAGAATACACCTGAAAAGCTCTACCGCGAAATGGGTAAGTTTATGTTCACTCCCGGTGTTCTCACACCCTCCTTCTTCAACGATGACACTGTTTTTGAAGTTCTCCGTTCAAGCGGTGTTGATGAAGCAGACCTTCCTGATTATTCGGTTGCAGGCTGTCAGGAGCCGCTTATTATGGGTAAGGATAACGGCAACACAACAAACAGCTGGTTCAATCTTCCGAAAATTCTTGAGCTTACACTCAACGGCGGCAAATCCACAATCACTGGTAAGGAAATCGGCACATTTGTAAGCTATGATGACAATAAAGCTCTTCTTGAGAATATACGCGAAGCTTTCTATAAGAATGCTGAAGAGTATGCAAAGCTTATGGCTGAGGCTGCAAACGGAGCTTCCGTTGCGCTTTCACATCTTCGTGTGCCTTTCCTCAGCGCATTTATGGGCGGCTGTGACAGTGCTGTAGATCTTCGCCATCCCACAAAGCAGGGTACAAAGTACAACGGCAGCGGCTGTCTTATTCACGGTCTTTCCGTTATTGCCGATTCCTTCCTTGCTATAGATAAGCTTCTCAGCGAGCGTCCTGAAGACTGCGACAAGCTCATTGAAGCTCTCAGAGTCAATTTTGAGGGTTACGAGGAGCTTCGCGATTTCCTTAAGTCAGCTCCCAAATTCGGCAACGGCATAGAAGAAGTTGATAATGAAGCTGCTGAAATTGCAAACAAGGTTTCCGATATTGTCCGTTCACAGAAAAACTATCTCGGCAATTCCTTCCGTGCAGACTGGTCAAGTCCGTCAACACACCTTCTCTACGGCTATTGGGTCGGCGCAACACCCGACGGCAGAGCAGCAAGAGATATGCTCGGTTACGGCACAGACCCGCTTTACGGCGAGGCAGGCAACGGCCTCGGCTTCCGTACTATTTCCGCAATGAAGCTGCCCTACGGAAAATTCAACGGCGGCTATGCATCACATCTTGGCATTGACCCCAAATATTTCAGGGGTGCGGATTATGAGGAAAAGGGCAGTGAGTTTGGCGCAAAGGTGCTTAAACCAATTTTCTTTAATGAGAAGAATAATAATATTTCACCTTCATATCTTTATTTCAATATCACAACACCTGATACTCTTCGCAAGGTGCTTGCAGAGCCCGAAAAGTATGCTCCGAGCGGAGTTTATATCATGAGAATTCACGGTACATTTGTCAATTTCCTTGACCTTTCTCCCGCAATTCAGAACGATATTATCACCAGACTTGACCTTGAATCCACAAAAATCTGAGGGTGAATAATAATGAATGTTATCGGTCTTGACATCGGCACAACAACAATCTGCGGTATTGCGGTTGATGCCGATTCGGGCAAGCTTCTCAAATCGGTTACTCTTGATAATGACAGCTTTATCAGCGGCAGACCGTTTGAAAAAATACAGTCGCCTGAAGCTATAATAGAAAAAGTCACAGCGCTTGCAAGTGAGCTTACGGCTGAGTTTGCACCCGTGTGCGCTGTCGGTATTACAGGTCAGATGCATGGTATTGTTTATATCAATGCCGAGGGCAGGGCAGTCAGCCCGCTCTACACCTGGCAGGATGAAAGCGGCAATCAGCTCTTTGAAAACGGCACTTATGCTTCTGTCCTTTCAGAGCTTACGGGCTATAATGCGGCAAGCGGTTTTGGAGGCACGACCTTCTTCTATCACAGCAAAAACAGCCTTGTGCCTGAATCTGCCGTAAAGTTCTGCACAATTCATGACTACGCGGCAATGGTGCTCACCGGCAGAAAAACTCCGCTCACCCATTCGTCGGATGCGGCGTCCTTCAGCCTTTTTGATATTGAAAACGGCTGCTTTGACCGTGCGGCAATTGAAAAAGCAGGTCTTGATTATTCTTTCTTTCCCGAAGTTACCTGTGATTTTGATGTTGTCGGCGAATATAACGGTGTGCCTGTCTGCGTTGCAATAGGTGATAACCAGGCAAGCTTTATCGGCTCTGTGCGCACAATGAAGGGCTGTGCCCTTGTCAATATGGGTACGGGCGGTCAGATTTCAATGCTCACCGATTTTAAAAAAGCCCCCGACGGTATGGAAATAAGACCGCTTTGTTCGGGCAAGAATATTCTTGTCGGCTGTTCACTCTGCGGCGGTAGAGCTTTTGCGGTGCTTGCTGATTTCTTCAAGGCTTGTCTTGAAATGGCGGGCTGTGAGTGCGACGGCAGTATTTATAAATTTATGGATGCGGCACTTGAAGCGGCAGGGGATGAGGCAGAGCAGCTTTCTGTTTCCACAAAGCTGAGTGGCACAAGAAGCAATCCTGCACTCCGCGGCAGTATAAACAATATCGGTACGGATAATTTCACTCCCGTTGCGCTTATGGACGGCTTCCTTGGCGGTATGGTCAGTGAAATTACAGAGATGATTGAGCCGACTGGATGTAAAGTTACATCACTTGTCGGTTCAGGTAACGGTCTTCGTAAAAATATTCCGCTTCAGAAAAAATTCTCTTCCGCACTTGGTGCAGAAATGATGATTCCGATCAACCGTGAGGAAGCGGCATTCGGTGCTGTGCTTACTGCACTTGTTGCCTGCGGTGCAAAGCCGAGCCTTGAAGAAGCGCAGAAATTGATAGGTTATGAGAATTAAAAAATAAAATTAGCAAAAACTACTTGACAAATCAGAGGAAATAGGATAATATATCGTAGTGCTCAGCACAAAGCAGTGCAGAGCCTATGTGATCCATTAGCTCAGTTGGCAGAGCACTTGACTTTTAATCAAG
>JAZQGE010000025.1:0-9362 GCA_045539895.1 Acutalibacteraceae bacterium
TCCTTGGCAATCATCTGCGGCGAGGTTTTTGAATATCCTACCTCAAGAAACATCGTGGTTGAAACACGAAGTATTTTATTTTTTGTTGATTCTAAATTTGCCATAGCGCCTCCTTAAAAAGGTTCTTGCATTAGTGCTAAATATAATTTAGCACTAATGCAAATAGATGTCAAGAGGAAATGTAAAAAAATAAAAGTGAGTATTCACTTGTGTTATGAATACTCACTATGGTGCGGGTAACAGTACCCGTCGGTGTCGCTTCGCTTTGCCGTCGGCACGGCAACAATTACAATCGCCTTCGGCGAAATGCAGGTTCAAGTCCTTTTCAATTATAATAAAACACAAAAAATCAGCACCCACACACTGTGGATGCTGACCTTTGGCAAAGATGGACGATTTTAATACAATTTTTGTATTTTTTCCACATTTGCCATTTTTCTTGATTTTTGCCGAACTTTTTTCTACGGCGTTAATGTTGATGAGTTTTAACTGTGCTTTTTGTCACAATTCTTTGATAACTCATCAACATAGCCATCAATGAACTTTATACAAGCCTCAACAAAGAAAAAAGCAAATTTTTCATATTGTAATTTTGTTTCGAAATGATATGTTAGAAATTGCTTTTCACTGTTTTCAAATGTTTCCTTTGAAAGTAGCTGTTGGTCCGTTCCTATATGAGTTAACCATAAACTATCGTCATCATGAGCAAACATCTGCAGTTCCCAATAGTTTCCCTCATGAACAACCATATTTCGCACTTCTTTAATTATACATAATATATCATTGATTGTTAGTTTTCCCACTGTATCAATTTCTGCCTGTTTACTTTCTTGTTCAATATAAGATAAACAAAAATTTTCAAGTATATACCTCTTGCCTATGTCACTAAACCATGAACCAAAACAAATGAAGAACTCCTTTGGATCTTTGCCAGAAAGTTTAGCAAGTGATTCCATACAGCACCTTATAAACAATATTCGCAAACCATCTCTCGCAGGTCTGATTTTGTCAATATCATTAGCTAATGTGACAAAACGTTGTACTTGAAAAAGCATTTGTCTTGGTTTTCTATCGTTCCAATCATATTGAAAAATACGATTGACAAACAAATCCAAACTTTCTCCGTTGGGAAAGTATGGAGAATAAAATTCCTTAGTTTCCAATAAATACAGTTCTTCTAATTTCGTTAAAAAATTCTGCATATCTCACCTTATAATTACTGTGATTTCTTGACTTTGGTTTTTTTACAAATAGGGCAACCATGACCTTTTTTCCTATTTAAGAGGTTTGAGGAGTAACTGTGTCCTTTTTCACACAGAAACCAATATTTTTTATTGTTACTTCCTGCCATTACATCGGATGGTGTCACACTGCCATTCTTATTATAATCCCATTCTTTTGCAATTTTGGGATGTGTAGTTGCAAGGTCATTATACCCGGGTAGAAGTTTCTTGTTAGAACAATATGGGCATCCAGTATTCATATTTATCCTATGTGATAAGGAAGTGCAATATGAGTGGTTATTCGAACATTTCCACCATATATTTTTGCTGCTACCAGGACTTATTTCAGACATATCAAAATCGTTTTTCACAATATCAAACTCTTCAATTAGATATAATTTCCCATTGCGAATGCACCATGTTCTTAAATCGTTGTATCCGTATAAGACCTTTTTATTGGCACAGTAAGGACAATTATTTCCGTTCATTCGATTTGAAATGCGTGCTTGCCACTCATGACCTTTATTGCATTTCCACCAAACAATTCTGTCTGTTTTAGCTATGACAGCCTCAGGTGACAAATCGCCATTTTTTTCATAATTCCATTCTTTTGCAATATCAGGTGCAACGGAATATAAATCGTTATAACCTTTTAATAACTTTTGATTTGCACAATAAGGACAGCCGTTTCCAGCAGCCCTAGAATAAATACTCGCTTCCCATTCGTGCCCTTTTTCACATTTCCACCAAACCTTGTGTCTGCTCTTAAGATCAAAATTTTCAGGCGAAAGCCCTCGGTTTTTCAAATGATTCCATTCACTAGCCAACGGCTGACATTTTGTTGCAAGTGAATTATTACGTTTCAATGTTTTGTAATAACTTAAAATCTCAATTCTATCTCTTTCAATGTTAACATCTAATTGTAAATTTGTGTTGAAAACACTATTTATATAGTTAATCAGCCACAATACTACTTTATTGATAAACTTGTATTGATTATCAAATTCAAAGTACAAGGTTTTATTCTTCTCATCATAAAAATTGTAAGATGATTCTTTAACTCGAATTAAAAAAACACCTTTTTGGGTCAGAAGAGAAGTCTTCTCTGCATCTCTCTTTTGAACTTTATCACTTTTATGATAAAACTGTCCGTCGTATTCAATGCCTAAATTCAAAGAAGGAATATATATATCTACTTCTTTTCGGCATATCTTTTTTCTGCTTTCAACAGGGATACATTTAGATAAATAAAACGCTATTGCCATTTCAGGGAAAGACGAATTAGCTTCTTTAGCACAAATCGGACATCCGGTACCCTGGTGTCTATTATTCAACGAAGTAACCCAATCGTGACCTTTTTCACATTTCCACCAAACTTTTTTACCTGAACTTGGCAATAATTCATTTGGTACAAAAGTGTTCTTTTCGTAATTCCATTCAGAAAGTAATTCTGGGTGAACGGTAGCAAAATCATTTTCACCTTTTATTGCCAATCTTCCTGAGCAATATGGACAACCATTCCCTTTGTTTCTACTGTCTATTGTTGCTTGCCATTCATGCCCTTTATGGCATTTCCACCAAACTTTTTTATGACTTCCAAGAGTTAATGTTTTAGGGTCAAAACCCAACTCATCATTATTTTCCCAGTTCCATTCTGCCATCAGTTTGGCATTATCAATTATGTATTTCTTTTCTGCCATAACATTGGCTCCCTTTAATTAGTATTACAAGAAAATTTTAACATATAAAAATTGGTAAATCAACAACTCAAGCAAATAATTCATCAACCGTTGTTTTATAAAACTTTGCGATTTTTAATGCTAATTCGAGAGTCGGGTCTTTTTCGCCATTTTCTATTTTGACAAGGTATGTTTTTGATATTCCGAGCAAGGTTGCGGCTTCGTCAATCAGAAGTCCACAACTTTCTCTGTACACCTTCAATTTTTGCTTTCTCAAATACTTTTCATTTCTTGTTTTTTCAACATATTCTTCAAGTTCTTTTGCTGTTGTGAAATACACTCCTCCCACCCTTTCAGTACACGCAATCTCAATCTTCTCCTGCGGTGTTCTTTCGGGCAGAGGTGTTGTTTCTCCGTTAAAAATTTGATAAATAACAATTCTGTTTTCCATTATAAAACTCCTTTATCTTACGATGATGAACAAAATTGTATCACACCAAAAGTACATTAATCAGTACAGCACACATGTTATAATTGAAGATTTACAAAGAAAAATGCCATATTGACACAAAATTGTATCAATACAGCATTAGTACTATGGTGCGGGTAACAGGACTTGAACCTGCACAGCCTTGCAACTATTAGAACCTGAATCTAACGCGTCTGCCAATTCCGCCATACCCGCATATTAACTTGTTTTTTTGGTACGGCAGCCGCGTTTCGCGTGACTCTTGCGGTGCCCAAAATTCATTGCTCGCTATCCACTCGCTGAATTTTGACCGCTGCGCCTTTCCTTCCCTCGCTTCTTCCGCCACCGGCGGCGCTCGGTCGGAAACTGCCAATTCCGCCATACCCGCATATATAAGTTATAAATCATTACCTCTAAATTTTACACGGCGAGGCAACCGAGGCGGAGCTTATCATTCAGTTAAAAACTTACTTTTCAGCTTGAAACCGCAATAAATACTGTGTACACAGCATTAGATATTTTAATTCAAAAAAGCATTTTTGTCAAGAGCCGAATTAAAAAATCAGAATAAAAGTATTGACCTTATTGTATTGTTAAAATTTTGGTGATATTATTAACACAATACATTTTAAATTTTACGCAAAAGGAGCTACGGTTATGAATAACTACCTTATTGTGGTAGATATGCAGAACGATTTTATTGACGGCGCTCTCGGCACTGCGGAGGCCGTTGCGATTTTGCCTGCAGTCAAAGCGAAAATTGAAAATTTTGAGGGCAGAATCATTTTTACGCGAGACACTCATTTTTCCGATTATCTCAGCACTCAGGAGGGTGCAAACCTTCCTGTTGAGCATTGCATAAAAGACTCCGTCGGCTGGCAGATTCGTGCAGAGCTTGACGCACTGCGCCGTGAGCCTGCTATTGATAAAATTACATTCGGTTCAGCTGAACTTGGAGAAATACTCAAAACCGAAAACGATAAACTACCTATTGACAACATCACCCTTATCGGTCTTTGCACCGATATTTGCGTTATATCAAATGCGATAATTATAAAAGCATTTCTTCCCGAAGTGCAGATAGAGGTTGATGCCGCTTGCTGTGCAGGTGTCACACCCGAAAGCCATTCAAACGCACTGAGCGCAATGAAAATGTGCCAGATTAAAATAACAAATGAGGTGTAAAAAATGAATGTTATATTTACCAAAATAGCAGCTTGGTTTTCTTCAATCGTAATTATGTTCACAGCGATTTTTTGTCAACCCGAAACTGTGCCGGAATTCGGTGAAACACAAAGCCGTACACAGACAGCTTTTGACGAGGGAGAGTTTGAAATGGGCAGCTATGATCTTATTGTTTCGCCCGATGGTGATGATTCAAACGAAGGCTCCCTTGAAAATCCGCTCAAGACTGTTGCAGCAGCAAAAGAAAAGCTCAAAGCTCTCAAAGAAGCTGATTGCGGCAACATAACCGTATGGTTCAGAGAAGGCACATATGCGTTTGACAGCACACTTGAATTCGATTCTTCCGACTGCAGCAATGTAACCTACCGTTCATATCCCGATGAAGAGGTTATTTTCAGCGGTTCAAAAGAAATAAGCGGCAGCTGGACCGAAACAACAATTAACGGAGTCATAGCTTTTGTAACGGATATGCCCGTTGAAAATGACAGCGATTATTTCCGTTCACTTTTCAAGGACGGGAAAAGACTTTCGCGTTCAAACTATCCCAAGCAGGGTGTTTTCAAGGTAAAAGACCCTAAAGAAGACGAAGGCATTCCTTCCGAATGGGCTCCTGACTTCTTTTTCCATTCGTTAGCTTTCTATGCAAACACAAGCGATATTCTCGATTTTTCAAATCCCGGTGATGTAGATATACGGCTTATGCACTTTTGGTGTGATGAGCTTATGCCGATTCACTCAGTTGATACCGCCACCGGCAGAATTGAAACAACTAAGCCATCATCAATGAGGATAAGAGTTGACGATAATTTTGTCTATGAAAATGTAAAAGAGACTCTTTCTCTTCCGGGTGAATGGTATCTTGACCGCAGCGAAGAAAAGCTCTATTACATACCGCAGGACGGTGACACGGTTGAAAACACCGTACTCTATGCAGGCACAACAGAACAGCTGATTACAATCGAAAACATCGACAGCATCTCGTTCCAAGGAATTAACTTTGAAAACACAGACTGGGACCATATTGACGGCACCCATACGGGAAATCCGTTCAATTCGTCACACCCCTTATACAAAAATATAAAATACGGAGCAGATCATCCTCAGGCCGCATTTGAAGTGCCTGCTGCAATTTATATTTCAGCTTCTTCAAAAATAAGCTTCACCGATTGCCGATTTAAAAATATTTCCTTCACAGCTGTCAAGTTTGATAAAGCAGCAAAAGACTGTAACATTACAAGCTGTTATTTCGACGAAATCGGCGGCAACGCAGTTTTTATACACGGTGATTTTGTTGTTCCTGCGACAACAGAGAACATTGATGTAACCGACTGTCACATAAGCAATTACGGCAGAATTTTCAACAATGCCATTGGCATACTTCTCACCCATGCGATAAACTGTGACCTTTCATACAATGAGATACATGACGGTTGGTATACCGGAATTTCTGTCGGTTGGAACTGGGGCTACTCTGACAACTCTACAAACGGAATAAAAATCTGCAATAACCTCATATATAACATCGGTAACGGATGGCTGTCCGATATGGGTGCAATTTACACTCTCGGAATTCAGCCGGATACGGTTATCAGCGGTAATGTAATTTACAATGTCGGTTGTGACGAGGGTAGATACGGTTACGGCGGCTGGGGCATATACCTTGACGAAGGCTCAAGCTATATGCTTGTTGAAAAAAATCTTGTTTACGATTGCTCATCACAAACCTTCCACCAACACTACGGCAAAGATAATATTATCAGAAACAACATCTTTGCTTTTGGCGGCGAGGGTGCATTCAGAATCACAAAACATGAAGAGCACAATTCACTCACACTTTCAAACAATATTTTTGTTACTGACAACGCCGTAATGTATTTTCAGTCAACTAATATGAATTGGTTTATTGATGATTCAAATCTTTATTGGGACTATAAAAACGGCGGAAATGTTTATTCCGGTGATTCGGTTAAGCTGTTTGAACGCAAAAACATTGTCTCAATGATGGGCAGAGGATATTACAACAATGGTGTGTTTGCAGACCCATTATTCAAGGATGCTGCAAACCGCGATTTTACGCTCGCAGCAAACAGCCCTGCACTTGAAGCGGGTTTTGAAGCCTGGGAATTTGATGCAGGCACAAGAACACTTTTTGATTAAAAATACTTCTGACAAGGTAAAACTGATTGATGGCAAATAAAGCAATTAAACTAATCAAAAACGAAGCTGTACTTCTTATATCGTTTATTCTGGCGGTTATATCTTCTTTTTTTGTACCGCCGTCAGCAGAGTATATTGATTATATTGATTTCCGTACACTGGCACTGCTGCTTTGCCTGATGCTTGTTACGGCAGGTCTCAACAGACAGGGCATATTTAATTTACTTTCAGAAAGAGCTCTCAGCAAGGCAGGTAATATTCGTACGCTCAGCATGCTGCTGTGCCTTATGTGTTTCTTTTCATCAATGATAATAACAAACGATGTTGCGCTGATCACTTTTGTCCCCTTCACAGTGGTAGTGCTTAAAATGGCAGACAGAATGAAAGACCTTATAAAGCTTGTGGTTTTTGAAACTGTTGCCGCAAACCTCGGCAGCATGGCAACGCCCATAGGTAATCCTCAGAATCTTTATCTGTTTTCTGCGTTTGAAATGGACATGGCATCGTTTCTTATTACCCTTCTCCCATATGTACTGCTTTCGCTTTTACTGATTATAATCTGTACACTCTGCTTCGACAAATCTCCGGTAATGTCAGACGGAATGACAAAAGCGGTACAACCGCAAAAGGCAAAAGTTGCACTTTATATTATTTTGTTTTTACCTTCACTGCTGACAGTTTTCCGCGTGCTCGATTTTCTGCCGGTACTTCTGATAACGGTTGTGTCAGTGCTGATTTTCGACCGCAAAACGCTCCTCAAGGCAGATTTCAGCCTGCTTCTGACATTTGTTTTTCTTTTTATATTCATAGGCAATCTCGGCAGAATTGAAGCCGTCAGCAATATTTTAGGTTCACTTGTTTCGGGCAATGAAGTGCTGGTTGGAATTGCAGCAAGCCAAGTTTTCTCCAATGTTCCTGCGGCAATTCTTCTTTCGGGCTTCACAGACAATGCTGAAAATCTGCTCATAGGTGTCAACCTTGGAGGACTCGGCACACTTATCGCATCAATGGCGAGCCTTATTTCATTTAAGTTTATTGCCAAAGAGGATGTCAGCAAAAGCAAATACATAGTAGTTTTCACGATAGTAAATATTGTTTTTCTTGCTTTTAATTTTGCACTGTGGATGATAATAAAATAAGTCCGCAATAAACACAAATCAAAAAAACGCAGAACGAATAAGCTGAGCAAAAACATATAGAGTGATGAAGTTTGTTTACAGCATAAAACAATTGCTTTTTAATTTTTGAATAAATTATTGGGGTTCAACAGGAAAAAGATACCTGTTGAACCCCTTTATTTACATTGATTTATGCGCTCTGCCCTTTTTTCATCCCTTTTTATTCTTCCATTTGTCTTCCAAGAAAGTTTGCCGCAACCTGCACAAGCTTTATATCTGCTGCCGCAGGCACAGAAAGCTTTTCATCGCCGAGCAGCACAACTGCACCTGAAACATCACCCGCTGCAATAATCGGCGCCGCAACGCATGCTTTGCGCTCAACACCGATTGCAGGTGCCATACCCTCACCTTCACGCTGAGTGATAAAGGTTTCTCTGCGCTCCATACAGTCTTCAAGCTCCTGAGTAAGCTGACGGTCAATAACCTCCTTCTTTGGTGTACCTGCACAGGCAATAACCCTGTCGCGGTCACAAATCAGTACTGGGCTGTTTGCCCCCCTGCAAAGCACCTCTGCATACTGCGTAGCGATTGTCGACAGTTCACCGACCGGCGAATATTTCTTGAAAATAACCTCCCCGTCCGCCGCAGTAAAAATCTCCAACGGGTCGCCTTCGCGGATACGCATTGTGCGGCGGATTTCTTTCGGGATGACGACTCTTCCGAGGTCATCGATTCTTCTGACAATTCCAGTTGCTTTCATAAAAATATCTTTCTCCTTGTTTTGCATTTTTACGGGCGGCAGATTGCCGCCCCTACAGCACAAATTTTGAAATTCGTGTTGTTAGGATATGTAAGACGAGGAGATTTATTCTGTATGATTTGGCTTTAATAATTTTCCATATATATCTTTTTTGAAACTGATATTATTCACTTTTGCCAAGCCTACCATAATTTATTTCAAAAAATTGACCAAAGCCCTTGCACAGAAGCAGTAGCAAGGGCTTTGGTTTTTTGTTTAATCAGGCATTTGCAAGCAGGGTAATGTAGATTTATTATCGCCAAAAAAGTAGAAGTTGAAAACAACAAGTTTCAATCCCCCAGAGGGGGTAATGTAGGCTTCAATTGACCTTATATTCCCTGACGCAAAGGCGTTTCAATCCCCCAGAGGGGGAAATGTAGTATATGGGGGAATCTTTTTATGACACTCGATAAAATGCTTCAATCCCCCAAAGGGGGTAATGTAGCTTTTCAACAATTCAAAAGATAACATCGGCACTTACAGTTTCAATCCCCCAGAGGGGGTAATGTAGTTTGTAATACTTTTTGTCGGTGCAATTGTTCTTAAGTTTCAATCCCCCAGAGGGGGTAATGTAGAAATCTTATCTAAAGAGGTTGTAGAAATTCTTACATTTCAATCCCCCAGAGGGGGTAATGTAGGGATAAAAAAAGTCATGACAATATATGTTTACATCGCGTTTCAATCCCCCAGAGGGGGTAATGTAGTAATATAAGGAGGATTTTTATGGAGACT
>JAZQGE010000026.1:0-29688 GCA_045539895.1 Acutalibacteraceae bacterium
AATTGTATAAAGTTTACATGGAAAGGAGTTGAGCTGCCGAATGTTAGGAAAATATGTAAGAATTAATGTTACGAAACCTTATAATTCTCAGGATTCTAAAACCGGAATGATTTATGAATTAAATTTTGGTCGTGTAGAAAATCTTCCGAATAATTCAACTCAGTATGCTTACATTATGGGTATAGATCATCCTGTTAGAAATTTTGACGGCAGGGTAGTTGCAATCATTCATCGCAAGAACGGTGAAAAAATTTGGGTAGCTGCTCCTAAAAGTACAAGATTTATTATTAATGACATAAAGCGTTCGGTTTCATTTGCGGAAGGAAATGAAGACAACTATAATATTGAATGTCTTTATGAAAGTAGCTGCGGTGCGGTTGTATTCAGAAAAATTGGTGAAGAAATTCGTTTTCTTCTTATTAAAAATAAGCGTAGCACAAATTGGGGTTTTCCGAAAGGTCATATTGAAAACGGTGAAACCAAAGAAGATACTGCTAAAAGGGAAGTTCTTGAGGAAACAGGTATTCATATAAAAATCTTACCCGGTTTTATTTCTACATCTGAATATACAATTCAGGGTAAAGTTGAAAAATCGGTTTCAATTTTTGTAGCTTCAACCACTGATACTCAAACCATAATTCAACAGGCTGAAATTGAAGATTATATCTGGCTTAATTATTCCAATGCAATTAAAAAGCTGAAGTTTGAGAATGACAGATCAATTCTGGAAAAAGCTCATGAATTCCTGTTGAGAACCGGTGTTATTGTTGAAAATTAACGGAGGGTAATAAATGGCAGAGTCAATTGCTACATCGCTTGTTGAGTTCTTTCAAAACAAAATTCCGGAAGAGCTGATTATTTTTTTAATCTCTCTTTTACCGGTTCTTGAACTGAGAGGCGGCATGATTGCAGCTAGCCTTCTTGGTCTTGATTTGATTCCGTCTTTTATAATTTGCTTTATTGCAAATATGATTCCTATACCGTTTATTCTTCTTTTTATCAGGAGAATTTTTCAGTTTTTACGCGATAAACCTTTTTTTGGTAAAATCATTGAAAAGCTTGAAATTCGGTCGATGAGAAAAAGTGAAAAAGTAAAAAAATATCGCGGATGGGGTTTGCTCTTATTTGTTGCAATTCCTTTGCCCGGTACAGGCGGTTGGACAGGTGCATTAATTGCTGCACTTATTGATATGCGACTAAGCACTTCAACCGGTATTATCGCTATTGGTGTGTTTATTGCAGGTGTTATAATGTCTGTCTTTTCTTACGGTATACCTGCTCTTATTGGTATGATTTAAAAGTGAAAATATTACAATTTGTATAAAGGAGCGATTTGGTAATGAACAAATTCTATGGTGCTTATTGCAGAAGTTATCAGGCTGTCTTTAGAGTGGTCAGTAAGGCGCTTGATTGGACTGGTCCTCAGGTAATCAAAGGTGCAGGCAGCGTTAAAAAGCTTCCGGCTTTGCTCAAAGCATCAGATATCAAAAATGTAATGATTGTAACCGATAAGGTTCTTCATGGTTTAGGTTTGCTTGACAGCCTTAAAACTGGTCTTGACGAGAAGAATATCAGTTATGTAGTTTATGACGGTACTCAGCCTAACCCTACAATTCCAAATGTTGAAGAAGCACGAGAGCTTTATATTAATCATAACTGTGAAGCAGTAATAGCTTTTGGCGGTGGTTCTCCTATGGACTGTGCAAAAGTTGCTGCAGCAAGAGTAGCGGCTCCCAACAAGCTTATTCCTTCAATGCGAGGTACTCTTAAAGTACTTACAAAGCTTCCGCCCCTTTATGCCATTCCTACAACTGCAGGTACAGGTTCTGAAACCACAATAGCTGCTGTAATAGTTAACCCTGAAACACATGAAAAATTTGCTATCAATGACCCGTGTCTTCGTCCCAAGGTTGCTGTTCTTGACCCTGAACTCACGGTTGGTCTTCCGCCTCATATTACTTCTACGACCGGTATGGATGCACTTACTCATGCTGTTGAGGCATATATCGGTCAAAGTAATACTCCTGAAACAAGAAAAGCTGCTGAAGATGCAGTGAAAATGATTTTTTCTAATCTTGAAACCGCATATGCTGAACCTAAAAATCTTGAAGCCAGGGGAAATATGCTCAATGCATCGTTCTATGCTGGTATTGCGTTTACTCAGGCTTATGTAGGCTATGTTCATGCAATTGCACATAATCTTGGCGGCTTTTATAATGTTC
Source organism: Acutalibacteraceae bacterium (assembly GCA_045539895.1). Classification (GTDB taxonomy): domain Bacteria; phylum Bacillota; class Clostridia; order Oscillospirales; family Acutalibacteraceae; genus UBA8612. Next base: position 2,223 of record JAZQGE010000026.1, read on the forward strand.
CCCATGGTCTTGCCAATGCAATTATTCTTCCTTATGTTCTTCGCTTTTACGGAGAATCAATTTATGACAAACTTGTTGCACTTGCTGAAATTGCCGGACTTAATACCGAGGGTATGTCAAGAGAAGAAAAAGCAAATTATTTCATTGATGAAATATGCGCGATGAATGCAAGGATGAACATTCCTGCAAGTTTTGACTGCATAAAAGAAGAGGATATTCCCACTATTGCTGAACGCGCAATGTTTGAAGCGAATCCTCTTTATCCCGTTCCAAAACTCATGGATAAAGAGCAGTGTATGCAGCTTATTCGTTCAATGATGTTCTGATTTTCTTATAATAGTACATATTTTTTACACCTTATACCGTGTTCTCGGTGTAAGGTGTTATTTTATATTAAAAATATATTAATTTTTTATATTAAAATATTTGCATTATAATAATACGCGTGTTATAATATTAAATCAGAATGGAGTGATATTATAATGAGTTATCGGGAAGAGTTTTTTAGCTATCTTCAGCAGGTTGTTGGTGTAATTACTTCTTTTCGTGTTTCTGACCTTTTAGATATATTTCTGGTTGCTTTTGTTGTTTACAGTGTGGTTAAGTTTATTCGTGAAACAAGAGCTATTCAGTTGTTCAAAGGTATATTGTTGTTTGGTATTGTCTATGTTGTGATTACCGTTCTTGATATGCAGGCGAGTTCATTTCTTTTCAGAAGCGTTGCTTCTAATGCAATTGTGTTTCTGATTATTATTTTTTCTCCTGAAATTCGTCATGCACTTGAAAGTGTCGGCAGAAGCAGCTTTTCGAATTTTTCTCTTTTCAATTTCAGTAAAAGTTCAAGACAGGTTAATAATGAAAAACTTAACACAATGATTACTGAAGTTTGTCGATCTGTTTCGTCAATGAGTGAATCTAAAACAGGTGCACTTATTGTGTTTGAAAGAAAGACTCTGCTTGGTGCAATTATTGAGACCGGTACAACGATTGATGCAAAGGTGTCTGAAGAATTAATCGGTACAATCTTCTTTCCGAAAACTCCTTTACATGATGGCGCTGCACTCATAAGAGGTGACAGAGTTATTGCTGCTGGATGTATTCTTCCTCTTACAAAAAATAATGCGCTCAGCAAAGAATTAGGTACAAGACATCGCGCAGCAATCGGTATGAGTGAAGAGAGCGATGCGGTATGTGTTATTGTTTCGGAAGAAACCGGTGCAATTTCAATTTCTGATAACGGTCGCATTGTTCGTAATCTCACTTCAGCTGAGCTTCGTGATTCGCTTCAGCATTACCTTATTGAAACCGAAGAATCAGATAAAAAGTCATTTTTTGAAAAAATTTTTAATAAAATAAAAAAGTCTGCCGGTGAAAAGAGGGAAGATAAATGATGAACAGACTTGCAAACCTGACCCACAAACTCTTTTATGACAATAAGGTTCTGATGGTCTTTTCTCTAATACTTGCTATCATTATATGGCTTGTTGTAGCAATTTCACTCAGCCCGATTGATACTGCAACAATTAAGGATGTTCCGGTTACTATCGACCTTACAAATAGTGTTCCGGCTCAGTTTGATCTTGAAATTTTTGGTCAATCTGATTTCACTGTTGATGTAGAAGTTTCCGGTAAGCGATATATTGTAAACTCAAAATCAGTCAATAAGGATTCTGTAAAGGTCATTGCTCAGACTGCATATGTTGATTCTGCCGGCAAACATGCACTTGCACTTAAAATATCAAAGTCAAACGAAAGTGATGAGTTTGATATTGTATCAGTATCTGAAGATTTTATAGAAGTTTATTTTGATGTATACAAGGAGCTTGATTTCCCGGTTGAGGCAAAAATTATTTCTGATGGTGATGTTGTTAAATCAGGGTATACAGCCGGTGAACCGGTTCTTTCAGCTGAAACAGTTACTGTTTCCGGTCCTGCAACAGAAGTTGACAATGTCCAAAAGGTTTATGCTGAGATGGTTATTGACCGAGCTCTGACAGAAACGAAAACTCAGGCGGCTGATATTAAAGCATACAACAGCAACGGCGGTGTAATTCATTATCTTACATTTAATTATGCTAATTCTGATATTACTATAACACTTCCTGTTTATTATATTGTCAACAAACCTACTTCGATTGACTTTACTCATGCTCCTATAGCTATGGTAAACAAGTTCAATTATAAGATTTCACCATCTAATATCGAGGCTGGCGTTTATGGTGCTGATGCTGATAATGTTCCTGAATTTATCAGCATTGCTACAATTGATTTCAATCTTCTTAAACCTGGTAAGAATTCTTTTACATTTTATGCAGATGAAATTCCTTCCTTAATTCTTCTTGACGGTACAAAGGAGTTTAGTGTTGATGTTTATGTAACTGATTGTATCCAGCGAACATTTAATGTTCCTGCAGAAAACTTAAGCTTTGTTAATGTTCCTGAAGGTTTTGAAGTCACTGAAGTAACTAAACCTATAGGTGTAGTTACAGTTGTAGGTCCTCAGGAGTCTTTGCTAAAGATTAATGCGACGGATATTTTTGCCGTTGTGGATCTGGCTAATATAGATGTTACCGCATCAGAACAAAGTGTACATGCAAGGCTTAATATAAAAAACAGCAATGATTGTTGGGTAAGCGGTGATTATAATATTACGATTAGATAATTAAATTTCAGGAGGTGCATTATTTGAAAAGAGCGGTTTCATTATTATTCATTTTAACAGTATTACTTGTTTTTTTCAGTGGCTGTTCTTTTAAATTGCGTTCGATTGAGAGCTTGATGCGTCCTCCTTATACTGCTACAGAGCGCGAGTTGGAAAAATCTATACACAAACTGTTGGGAACACATATTTCATATCGTTCTCCAAGTTCGGGAAAATATTTTTCTGCAATTACTCTAAGGGATCTTAATGGTGATTCAGTTGATGAGGCAGTTGTGTTTTATGTTAACAAAGATGATGAATCTACAGTCAGAATGTGTGTTCTTTCACAGTCGGAAGGAGAATGGAATCTTGTTTCCGATTTTGCCGGGAACGGAAGCAGTGTAATTTCACTTGATTTTGTTGATTTTAATAATGATTTGAATGAAGAGATTATTGTAAGCTGGCTTTTGTTCGGTGATAAAGCACAGAAGATGATTTCAATTTATACTTCTGATTCTGAAAATGACAAATTAAAAGTTTCAGCATGCATTAGTGAACCTTATGATATTATGATGGTTACGGATGTTAACGGCAATAATGGAAAACAAATTCTTATTTCGTTTACAAGTTTGACACAATCTCTTGGTAAAACAACACTTAAGATGCTTGGTGTAAATGTAGATAATGAAGCTGTTCTAATTAACGAAACAATTCTCGATGAAAGAATCAGCAAAACAGTAGCAATAAATTCTGATTTGCAGTCTGATGGTCAGTTACCAAGATTTTTTATTGATGCACAAATATCTGACTCACAATATATTACTCATGTTTTTGAATGGAATTCAGAGAGCAAAAACTTCATTTCATTGATTGATGATTTTACAGACCGCGATATTACTCTTAGAAGCAGCAATCTTTTGTGTAAGGATATTAATGATGACGGTCAGATTGAGATTCCCCTTAGAAAACCTATGGCGGAAAGTAATAACAGTGATAATACTTTCGGTTATGTTCTTGAATGGTGTTCAATAAAAGATTCGAAGCTTGTTACCGAAGTATATTATGTTGTTAATCTTCTCGAAAACTATAATCTTTATTTCCCCTCATCCTGGAAAGATAAGGTTTTCATTAACACCGAAATTGATACACGCACATGGAATTTTCTTGATAAAAACAATAACAAACTTTTTTCTGTTACTGCTTATAATTTTTCTGAATGGGATGAGAACAGCTCAAATGTTACAGAAATGCTTATGATGCAGAATGATACGGTTTATGCTTGCACTATCACGGAAGATGGAGCAAATTTCGGAATTAAAGCTGTAGACCTATTAAAATATTTTTCTTTAAATGTTTAAATCAGAGGTGAATGAAATGAAACATATTTTAGTTGCAGAAGATGAGGCTGCTATCCGTGAATTTATTGTAATAAACCTTGAACGAAGCGGATATACAGTTACGCAGACTGAAAACGGTTTGCAGGCTCTTGAAGAATTCAAAAAAAACGATGATGAAATTGATATAGTTATTCTTGATATTATGATGCCTGAAATGGATGGACTTTCTGTTTGCCGTGAAATACGCAATATGAACGACAATGTAGGTATTATAATGCTTACTGCAAAAACTCAGGAAATGGATAAAATTACCGGTCTTATGATGGGTGCTGACGATTATGTCACAAAGCCATTCTCACCATCTGAGCTTATGGCAAGAGTTGATGCAATATACAGGCGTGTCAGTATTAGCGGTAAATCAAATGTCAAAATTAAGAAAAACAGCGAGAATGTACTTACTAGCGGAGAATTTTCTCTTAATCTGAGAAACAGAACTTTGACTAAAAGCGGCTCATTGATTGAACTTACTCAGGTTGAATTTTTGATTATGGAATATTTCCTTTCAAATCAAGGAGCAGCGCTTGACAGAAACGATATTCTTGCTCATGTCTGGGGCGATAACTATTTCGGAGAAGATAAAGTAGTTGATGTTAATATCAGGCGTTTGAGAATGAAAATTGAGGATGTTCCTTCCTCACCACGTCACCTTACTACTGTTTGGGGCATGGGCTATAAATGGATTAGTTAATGACCTTGAAAGGAGAAACGCAGTTGAAACGAATCAGCGGTATATCAAAAAGATGGTTTCTGGGGACATTTTGCGTAATTGCCGGAATTATTCTTGTTTTTGCTGTTTCAGCTGTTTTTCTGATTTTTGGATATTATTATAATTATGTAGGAATGACACTTGACTCTCGTGCGTCAGATCTTGTTAATTCATATTTTTCTCAATATATCGGAAGCAATGAGCAAACATTTATCACCGGTGCAATAAATTTTGTTGAGGATTTTTCGGATGCCGACATTATGGAGGTATGGGTGATTGATAAAAACGGAATACCAATTGTTTCATCATCCGGATTTAATATTAATTCTGAAACTAAAATGCCGGATTATGAGATTGCTAAAAATTCGGATACAGATAAGGGAGAATGGACAGGACGATTATCATCCGGAGAAAAAATAATGGCTGTTACAGCTATGATTCCGAGCATAAAAGGTGAATATGCTGGCGCTGTCAGATATATCTGTTCACTTGAGGATGTTGACAGCACATTGCTTGGTATTAGTATTTTTATTTTTCTTCTGGCAGCTATTGTTATATTATTTGTTTTTGCTTCAGGCCGATTCTTTATCCGTTCTATCGTGCGTCCTGTTCTTCAGGTAAATGAAATCGCACAAAGGGTTGCGAAGGGTGACCTTACTGCACGCGTAAATACTAGCGGATTGCATGATGAGATTGATACCTTGTGCGAAACCTTCAATAATATGGCTGATGAACTTAGTCAAACAGAAAGCCTTAAGAATGATTTTATTTCTACAATTTCACATGAGCTTCGCACCCCTCTTACTGCAATAAAAGGCTGGGGAGAAACTCTTGTTCAGATAGGTGATACTGACCCTGAAACAACAAAAAAAGGCATGGAAGTAATTATTTCTGAATCGCAACGGCTCTCTGATATGGTTGAAGAACTTCTTGATTTTTCCCGAATGCAGAATGGTAAAATACAGCTTACAAAAACGAAAATTGATGTTCTTGCTGAACTCGATGATGCTGTTTTTACACTTAAAGACAGAGCTGTCAGAGAAGGAATTGAGGTAATCTATAATGTTCCTCATCTGCCATTACCGATGTATGGTGATGGAGCAAGGATAAGACAGGTTTTTGTTAACTTGCTTGATAACGCAATTAAATATAATGAACATGGCGGTAAAATTATAATTATTGCAGAAGTTAAGGGAGATAAACTTATTCTTTATTTTACTGACACAGGCTGCGGAATTTCTCCTGAAAATATTCCTCGTGTAACTGCAAAGTTTTTCAGAGCAAATATGTCAGTTCACGGCACCGGCATCGGTCTTGCAGTTGCAGATGAAATTATAAAGCTTCATAACGGTGAAATGGAAATAAATAGTGTTGTTGGCGAAGGTACAACTGTTATTGTTACACTTCCGGTAGAACCTGTAGATATAAATAACGCATTTACTGAAAGGGTTGAATAAAAATGAACAAAGAAGATAAAATCAAATATTCCGGTGTAGGCGGAGAAGCGCTGATTGAGGGTATTATGATGAAAGGTCCGTATGGCGCGGCAATGGCTTGCCGTATGCCTGACGGTACTATTGATCTGACTCGTAAAGAGTTTCACTCAGTTACTGAAAAGTATAAATTCCTTAAGGTACCGTTTATCCGAGGTCCTGTAAATTTTGTCGAACAAATGCTTTTTGGTTACAAATGCATGATGGAATCAGCTGAAAAAACAGCATTTGATACTTCTGATATAAAGGAAGAAGAAATGTCTAAGCTTGATAAATGGCTTAATGACCACTTCGGTCCTAAGATGATGGCGGTTGTCGGCGCAATTGCGATGGTGCTTGGCTTCGGTCTTGCATTTCTGATTTTCTTCTATCTTCCTACTCTTGCAACTGATTTAATAAACAATCATCTTGCTGGCGGCTCACTTGACCGAACAAGACCTCTTATTGAAGGCATAATGAGAATGATTATTTTTGTTGTTTATATGTGGGGCGTTTCACAGATGAGCGATATAAAGCGTGTTTTCAAATATCACGGTGCAGAGCATAAATCAATTTTCTGTGTTGAACACGGTCTTGAACTTACAGTTGAAAATGTGCGTAAACAGAAAAGATTTCATCCGCGCTGTGGTACAAGCTTTATTTTTATTACATTAATTCTCAGTATCGTAATTTCTTCTCTTGTCAATGTGCTTTTTCCCGGTCTTAGGGAAGTAAGATGGCTGTGGATTGCAGTTAAAGTTCTTCTTCTTCCGCTTATTATGAGTATTGGATATGAATGTATCCGCATTGCAGGTAAGCATGATAATATATTCACTCGTATTCTATCTGCTCCCGGTCTATTTATGCAGCGCATTACAACAAAAGAGCCTGAAGATGATATTATTGAAGTCGGTATTGCTGCTATTAAAGCAGTTATAGAGCCTCCTTCAGAAGAAACAGTTAATAAAGAAAACGATGAAAATTAGTGATTTAAGAAAAAGTCTTTCTTCTCAGCTTAAAGCTTGTACCTTTGAAGATGCTTCATTTGAAGCCGATTGCATTGTTGCCGACATAGTTGGTGTTACAAATTCTATGCTTAGGCTTATGAATGACAATCATGTTTCTGAAGAAAATGTATTGTTGGCAGAAGGTTATGTTAAAAGACGTTTATCCGGTGAACCTCTTCAATATATTCTTGGTGTATGGGAATTTTACGGTAACAGCTTTTATGTAGGTGAAGGTGTTCTAATTCCCAGACCTGAAACAGAATTGCTTGTTGATATTGCTTTAGACTTTATTAAAAGTAAAAAAAATCCTGCTTGTATTGATTTATGTTCAGGTAGCGGATGTATTGGTATAAGTGTTGCTAAAGCAGATAAAAATTCAAATGTTATTCTTCTCGAAAAATCGGAGGATGCATTTTCTTATCTTCAGAAAAATATAACATATAACAGTGTATCTAATGTTTCTGCTGTTATAGGAGATTTATTTGACGGTCCTGAACAGCTCGGAGCTATTAATTGTGATGTTCTTATTTCGAATCCTCCATATATAAGAACAGATGTTATTCCTACTCTTCAAAGAGAGGTTCAGGCAGAGCCTGTAATGGCGCTTGACGGAGGAGAAGACGGCCTTGATTTTTACCGTGCTATTGCTGAAAAGTGGTTTAAGTGTATTAAGTCGGATGGCTTGGCAGCTGTTGAAATAGGCGAAGAGCAAGGAAGTATTGTCAAAAGAATTTTTGAAGAATTCTTCTCAGATGTTAAAATAATTAAAGATTTATACGGTAATGACCGTATCGTTACAGCAAAAAATAAAATAACGGAGTAAATTAATTATGTTATTTGATTTGTTCAGAATGGGTAGTCTTGATGAAAGTGCCCGTATTCAGTTAATAATGAATTTAGGTGTTCGGATTTTTGTTATTCTTTGTGTTTTGCCTGTCCATGAATTTGCTCACGCGTTTGTTGCGGACAAGCTTGGAGACAGAACTGCAAGACTCAAGGGCAGGCTTACAATGTCGCCGTTTGAGCATATTGACCCAATCGGAGCACTTATGATTTTGCTTTGCGGTTTTGGATATGCAAAACCCGTCCCTGTAAATATAAGGAATTTCCGTAAAAAACGCAAAGATGAAGTAGGAAACATCTATTCTTTTGGCAGTGAAACCGTATTTGATTCAGGTCACGCAAAGCGTTGTATGGCTGCGGTTGCTTTTGCAGGTCCTCTTTCAAATATAATTATGGCTTTTATATCACTATTTCTTCTTAATGTTGTTATAACATTTGCGCCTAACACAACCCTTTGGGTTATTGTTTACTATTTCTTTCAGTTTTGCGCAAGCATTAATATCAATCTTGCTGTGTTTAATTTACTCCCTATTCCTCCGCTTGACGGTTCAAGAATTATCAGTATAATTATTCCCGATAAGATTTATTTTAAAATTATGCAGTATGAAAGATATATAAGAATAGCTGTTATTATTTTATTGTTTACTAATATATTAACGGTTCCGCTTTCATTTTTATCATCTGCATTGTTTGGTGTTCTTGATTTTGTTGCTTCTCTACCATTTACACTTTTTGCTTAATTAAGTTATAAGGAGTAGTATTTTTTGGAACCTATTCAGTATAAAACAGATATTTTTGAAGGTCCTCTTGACTTGTTGCTTTTTCTTATAAGCAAACACAAGGTCAGTATTAATGATGTTGTAATAACTGAGCTGATTGACCAGTATATCGAATATATTCGTGCTATGCAGCTTGAAAATATGGAAATTGCAAGTGAATTTCTTGAAATGGCTGCAAGACTGGTATATATAAAGACTGTATCGCTTCTACCTGTTTACGATGACGGAGAAAAGCTTCAGGAAGAGCTTAGAGGAGAACTGAGCGAATATGCTGACTGTCAGCTGATGGCTGGAAAGCTTTCTGAAATTGCAAAAGGATTTGATTATCTGGAAACTCCGCCTGAGAAAATAGAGATTGATATGACTTATACACGAATTCATGCACCCGATGAACTTCTTAAGGCTTATATTTCTGCGATTGGAAAGAGTATGAGAAAGCTGCCGCCACCTGTTGAAGCATTTACTAAAATTGTTGCAGCAAAAATTGTATCGGTAGGTTCAAGAGTAAGTATTATTCTTTCTCAGCTCAGAATCGGTGAGAAGCGCAGTATAGAACACTTTTTTGCCAATTCTTCATCCCGTTCAGAAATGGTGGCAACATTCTTGGCGATACTTTCACTTGTCAAATCAAAACAGATTTATATTGAGGGCGAAAAAACAACTGCAACGGTTGAATTAATTCAGGAGGGTGAAACACATTGAACGCAAAAGAATTAAATGCTGCGGTTGAAGCGATGCTGTTTGCATCAGGTGAGCCGCTTGAAATAATTAGAATTGCTGAAGTTCTTGGTTGTGATGCAGACCAGGTTGAGAATATTGTTCTCAATTTGGCTAATAAGCTTGAAGAAAACGGAAGCGGTTTGTGTATTTTAAGGCTTGGTGATAAGGCACAGATGTGTTCCCGTCAAGAATTTGCTCCTCTTATCAGAGATATTCTTGACCTTAAGCGAAACACTCCTCTTTCCGGTGCAGCTTTTGAGGTGCTTGCGGTAATTGCATATAATCAGCCTGTTACAAAATCTTTTGTTGAGCAGGTGAGAGGTGTTGACTGTTCAGGTGTTATTTCTACACTTTGTCAACGCGGTTTGATTGAAGAAAAAGGAAGACTTGAGCTTCCCGGAAGACCACTTATCTACGGAACTACTCCGGATTTTCTTCGTTGTTTTTGTGTGTCAGATTTAAGTGAGCTTCCTCCTCTGCCTGAAAAGAAAGAGGATGAACTTAAAAAAGCGCTTGAATCCGGTGAAAATCAGCAGAATCAGAAGGGTACGGAAACACTTGTTTTACCCGAAGCAGACGACGAAAATCTTGTTTCGGAAGCTGATGATTCAGTATTCAATGAAGATTTTACATAAAAAATTTTTATTTACGAAAAGAGGTGTGGTTTATTGACTGCATTATGGATAATCCTCGGTATTATCGCGTTTTTCGTTTTGCTTTTCTCAATAAGGGTAACCGTTTATATGACGTACGACGAGGACTTTAAGCTTGATATAGGCTGGCTTTTTATTAAGCTTCATATTTTACCCAAAAAAGAAAAGCCTGAAAAAGAGAAGGAAGAAAAGCCTCCGAAAGAGCTGGAGCCTGAGAAAGAACCCGAACCTGAAAAGGAAAAGAAGGACAACATAATTGTTAATTTTTACAAGAACCAGGGATTTTCCGGTGTAATTCAGCTTTTACGAGATACCGTAACAGCAATCAACGGTATGTTTGGCTCTATATTTAAACATTTTATATTCCGTGAGCTTAAACTCTATATGAGTGTTGGTGCGGGTGATGCCGCCGAAACTGCAATACTTTACGGAAAAACATGTTCAGTTGTATTTCCTGCAATGGGTCTTATAACAAGCACATGTAAGGTCAAGGAATATGACTGCGGTGTACAACCCAATTTTATTGAGGCTGATAAAACTGCTGTATTCAGAGCAGTAATTTCAATGCGTCCGATATTTATTACCAATGCAGTTATAGTTCTAGCAATTAAACTGTTATTTAAAGTGGTTTTCAAGCTGCTTAAAAATAGTAAGCCCGCTCAAAATCAGTTACAAACTGAGCAGAGAGCAAATGAAACAATTAATAATTCTCAAGGAGGAAAATAAATTATGAAAGAACAGTCAGCATCAGGAATTCTCGGTACAGCAATTGACAAGATTCGCGACCTTGTCGATGTCAGTACAATTGTCGGCGAGCCCGTATTTTCTGCAGAGGGAATTACAATTATTCCTGTTTCAAAAGTCACATATGGCTTTGCTTCAGGTGGTTCTGACTTCCCCTCAAAGACAAATGCAGAGCTCTTTGGCGGTGGCGGCGGTGCCGGAATTACAATTACACCCGTTGCATTTGTTGTTATCAATAACGGTAATGTTACAATTAAGTCTGTTCCTTCAGGCGACAACACTGCTGAAAAGATAGTCGGCCTTGTTCCTGAGGTAGTTGATACTGTATCAGGTCTTATAAATAAGAAAAAAACAACTGCAGCAGATCCTGCAGTTGATGCGGTAACAGATACAGTTCTTTAATCAGTATTCATTTTTTGTTTGCTGCATATAGTTTTAAAAGAAATTATATACGGCGGTGATTCGGTGATTAAGTATTTGTCTTTAATCCTTGTATTTTCTTTTGTCTTTTCAATATCAGCTTTTTCCGCTGATTTAGCTGTTTCAGCTTCTTCTGCAGTTCTTATGGTAGCGGATACCGGTGAGGTCGTTTTTGAAAAAAATGCCCACATCAAACGAGGTATGGCGAGCACTACAAAAATTATGACTGCTCTTCTGACTGCTGAGCAGAATACTCTTGAGCGTGAAGTTGTTGCAACAGAAAAAATGGTAAATGTTGAAGGTACTTCTATGGGGCTTCTGGCAGGTGATAAGGTATCTTTTCATGACCTTATTTACGGTATGCTTTTGGCTTCAGGCAACGATGCTGCCAACACTGCTGCAATCTCAATTGCAGGCAGTACTGAAAAATTTGCTGTTTTGATGAATAAAAAGGCAAAAGAAATTGGAATGACAAATACAAACTTTGTTACTCCGTCCGGACTTGATGACAAAAATCATTATTCTACTGCTTATGATATGGCACTGCTTGGCTGCTATGCACTTAAAAACTCAGTTTTTGTTAAGGCTTGCAGTTCGGTCAGTGCCAAGCTTTGCTATGGAAATGAACCGTATACGCGGTATCTTTCCAATCATAACCGTTTGTTGAAGGAATACGATGGAGCATTCGGTATAAAAACAGGATTCACAAAAAAGAGCGGTAGATGTCTTGTTTCGGCTGCAGAAAAAAACGGAATAATACTGGTGTGCGTAACACTTAATGCACCCAATGACTGGAATGACCATAAAAAACTGCTTGACTATGGATTTGAAAATGTTACATTAAAGAATATTGCTGTTAAGCTTCCTGCTCTTAAAATAGCCGGCGGCAGCTCTGCTGAAGTTTCACTTGAGTTATCTGGAGCTATAAATGTTGCATCGTATTGCCCTGCAGATAATTTTACTACTCAGATCCTTATTAAGCATTTTGAGTTTGCTCCTGTTAAATATGGAGAAACAGCAGGAGAGGTTCGACTTTGTTTAAATGATAAAGAAATTAGCAAAACTCCAATTTTAATTTCGCAAAATGTAACGAATGTTACTGTTGAAAAAAACAAGAAAAAATCTATTATAAAACAAATTATTTATAATATTAAAACTTTATTAAAGAAAGGCTACGGTAGATTTACCGCAGGTATTTTTAGTTATGCCCAAACAGCTTGTCAGACTGCAGAAATTTATGGCAGATAATGGAGTTGCTTCGCGAAGAAAATGCGAGGAAATGATAGAACAAGGTATAGTTAAGGTCAACGGCAATACTGCTCATATAGGTGATAAGGTTGACCCTAAAAGAGATAAAGTGACTGTTCGCGGCAAAAAGATTGCTGTTAATGATAATCTTCGCTACATTCTGCTTCATAAACCCAGAGGTTATATCACAACTATGCTGGACGAGCAGGGCAGAAAGTGTGTTGCTGAGCTTGTAAAAGATGTCGGCACTAGAGTTTATCCGGTTGGCAGGCTTGACCGTGAGTCAGAAGGTTTGCTCCTTTTGACTAATGACGGCGCTTTTTCCAATGCTATGACACACCCAAAGCGGCATGTTCCGAAAACATACCGAGTTACAATCCGTCCTAACATTACTGATGAGCAGATTGCTGCTTTTCAGGACGGTATTGAAATTGATGGCAGATTAACTTCTCCTGCCGGTTTAAGAGTTATTGATAAAGCAGAGGGCAGAGTAGTTGTAGAAGTTATTCTTTACGAAGGCAGAAACAGACAAATTCGCAAAATGTTTGACGAGCTTGGAATAGAGGTGGCAAGACTAAAAAGAACTGCTGTTGGTTCTGTTAAGCTTGGAATGCTCCCACAAGGTAAGTGGCGCGAACTTACTGAAGATGAAGTCCGAAAGCTTATGTTAGCTGCTGAGAGAGGGTCAAAAGATGATTGAATTTAAACCTGACATCAAAGATAATCTTGTTATATATAAATCATATGAAAACGAAAAAAACACAGGCAGGGTTACTCTTACATTGGATTCAGCAACTCATTCTACAATACATTTAATAGAAGCTGACAATGAAGAAACTGCCGAAGGTCTTATCAGAAGTGCGCTAACTGCGGCTGCAAACCGAAACCGTTTTGTTTGCTATTATTTAGCTGAAGGTTTTAAGAATGTTGCAAAATGCCTTGGTTTTACTGATAAAAACGGTGTTTTATACGGTGAAATTCCTTTTCTTATTTCGGGGTGTTGTAATTGTCAACACAAACAAATGTCATAAAATGTCATTTGTTTGACTTGTTGTTAATTGATTTGTTATTATATTGTCTAAATAATAATGTTTTAAATATTTAAGGAGATTTAATATAATATGATAAAAAGTATGACTGGTTTTGGCAGAGCTCAGAAAGAAATTGACGGAATGAGCATTTCTGTTGAAATTAAGAGTGTAAACCATAAAGGATTTGAATTCAGCTGTAAAACACCCAGAACATACGGATTTCTTGACGAAAAATTAAAATCACTTTTTCAAAGCATTATTTTCAGAGGCAAGGTTGAATGTTATGTAATAATTAGCGCTCTTGACACTGATGATTGTGTTGTTGAAGTCAATCATTCGCTTGCAGGCGGATATTATAAGGCTCTCAAAGAGCTTGCAGAAAGATATAGTTTAAGAGATGATATTTCCGTTTCATCGCTTGCACGCTGCAGTAATGAAATTTTCGTAGTGCGTAAAGCAGCAGCAGACGAGGATGCAATTTGGGAAAATGTAAAATGTGTCGCTCTTGAAGCGGCAGAGTCTTTTATAAATATGCGTAAGGTTGAAGGTGAAAAGCTAAAAGCTGATGTGCTTTCAAGAAGCGATGTAATTATTAATAATGTAGAATTTATTGAAGAACGTTCACCGCAGACTGTAAAGGAATATAACGATAAGTTAATTGAACGCATAAGAACACTTATAGGTGATATTAATGTAGATGAACAGCGACTTCTTACTGAAGCTGCTATTTTTGCAGACAAGGTTGCAGTTGCTGAAGAAACTGTTCGTTTACGCAGTCATATTGATCAGCTTCATTTGTTACTTGAGAGTAGTGAACCTGTAGGAAGAAAGCTTGATTTCCTTGCACAGGAAATGAACAGAGAAGCTAATACAATCGGTTCAAAAGCAAATGATGTTGAAATAACTCGCAAAGTGCTTGATATAAAAGCAGAGGTTGAAAAAATCAGAGAACAGATTCAGAATATTGAATAAAGCGGTGAAATCTATATGAAGTTAATTAATATAGGATTTGGCAATCTTGTAAATGCGAACAGAGTAATTGCTATTGTAAGTCCTGATTCTGCACCAATTAAGCGTATAATTCAGGATAGTAAAGAAAGAGGTATGCTTATTGATGCGACCCAGGGAAGGCGTACCCGTGCTGTTTTAATTACTGACAGCGACCATGTAATTCTTACTTATCTTCAGTCAGAAACCGTTGCAAACAGACTTAATGATTATGATGACGGTGTAGATGAGGAGGATTCAGCAGATGATGAATAAAAAAGGTAAACTAGTTGTTATTACCGCTCCGTCCGGTTGCGGAAAAGGAACGATTATTAAAAAATTATTTCAATTAGATAAAAAAAATGAGTTTGTTTTGTCAATTTCCATGACAACCCGTGAGCCCAGACATACAGAACAAAACGGTAGAGAATATTTTTTTGTATCCAGAGATGAATTTGAAAAATTAATTTCTGAAAATCAGTTTATTGAATATGCTCAGTTTAATAACAACTATTACGGTACACCGAAGATTTTTATTGAAAAATGCATAGCTGAAGGTAAAACAGTTTTTCTTGAAATTGAAGTTCAGGGTGCGGAAAAGGTCCGTGAAGCATTTCCCGAAAGTATCAGCATTTTTATTCTTCCGCCTTCTCTTGAAGAACTTGAAAAGCGATTAAGAGAAAGGAAAACAGATTCGCCTGAAGTTATTGAAAAACGCCTTGAAATCGCTCCGTTGGAGATCGCAAGGCAAAATGAGTTTACTTACCGTGTTATTAATGATGACGTTGAACGAGTTTCAAACGAAATCTATGATATTATAATTAACAATTAATTTTAAGGAGAAATCAGTAATGTCAGAAACAAAGAAAAATGAAATGAAATTCAATCCCGATCTCAGCAATGTACTTAAAGATCATACAAGCCGTTATTCACTTGTTATCGCTACAGCTAAGAGAGCTCGTGCTATTTCAGATAAAGCAATTGAAGATGGCGAAACAATAATTGAAAAGCCGGTAAGTCTTGCTCTTGATGAGTTTCTCAACGGCGATTATGTGCTTGTTGAGCCTGAAGAGATCAGAAACATCTGATTAAGATGGTTAACGATATTACCGTTGGTGTTGCACTTGAAAATACAGTATATCATTTTGATAAACTGTATGATTATATAGTTCCTGATGATTTAGCTGAAAAGGTTTTACCGGGTGTTCGTGTAATTGTTCCTTTTGGAAACGGTAACTCAAAAAGACAAGGTGTAATTCTTCGGATTAACGATAAAAGACCTGAAGGCAGACTTAAAAAGATTTTTGAAATAAAAGATGATGAACCACTTGTTTGTGATGATTTATTTAAGCTTGTTTTCTGGCTTAAGGACAGAACTTTTTGCACTTATTTTGATGCTTTTCGCTGTGTGCTTCCAAGCGGTTTCAGTCTTAGGCTGAATTTTTATTATGGTGCAAATCCTGAATTGTCCGATGAAAAGGCTCAGAATCTTTCTGCGGATGAGCGGGAAATATATTTATCGTTAATTAAAACTTGCAAATTTATTGAAAAATCAAAACTTCTTGATTCATTCGGCTTTAATAAAAACAGCAATATTCTTGAAAGAATGTACAAAAACGGAATTCTTTTAAGAAATGTTGATGCTCAAAGAAGTGTAAATGACCGCACCGAGAAGCTTGTCAGATTAACTTTTGATGAGAATGAATACGAACGAATTTCTTCTTCGTTTACTGCAAAGCAACGGCTCGTATGCGAGCTGTTGTTATCTACTGGCAGTGCGAGTCCAAAAGAAATTTGCTATTTCACCGGAGTTACATCGGCCGTAATAAAAACACTTGAAAAAAAAGGTTATATCGAACAATTTGATAACGAGATATACCGCAGACCTATCGGCGAATGTGAAATAAAAAAGGCAACAGATATTATACTTACCGATGAGCAGCAGTGTGCCTTTGATTCGCTTGTTAACCAGTATAACGAACATAAAAAAACAGTATCTCTTTTATACGGTATTACAGGAAGCGGTAAAACTCAGGTTTATATCAAGCTGATAAAATATATGCTTGATATTGGTAAATCAGCAATAATGATGGTTCCTGAAATATTGCTTACTCCTCAAATTATTAATCGTTTCAGAGCCTGTTTCGGCGATGATATTGCTGTTTTTCATTCGGCATTATCGCTCGGCGAGAGAATGGATGAATGGAAGAGAGTAAAGCGCGGAGAAGCCAAGGTTATAATCGGTACCCGTTCAGCAGTTTTTGCGCCTGTTTCAAATCTTGGGCTTATAATAATTGATGAAGAGCAGGAGCATACTTATAAATCAGAGCAGTCACCTCGATATAATGCTAAAGATGTTGCGAGATTTCGTTGTGACGAAAATAATGCTTTGCTTGTTTTAGGTTCAGCTACACCCAGTATAGAAAGTTTTGCACGCGCAGAAAAAGGAATATATACTCTCTATAAACTCACAAAACGATTTTCAGGTGCTGAGCTTCCTGAGGTAGTAACCGTTGATATTGCGGATGATTATTCTTCGGACAGCAGCCGAGCTATAAGTAAAACTCTTGAAAATAAACTCAAATTGGCAATTGAGAATAAAAAACAAGCTATACTTTTGCTGAATCGCAGAGGGTATAATACTTTTGCTTCTTGTACTTCATGTAAAAGTGTTGTTTCATGTCCAAATTGCAGCATTTCTTTGACATATCATCATGCAAACGGAAGGCTTATGTGTCATTATTGCGGATATTCTCAACCCATTACTCAGGTTTGTCCTGAATGCGGAAAAAAAGATATAAGATATGCAGGGTACGGTACACAGATGGTTGAGGATGAGCTAGTCCGACTTATACCTGATGTGAAGGTTTTGCGTATGGATCAGGATACGACGATGCGCAAAAATTCTCATGAAAAGGCTCTTTCCGCTTTTGCTGAAGGTGAGTACGACATTCTTCTTGGTACTCAGATGGTTGCTAAAGGGATTGACTTTGAAAATGTTACGCTTGTCGGCGTAGTTTCAGTTGACCAACAGCTTTATAATGATGATTTCCGTTCTCTTGAACGTACATTTTCTCTGCTTACACAGGTTGTCGGAAGGGCAGGGCGAGGTTCATACAGCGGCAGTGCTGTTATTCAGACTCTAACCCCTGAAAATGAAATTATCAAGCTTGCTGAAAAGCAGGATTATGATGCATTTTACAAAACAGAAATTCAGATGCGTAAGCTGATGACTTATCCGCCGTTCTGTGATTTATGTGTTGTTGGTTTTTCTTCAACTGATGAAAATAAAACCAGAGTGGCATCCAAAATGTTTTTTGAGTCCTTCCGTCAGACTGCAAAAGAAAAATACAGTTCACTTAAGCTTATTGTTCTCGGCCCGTTACAACCGAGAGTTTCAAAAATCAGTGGTAAGTTCCGTTACCGAATGATTATTAAATGTAAGAATAATTCCGAATTCAGAAGCTTCATGTCTGAGCTTTTGGTAGATTTCGGAAAAGATACAAAATTTAACGATGTAAGTATCTTTGCGGACATCAATCCGGAGAGCATACTATAATGAGGCGAATTTTAATGGCAATCAGAAATATTATTACAAAAGAAAATCCTTTACTCAGAAAGAAAAGCAGAAAAGTTGAAGATTTTGATGCTCGTCTTGCTACGCTTATTGATGATATGATTGACACAATGTACAAGGCAGAAGGAGTCGGCCTTGCCGCTGTTCAGGTTGGTATTCTCAGACGCGTTGTGGTAATCGACTGCGGCGACGGCCTTCTTGAGCTTGTAAATCCCGAAATCATTGAACGCGAAGGAACACAGGAAGAAATTGAGGGCTGTCTTTCTCTGCCCGGTGAAAGCGCAGTTACTCTTCGCCCGATGAGTGTTAAGGTTAAGGCACAGAACCGTGAAGGAAAGTGGTTCTTTTACTCAGGAACAGGTCTTAAGGCAAGAGCTTTTTGTCACGAGATTGATCATCTTGATGGTACACTTTATATTGACCGTCTTTCACCTAACCAGACAGTTTGATTAATCGAAGGGAGAAATGAGCACAATGAGAATAGTTTTTATGGGCACACCTGATTTTGCAGTTGATTGCCTTGATATTCTTGTTGAAAAAGGGCATGATGTAGTCGGCGTTTTTTCTCAGCCTGATAAGCCGCAGGGCAGAAAACAGGTTATTACACCGCCTGCAGTCAAGGCGCGTGCTCTTGAACTGGGGCTTGATGTTTACCAGCCTGTTTCCTTTAAAGATGGCAGTGCGGCAGAACTGCTTGAAAAGCTTGCCCCTGAACTTATTGTTGTCGTAGCTTACGGCAAGCTGATACCTCAGAGGGTTCTTGATATTCCGAAATACGGCTGTATAAATGTCCATGCATCTTTGCTTCCTAAGCTTCGCGGTGCCGCACCTATTCAGTGGTCAGTTATTAGCGGAGAAATAGAAACCGGAGTAACAACAATGCAGCTTGATGCTGGTCTTGATACGGGTGATATACTTCTTGTTAAAAAGACACTGATAGAACCGAACGAAACCTCAGGTGAGCTTTTTGACAGGCTTAAGGTTTTGGGTGCTGATTTGCTTATTGAAACAATAGATGCAATTATCGGCGGCACTCTCAAACCTCAGAAACAGGATGATTCACAGTCCACCTATGCCTCAATGCTTGACAAATCACTTTCACCTGTTGATTTCACTAAAACTGCTCAGCAGGTCCATAATCATATCAGAGGACTTGACCCTTGGCCTGTTGCTACAACGGTAATTAATGAAAAAGTTGTCAAGCTTTTCGGTTCAAAAATCGGTGGATATTCCGGTAAAAATCCCGGTGAAATTGTAAGAGCTGACAATGAACTTCATATCTGCTGCGGGGACGGTAACTGTGTTGTTATTACTCAGCTTCAGGCACAGGGTAAAAACAAACTTAATGCTGCGGATTTTCTGCGCGGATTTAAAATTGAAAAAGGAACAGTAATTTAAAATATTAATGGAGGAGTAATTATGGGATTTTTGTATTATGATTATTATTACCTGATTCTTGTTGTGCCGATGATGATTCTTTCGTTGGTTGCACAGGTAATGGTAAAATCCACCTATACAAAGCAGTCAAAAGTACTTGCTTCACGCGGTATTACCGGTGAACAGGCTGCTGCAAGAGTACTTTATCATTACGGAATTACAAATGTAAGAATTGAACATTCACCTGGCGGTAAGCTTTCTGACCATTTTGATCCCCGTTCTAATGTAATTCGTCTTTCGCAAGGTGTTTATGGAAGCAATACCGTTGCAGCAATAGGAATTGCATGCCATGAAGCAGGTCATGCTGCTCAGCATGCTGAAGGTTATGCTCCTATCAAAATAAGAAATTCTTTAATTCCTGTATGTAACATCGGTTCTTATCTTGGTATACCGCTTGCACTTATAGGTTATGTTATGGGTTTTGAACCTCTCGTTTCAATAGGTCTTATTCTTTACAGCTTTATTGCAATCTTTCAGTTTATTACTCTGCCCGTTGAGCTTAATGCAAGTAAGCGTGCAATTAAAGTAATTGAAGAAACCAATATGCTTGCAGATGATGAAATCGGCGGTGCAAAAAAAGTATTGACTGCAGCCGCCATGACATATATCACTGCACTTCTTGTGTCACTTGCCAACCTGCTCAGACTTGTTCTGCGCTTTAGTAACCGGAGAAGATAATGAAATCTGCGCGTCAAACAGCTTTTGAAATACTTTATAAAATCAACCGCGATGCATCCTATTCCAACCTTGCGGTAGACAGTGCACTTTCTGAGTGTGATTTCAATGAAAGCGACAGAGGTTTTGTCAGTGCGCTTGTTTACGGTGTGCTGGAAAGAACTTTTACTGTTGATTATCAGCTGTCTTTATATCTTAAACAACCTGTCAAAAAGCTTAAACCTCAGGTCAGGGTTTTGCTGCAGATGGGTGTTTATCAGCTGCTTTTTATGGATAAAATCCCGCACTCTGCTGCTGTTAACGAAACTGTTTCACTTGCCAAGTCAAACGGCTGCTCTTTTGCCGCTGGAATGATTAATGCGGTTTTACGCAATGTTTCAAAAAACGGTATGCTTCTTCCGGATGAAAATGATAAGTTTCTCTATTATTCCGTTAAATATTCTTTTCCCGTTGAGCTTATTAAGTTCTGGGTAAAAAGCTACGGAGAAGATAATGCAGTCGGAATTATGTCAGCGTGTGACGGCAGACCTCCGCTTTCGGTAAGAGTCAATACTCTTAAATCAAATACTGATGAATTGACATCTCTGCTTCAAAAAGATGATATATATGTTGAAAAAGGAATAACTGCAGATTCACTCAATCTTGGAAAATGCGGCAGTATTGAAAAATCTCAGGCTTTTAAAAACGGTCTTTTTCATGTGCAGGATATTGCTTCTCAGCTTTGTGCAAAGGCGCTCAATCCTCAGGAAAATGATACTGTTCTTGATCTTTGTGCGGCACCCGGCGGAAAAAGCTTTACATTAGCTCAGATGATGAAAAATACAGGCAGAATAATAGCCTGTGATATACATAATCACAGATTAGCTCTGATAAAAAGTGGCGCTGATAGACTTGGAATAACGAATATTGAATGTGTACGCAATGATGCGTCTTTGTTCAATGATAATATTCCGTCAGCCGACAGGGTGCTTTGCGATGTGCCTTGCTCCGGTCTTGGTATTATCAGGCGCAAGCCTGAAATCAGACTCAAGCCTCTGGAACAATTGAAAGAGCTGCCTCCTCTGCAGTTGTCGATACTGACAAACGCTTCCCGTTATGTTAAGAAGGGCGGCAGGCTTGTGTATTCTACCTGTGCACTTAATCCTAAGGAAAATGAAGGTGTGTGCAAAAAATTCCTTGAAAATAATTTGGAATTTAAGTTAATTACACCTGATTTGTTTACTGGAAATACATTTATCCGTGACGGATTTATAACATTAATGCCTCATATTAACGGTACGGACGGATTCTTTATGTCGGTTTTTGAAAGGGAGTGACAGCTTGGATAAAAAAGATATTAAGTCAATGAATTATAATGAGCTGTCTGATTCTTTAAAAGAATTGGGTCTTCCTTCGTTCAGAGCTAAACAAATCTGGCAGTGGCTTCAACAGAAGGGTGTTGTCAGCTTTGAGCAAATGACAAATCTGTCAAAAGAGCTGAGAAATAAACTAAATGAAGAATATGAACTGAAATACTGTGAGGTTGAAAGAAAATCTGTTTCTGCACTTGACTCAACTGTTAAATATCTCTTCCGTCTTTATGACGGTCAGTTTATCGAAAGTGTTCTTATGAAATATAAATACGGCTATTCACTTTGTGTTTCCACTCAGGTCGGCTGCCGTATGAATTGTGCATTCTGTGCTACAGGTGTAGGAGGATTTATAAGAAATCTTTCCGCTTCCGAAATTCTCAGTCAGGTTCATGCTGCACAGAACGATATGAATATTAAGGTTTCTCATATTGTTCTTATGGGTATGGGCGAACCGATGGATAATTACGATAATGTTATACGTTTTCTCAGACTTGTCAATAATGATGAAGGACTTAATATAGGAATGCGCAATATTTCACTTTCTACCTGCGGAATAATTCCCGGCATTAAAAAACTTGCTGAAGAAAACCTGCAGTTAACACTTTCTGTTTCGCTTCATGCACCGAATGATGAAATCCGCTCAAAGCTTATGCCTGTAAATAAGAAATATAATGTTAATGAGCTTCTTCAGGCTTGTAAAAGCTATGCTGACTCAACTTCAAGAAGAATTTCATATGAATATGCAATGTTCGGCGGGGTTAATGACAGCGATGAGTGTGCGCGTGAGCTTGCTCAGAAATTAAAGGGCACACTTGCACATATAAATCTGATTCCTGCCAATGATGTTACTGAAAGCGGTTTGAAATCAAGCACTCCTGAAAGAATCAGGAAATTCAGTGAAATTCTTGAAAAAGCCGGCAGAAATGTTACTGTTCGCCGAAGTCTTGGCTCAGATATAGATGCTTCATGCGGTCAGCTTAGAAGCAAACATCTAAATTCTTAAACACAGTAAAACTTCAAGGGAAAGGGGAGCAGTTTTTACTGCAACTTGCACTTATGAGGATTACAGCTAAAACAGATATAGGAAAGGTTCGGTCGACCAATCAGGATGCTTATCTTGCCGGCGAAATGTCGGATGGCATGGCTTGGGCTGTTGTTTGCGATGGAATGGGTGGCGCAGCTGGCGGAAATGTTGCCAGCAGCACTGCTGTTCGGATGATTTCACATGTAATTGATGAATGTTACCGTGAAGGTATGAAATCTTCGTCAATATATAATATGTTGGAATCTGCAATTGCAGGAGCAAATGCTTATATTTACGATATGGCAATGAAGGATGAATCTCTAAGCGGCATGGGCACTACTTGTGTTGTTGCAATTATGTTGGATAATAAGGTTATTGTTGCTCATGTAGGAGACAGCAGAGCTTATATTGTAAGCAAAAGCGGAAAATTAAGACAGCTGACCCGTGATCATTCGATGGTGCAGGATCTTCTCGAAAACGGTACATTAACAGCTGAAGAAGCTCAATCTTTTCCCGGAAAGAATATAATTACCAGAGCGATAGGTGTTGACAGCCGTGTTGCTGTTGACTTTGCCGAAGATACTTATGATGAAGACGACATTCTTTTGCTTTGTACAGATGGTCTGACAAATTTTGTCACAGACGAAGAAATAGTTTCAGTCACAACCGATGCTAACTGCTTTGAGTATGCAGAAAGACTTGTCAATCTTGCAAATGAAAACGGTGGCGGAGACAATATTACAGTTGTTTCAATTGCATCTTAAGAGGAGGTATATATTATGGAAAGCTATGTAAATAAAAGAATAGATAACCGATATGAAGTGCTTGAAATAATAGGTGTCGGCGGAATGGCAGTTGTATATAAAGCTTATGACCGCATTGATGACAGAACGGTTGCTATAAAGATTCTTAAAGAGGAGTTCCTTGCAAATGAAGAATTCAGGCGCAGATTTAAGAATGAGTCGAAATATATAGCAGTTCTTTCACATCCCAATATCGTAAAGGTTTACGATATGAGCTTTGGTGACAGACTTCAGTATATTGTTATGGAATATATTGAAGGAATTACTCTCAAGGAATATATTGAGCAGCAGAAGGTTATACAGTTCAAAGAGGCCGTTCATTTTGTTACCCAGATTCTTCGTGCCCTCCAGCATGCACATGATAAAGGCATTGTTCACAGAGATGTAAAACCGCAGAATATTATGCTTCTTCAGAACGGAAGCATTAAGGTAACTGATTTCGGTATTGCCAGCTTCAGTCGCAGTGAAACTGCTACAATGGCTGAAAACGGCGCTATCGGTTCAGTTCATTATATAAGCCCTGAGCAGGCAAAGGGTGAATTTACTGATGCAAAGGCTGATTTATACTCTGTTGGTGTCCTTATGTATGAAATGCTGACCGGTGAACTTCCGTTCCGTTCTGACAATCCGATTTCAGTTGTTATGAAACACATGAATGATGAACCGGTTAATATGCATGAGCTCAATAACAGTATTCCTTTAGCATTGGAACAGATTACAATGCATGCAATGCAGAAGGATCCCCGTGCACGTTATCAATCTGCTGCAGAAATGTTACTGGATATTGATGAATTTAAGCGTAATCCGGCAATAAAGTTTGATTATTCATATTTTGTTGATAATGAACCGACAAAATATATTGATCGAACAATGAATAATATTAAACAAGGTCCTTCTTCGGCTTCGGAATCAACTGAAAATAAAGAGTCAGTTGTTGAAATTGATGATGAAGAGGCTAAGAACAATTCTAAAATTATCCCTGTTCTTACCGGTATTGTTGCAGGACTTTTTGCTGTGTTTATAATAATTGGTGCATCTCTTCTTTTATTTACAGATACATTTAAATCAAGCAATAAAGTTCCTAATTTCATTAATATGAATTATGAAACGGAAATTCGTGAAAACGATAAATATAAAGATTATAAAATTGAAGTTTCTTATGAATTTAACACTCAGTATGATTACGGTGTAGTTATTAAACAAAGTCCTGAAAAAGGTGAAAAATTAGATAACGGTGAGGTTATTTATCTTACGGTAAACACAAATAAAACTGCTACAGTTAATGATGTTTACGGTCAATCATACCTTACAGCAAAACAAACTCTTGAAGCGGCTGGTTTTCTAACAACCTATGAAATGGTTTATGACACCTCTGTTGAAGAAGGTTCAGTAATTAATACATCGCCCGGACGCGGAGAAAATGCGGCGGCAGGCTCAACAATAACAATATATATTTCAACTCATACCGATGAAAATGCAATTTTTGTTCCTAAGCTTGTTGGCTTCTCGGTAGACGAAGCAACTGAACTTGCAAAATCAGTCGGACTTGTTATTGGTGAAGTTATTGAAAAAGACAGTGTTGATTCAATTGGTAAAGTTGTTGAACAGGTTCCTGCTGAAAATGAAACTGCTCATCCCGGTGACAGAGTAGACCTTTATGTCAGCACAGGTAAAGCACCTGTTGTTGCAACAGAGCTTACAATTCCGCTTCCTTACAAGAGCGGTAATGCAGGCAGTCTGAAGGTTTATCTTAATAACGCATCGGTTGATTCTGCAGGAGCAGAGGTTTTGCTTACAGGTAGCGATTATACATTCTCTGTAAGTGGTTCGGGTGCATCTGATTCACTTATTGTCAGAATTGACGGCTCTGATATTTATAGCTGTACTATTAATTTTACTACAGATCCTGTTACAGTTTTTGATGTAAAGACTATAGATGATGTCTATTATAATTCATTCTATTATGGCGCAACAAGCAATATCCCTAATGTTGTCGGTTTGTCTGAAATGGAAGCGAAAGATACACTGAATGATAAAGGATTTTACAACATTACGGTAAAAGAAAAAACAACCGTTAATACCGGCGATATTGGCAGAGTCCTTGAACAGACACCCTCGCTTTCCGGCTTGGATAAATATAAAAGATACCCGACTGATACGGCAATAGTTATCTATGTTGGTAAAGGTGTATTCGGATGATTCAGATTGAAGGCATTTTATTAAAAGGCATTGGTGGCTTCTATTATGTAGAAGCCGCTGACCGAATTTATGAATGTAAGGCAAAGGGCATTAATCGCCGCAAAGGAATAGTTCCTCTTGCTGGTGATACAGTTACGATTACTGTCAATGAAGAAGGTTATTGTTCACTTGATAAGGTTCATGACCGCAAAAACTTTCTTGACAGACCTCCGGTGGCAAATGTTGATAAGCTTTTTGTGCTTGCTTCAACATGTGAACCTTCTCCGAGTACAATAGTAATTGATAAAATGACTGCAATTGCTCAGGACAGAGGAATTGAATGTGCAATTGTGTTTACCAAAGAAGACCTTAAAGGCGATGAAGGGCTTGTCGATATTTATCGTAAAGCCGGCTTTGAAACTTTTCTTGTATCTTCAAAAACCGGTGTCGGTGTTGATGTAATAAGAGAAGCAATCGACGGCAGAATATGCGTATTCACCGGAAATACCGGTGTGGGCAAGTCTTCTTTATTAAATGCTATTATTCCTGACCTATCTCTTGAAACCGGCAAAATAAGCGAAAAATTAGGCAGAGGAAAGCATACAACAAGGCAGGTAGAGCTGTTTAAGGTCGCTCACGGTTATGTTGCGGATACTCCGGGATTTGCGGCAATTGATATGACGGAAGAAAAGCTGCTTATAAAAAAAGAGAATCTTCCGTTTTGTTTTAAAGAGTTTTTACCTTATCTTGGTACTTGTAAATTTTCAACCTGTACACATATTGCCGATAAAGGCTGTAAGATTTGTGAAGCAGTTAAAAACGGCGAGATTATGAAATCACGCCACGAAAGCTATGTTGAGATGTATAACGATGTTAAGGACATCAAGGATTGGGAACTCAAGTAACCTTTTATTTATTTTGTCATAGTATATGACAGGTAAATGAAAGGGGATATACATAATGAAAATTGTTGTTTTACGCAGCCCGAAAGCATTGCAGAGTATACTCAGAATGATATTTGGAATTAAAAAGTTTGAAGCTGAATAATTAAAGCCCCGTGCATTTGCACGGGGCTTTAGCTTTGCTTTATTCCCAAGCTTTCCAGATTTCAGGGCAATAGCCGACTGTTGCTTTTTTGCCGTTTCTTACAATCGGTGTTTTAAACATTACAGGATTTTCAAGAAGCTTTTCTTCTTTTGCTTCACTGCCTGCAAGGTAAGCCATAAAAAGATCTTCATACAGCTTGCAGTTTTTATCAACCAGGTTATCAAACCCACCGACTGCAGCTTTAACCGAGTTATATTCGCCCTTGCTCATACCGTATTTAGCAATGTCAATCATCTGAAATTTAATGCGTCGCTCTTTAAAATATCGCTCAGCTTTTTTAGTGTCAAAGCATTTTGATTTGCCGAATATCTGAATATTCATTATCCGTTTTCCTTGTTTTCAATTGTTTTTGCGCTTCTCTTTGCGTTGAGCTCAGCAAGCATATTCTCGCGGAACTTGCCATGAACATTAAACAGAAGCAGTGAGAAGCCGTAACCGAATCTTGCAACTGCAGGTGCAAGGCAGAAAATGCCCCATATACCCTGCAGAACTGTCGGGTCTGTGTGAGGCAAGATATTGCCTGCAATGTCTTTAATAGGTGAGTAATGAATGAATTCAAGCACAAGACCTGAAAGAGCACCGATAAGAGTACCTGAAAGCTTTGTAACATATCCTTGAACTGCATTTACAAGTCCTTCGTTTCTTACACCTGATTTCCATTCAAG
>JAZQGE010000027.1:0-52350 GCA_045539895.1 Acutalibacteraceae bacterium
ATCTAATCATCATCAACGCGACGCCCTAAAAACAGTCCTCCGGACTGTTTCCTTAACGGGCTTTCGAATCCCTTGCTTGTCACAAAAAAAATGCAGATACACTCAAAAAGTGTATCTGCATTTTTGGCGGAGAGCAAGGGATTCGAACCCTCGAAACGCTTTTGACGTTTACACGATTTCCAATCGTGCTCCTTCGGCCAGCTCGGACAACTCTCCATAAGTCAACGCAAAATATAATACCCTATAAATTCAAAAAAATCAAGTGTTTTTATAAAAATTATAAAATAAAATTTCGGAGCAGAATTTTTCTGCCCCGAAACAATAATCATCATTTTATTTTTTCTCGCATTTTACAGTCCTTATTGTAAGCTGCTGTTACAGCACTGTTAACTGCATTTTCAAAGCCATTTTCCTGCAATGCTGTAATGCCTTCAATAGTTGTACCGCCGGGTGAACAAACCTTGTCAATAAGCTCATACGGATGAGAATCACTACCTAGAATCATCTCTGCACTGCCTTTTACAGACTGAGCCGCAACTTCAAGCGCTAATGCTTTATTCATGCCGAGCTTAACAGCAGCACGGGCAAGCTGATCAATATACATATAATTAAATGCAGGTGAGCAACCGCCTATTACTCCAAATACAGCAAACATATCTTCACTGATTTCAAATGCGCCGCCAAAAGAACGGCAGAAATCAAGCAAAATGTTCTTTTCTTCAGCTGTAACATTATCAAGGACACAAACTGCTGTTGCTGAGCCCTGAACTCTTGCGTTAATATTAGGCATAATACGGGCAAGCTTAGCATCATAACCAAGCAAAGACTTGATATAGCCAAGCTCAGTACCGGCAGCAACAGAAACCACAAAAGGATTTTTCTCTTTAAAACACACGGCATTTTTGCTCAGCAGTTCGGGAAAATCCTTCGGTTTAACCGCAAGAATAACAATATCGCTCGAATTTATGAGTTCAACAACACCTGAAAGCGGTGCAACACCGAATTCCGCAATATTATCAAGACTCGGCTGAAAAATATCATATGCAAAAAAATTATTCTCTGCAAAAAATGCTGTTTTTGAACAACCTGCAACAAGTGCTTTGGCAAGATTGCCGGCACCTATAAAACCGATATTCATTATTTTATGTTTTTCTCCGTATTATTCTACATCTGAAGTACAGTTGGGGCACTTTGTCGCCTCAATATCAATTTCGCTCTTGCAGTAGGGGCACTTCTTCGTTGTGGGTGCTGCGGGAGCCTCCTCCACTTTCTTCTCTGTCTTCTCACGAAGCTTGTTAATAGACTTAACAAGGCAGAAAACTACAAATGCCATGATAAGGAAATTAATAACAGCATTGATAAAGTTACCGTATGCAAAAACAGCAACACCAGCTTCCTGAGCAGCTGCGAGTGTTTCAAACTCACCCTCACCGAGAACAATAAATTTGTTAGCAAAATCAATACCCTTTGTGAAAAGGCTGATAACAGGCATTACAAGGTCATCTACAACCGACTTGATAATTGCCTGGAAAGCTGCACCGATAATAACACCGACAGCAAGGTCAACAACATTACCGCGCATAACAAATGTCTTGAACTCTGAAATAAAACCTGATTTTTTGCTCATGAAAAACACATCCTATTTAATTTTTTTGCTATTATAACACAATAAAAAATACATTGCAAGTTGCAATTGACTATTAAAATAAAATATGATAAAAATATATATAGAATACGGAGGAATAACAATGCTTCTTACAATTGATATTGGTAACACAAATATTACTTTAGGTCTTTTTAAAAACGATGAGCTTTGCTTTGTGAGCCGACTTGCAACACAGCGCGTACGCACAAGAGACGAATATGCTTTTGAGCTTCTCAATATGTTCAATCTCAATTCACTTAACCCCAAACAGTGCAGTGATGCAATAATAAGCTCTGTCGTTCCGGAAATCACACGCGATATTGGAAGTGCTGTTAAGCTCACTACAGGCTGCACACCAAAATATATTGACAAAGATATAAAAACTGATCTTAAAATAGCAACTGATATTCCCGGTCAGCTGGGTGCAGACATGATAGTCGGCTCTGTTGCTGCAATTGAAAAGTATCCCCTGCCCTGCCTTGTTATCGACCTTGGTACTGCAAGTAAAATGTTTGTTATTGACAAATCCGGTACTTTTCTCGGCTGTACAATATCAGCAGGTGTAGGCATTTCACTCAATGCACTTTCAAGCGGTGCATCACAGCTGCCTGCAGTCAACATCAAAGCTCCTGCTAAAACAATAGGTACGGAAACAATCAGCTGTATGCAATCAGGTGCAGTTTACGGCACGGCATGCATGATTGACGGAATGATTGAACGATTTGAAAAAGAGCTTGGTTATAATTTTGAAACAATTGTCGCTACCGGTGGCTATGCAAAGCCTATTGTTAAACACTGCAAACGCGATATTTTATTTGATGACAATATGCTCTTGGACGGACTTAAAAGCATACACAAAAAGAATAAGCCAGAGAGGAATTAATTCAAAATGAAAAAAAATCAAAAGCTAACTAATTTAATAATGGTTGCTCTTTTCAGCGCAATTGTTATCGTTTTTACAGTAATACCAAACCTTGGCTATTTATCAACCGGACCGATCGAAATTACAACCCTACATATTATTGTAATTATCGGCGCTGTCTTTCTCGGTCCGAAATACGGAGCCGTTATCGGAGGTGTCTGGGGTCTTACATGCATTGCACGAGCATTTATTCTTGGCGGCGGCAGTGAAGTTTTCAAACCTTTTCTTAATCCAATGGTTTCATTTGTACCAAGAGTTCTTGTCGGACTTTTGTCAGCGCTTATTTTTAACGCGCTTAAAAAGACTAAAATTAACACAGTTATTTCAGCCGGTATTGCCGGTGCTGCAGGAACACTGACCAACACAGTCTGTGTTTTGTCTGCACTTTACATATTCGGAATGAACATAAACAGTTATCAGACATTTTTTGAAATGTTCAGAACAATTTTCACAACTATTGTTTCGCTCAACGGTTCAATAGAACTTATTTCAGCCATTATAGTAGTTCCTTTGGTTTATAAACCACTTTCAAAATACGTCAGAAAGTTGAGTTCAAACTGATTATGCTTGTAAACATGAAATCCTTGCTTTGCAAAGCACAGGCAGACAGCTGGGCACTGGGCAGTTTCAGTGTATCCAACATGGAAATGGTACTTGGTGTGCTTAAAGCTGCTGAAGAAACAAACAGCCCTGTAATACTCCAAATTGCAGAAGTCAGATTAAAGCAATCCCCACTTGAATTGATCGGTCCCCTAATGGTAGCTGCCGCAAAAAATGCAAACATTCCCGTGGCAGTACATTTTGACCATGGTTTGACATCGGATAACATTAAGAAAGCACTTGAAATTGGTTTTACAAGTGTTATGTTTGACGGTTCGCGGTTACCGCTCGAAGAAAACATCAGTAAGACTAAAGAAATAATCAACCTTGCCAAAAAATACAATGCATCTGTCGAAGCGGAAATCGGTTGTGTCGGCGGCAGTGAAGACGGAAGCGAAGAGATTACTGTAAACTGCACATCACCTGCTGAAGCAATAAAATTCGTAACAGAAACCAATGTTGATGCACTTGCAATTGCAATCGGCAATGCACACGGTAATTATAAAGAAACACCTCATTTACGGTTTGATATTCTGAACAAGGTAAAAGAATCCGTAAGTGTTCCGCTTGTTCTTCACGGCGGCACGGGAATTTTACCCGAAGAATTTATAAAATGCCGCGAAAACGGTATTAAAAAAATCAACATTGCAACAGCAACATTTGACAGTGTTGAAAAAAGTGTACGCGAGTCATATAACAACAGTAAAATCAACGGTTATTATGATTTGCAGGGTGCTGAAGTTGAAGGCGCTTACAAAAACGCACTGCGACATATAGAAATATTTGACTGTGCAGACAAAGCAAAACTTTTTATATAATCGGAGGAACGAACAATGAGTTATTTTGAATTTGACAACAGCAGAAAATATGATGTAATTCCCCTTGGCAGAGTCGCCATCGACTTTAATCCCACAGACATGAATAAGCCTCTTTCTCAGAGCAGTAATTTCAACAAATATGTCGGCGGTTCTCCTGCTAACATTGCAGTTGGTCTTGCACGACTCGGTGCTAAATGCGGCTTCTTTGCCCGCGTTTCCGATGATCAATTTGGCGATTATGTAACAGAATATTTTAAAAATGACGGTATTGATGTTTCTCACATTGTCAGATGTAAAAACGGCGAAAATTTAGGACTTACATTTACAGAAATCAAAAGTCCGACAGAGTCAAGCATCCTTATGTACCGTGACGGTGTTGCGGACCTTATGCTTGATGTTGAGGATATTGACGAAGAATACATAAAACAAGCTAAAATGTTGGTTATTTCAGGCACTTCTCTTTGTACATCACCAAGCAGAGAAGCTGCGCTGAAAGCAATGTTTTTAGCTAAGAAAAACGGTACTGTTGTTGTATTTGACATTGACTACCGCAATTACACATGGAAGAACAAAGACGAAATTTCAATTTATTATAACCTCGTCGCTCAGAATGCAGATATGATTCTCGGATCAAGAGAAGAGTTTGACCTTACAGAATCAATTATGGGAGGCGGTAACGATGATCTTTCATCTGCAAAGCTCTGGCACAGCTTCGGTGCAAAACTGATTATCATCAAGCACGGTAAGGAAGGCTCTTATGCTTATGCAGCTGACGGCACAAATTATAAGGTTAATATATTTCCCGTCAAAATGCTTAAAGGCTTTGGCGGCGGCGACGGATATGCTTCTGCCTTTCTCTATTCTCTGCTCAATGGCAAAACACTTAAAGATGCACTTGAATTTGCAACAGCATCTGCATCAATGCTTGTTTCCGCACACAGCTGTTCTGAAGCAATGCCAAGTGTAGAAGCTATCGAAGAATTTATTGCTGAACAAAAAGCTAACGGTTGCGGAGAAATTGTAACAGAAATCTGAGGGAGGTTAATATTGTGCTAAGAGTTGCAATGCTTTCAAAGTGGCATGTACATGCTGCAGGATATGCAAGAAATATTATCGCTTCTGAAAAAGCCGAAATTGCCGCTATATGGGATGAAAATGCTCAAAGAGGAAAAGAGTGGGCAAACGAACTGAATGTTGATTTTGAACCGGATATTGATGTTTTACTCAAACGCAAAGATTTTGATGCGGTTATCTGCTGCACACCTACAACAATGCACGAAGAAGTGCTTGTTAAAGCAGCAAATGCAGGTAAGCATATTTTTACTGAAAAAGCGCTTGCAACAACTATCAAAGGCTGTAGGCTTATTGCTGATGCCGTAAAAGACAATGGTGTGATTTTTACCATTTCATATCCTCAGCTATTTAACAAAGCAACAAAATTCATAAAATCAAATATCGAATCAGGAAAGCTCGGAACAATTACAACAGTCAGAATAAGAAATGCTCACAGCGGTGTCAGCGGCGGATGGTTGCCGGAATATTGGTTTGAGGAAAAGGATGCAGGCGGCGGTGCGATGATGGACCTTGGATGTCATCCGATGTATCAGCTTGCCGCACTGTGCGGAAAACCCAAAAGAATCAGCGGATTATTTAACTCCCCTCTCGGCTCTAAGGTTGACGAAAATGCTGTTGCTATTATAGAATTTGACAACGGAATTATCGGAATATCCGAAACCGGCTTTGACTCTTTCGCTTCTCCTTACAGACTTGAAGTATATGGAACCGAAGGTACAATTATTCAAGATGGCAATCAGCTGAAAATTAAAACAAAAGACACAGTAAGCCTCAGCGATGAATTCATAGTACCAAAAGCTGAAAGCGATGATATAGCTCCGATTTATAAATTTATTGATGCATGTATTAACGGCACCGGTTCACCGGAAGGATTGGATGCCGAAACAGCTATTGCTTTAACTGAGCTTCTTGAAAACTCTTATATTTCTGACAAAACAAATAAAACTATTACTCTTTAAACCAAAAAGGACATCAACCTCATTAAATAAGGTTGATGTCCTTTTAATAATATTTCATCACATTGAAGCAAGAACAATCTCACCGTCCGAAACAGACAACGAAACTGCACTTAACGGTGTTGATGCATTGTCAACAATAAGGTTTGCAATCTTATCTTCAACATTTCGTCTTATAGCATTTCTCAGGTCACGCGCACCTCTTGTTCCGTTATCGCATTTTGCGGCAAGAGATGAAGGTACTTCCTCACTCCATGTGAATTTAATACCCTTATTTTCAAGCGGCTCAACAAGCTCATTTAGCATAAGAACTGCAATATCCTTATAATTATCAGCAGTAAGGTCATTGAATACAACAATTTCATCAACTCTGCCGATAAATTCGGGTCTTAAGAACTCTCTGAGTGCCTTCATAGCTCTGTCGGAATTTGCTTCACTCTTGCTCTTTGCAAAGCCGAGAGATCCGTCTTTTCGGTCACTGCCTGCATTTGAAGTCATAATAATAACAGTGTTTTCAAAACTGACTGTTCTGCCCTGAGCATCATTAATTTTGCCTTCATCGAGAATCTGAAGAAGTATATTCATAACATCAGGATGAGCCTTTTCAATTTCATCAAAGAGGATAACCGAATAAGGCTTTCTGCGGACTTTTTCAGTCAGCTGACCTGCTTCATCATAGCCGACATAGCCGGGAGGTGAACCGATAATTCTTGACACGCTGTGTTTCTCCATAAACTCAGACATATCAAGACGAATCAGAGTTTCAGGTGTGTCAAAAAGCTCCTGAGAAAGAAGCTTGACAAGTTCAGTTTTGCCAACGCCTGTAGGACCAACAAAAATAAACGACGAAGGTCTGCGGCGGGGACTAATCTGAACTCTGCCGCGTTTAATAGCAGAAGCAACGAGCTTTACAGCATCATCCTGACCGATGAGGTTAGCCTTAAGCTTGTCCTCAAGATCGGCAAGTCTGCGAAGGTCGCTTTCAATAACCTTTTGCGCCGGAATGCCTGTCCAGAGCTGAATTACCTTTGCAATATCATCCTCAGTGACATTATTGTCCTTTGCAAGCTCCGAAAGATTATTGATTTCATTTTCACAGGCAATAATTTCAGATTTTACCTTTGTTACAGCCTCATAATCAATCTCTTTTTCCTCTGAAAGACGCTGATGCTCAACCTTAAGCAGTGTAAGCTTTTTCTCTGCCATTTCACACATGCTGATATACTTATTTCTCAGGTTGGCACAAGTACATGCTTCATCAAGCAAATCAATTGCTTTATCGGGCAAGAATCTGTCGTTTATATATCTCTCAGAAAGAACAACTGCACTGTATACAAGTGAATCATTAATTCTCACGCGATGATAATTTTCATAATAATCTTTGATTCCGAGAAGAACTTTATAAGTGTCCTCAATTGAAGGCTCTTCAACCTTAACAGGCTGAAGTCTGCGCTCAAGTGCTGCATCCTTTTCAATATATTTACGGTATTCGGTAAATGTGGTTGCACCGATAATCTGGATTTCGCCGCGCGAAAGAGCGGGCTTAAGAATGTTAGCCGCATTCATTGAACCTTCTGCATCACCCGTACCGACAAGATTATGAACCTCATCTATAAACAGAATTATATTGCCTTCTGCCTTAACTTCATCAACAAGACCCTTAATTCTGCTTTCAAACTGACCCCTGAACTGAGTACCTGCAACAAGCGAAGTCAGGTCAAGAAGATGAATTTCCTTATCCGCAAGCTTTGCCGGGACTTCACCGTTAGCAATGCGAAGCGCAAGACCTTCTGCAATTGCAGTTTTACCGACACCGGGTTCACCAATCAGACAAGGATTATTTTTTGAACGCCTGCAAAGAATCTGTATTGAACGGTAAATCTCATTATCTCTGCCGATAATACGGTCAATTTTACCTTCTTTTGCTTTTTTAGTCAGATCAGTACAGTAAAGTCCGA
The DNA here is from genome assembly GCA_045539895.1 of Acutalibacteraceae bacterium. Lineage (GTDB taxonomy): Bacteria > Bacillota > Clostridia > Oscillospirales > Acutalibacteraceae > UBA8612. The sequence goes on from JAZQGE010000027.1 coordinate 7,974, forward strand.
GATATTTTCTCTTATTTTCATCAGGCTTCTTTTTCTTTTTACCAAAGCCTCTTTTTTTCTCATCCGGCTTTTCATCCGGTGCTTCAAGATCTTCACCGTCTTGAAATTCAGGTGATGAATCACCCATACCCATGCTGTTCATAAAATTCTGCATAAAAGGAAATGCAGGTGCACCGCCATTTTCAAACGAGCCTTCATCAATACCTGCCATTGCAGCATCCATCTGCTCAGTGACAGCCTCAACCTCATCTTCGGTAATGCCCATGCTTTCCATCATCTGTTTAATAGGTCCGACATTCATTTCCATTGCGCATTTAAGGCATAAACCTTCGGGTGTAGTCTGTCCATTTTCGACGCGCTGAATAAAAATTACAGCAGGACGCTGATTGCATTTACTGCACATCATTCTTTTCATTTCTTAATTAACTCCTGAATCTACAAATTATTATTTTTTTGAAAATTTCTCTTTACACTGTCTGATAACATCAGGCATATACGAAACAAAAGCGACAAGTGTGAGGATTACAGAGATTATTACAAGAATCATACAAACTATATTGGGAAGCGTGAATGTGCTTGCAAAAACGCCTACTTCCGGGCCGAAGAGGAAGAGTGCAACCATAACACCGTAGAAAACAAATGTTGCAACTTTTCCGTAAATCTCTGCTGCACTGGGAAGCATACCGAGAGCAATCATAATAACTCCGCCGATAACAAAAACTGCTTCTTTAGCAAGGAAAATAAGGAAAACCCAGCTAAATGCACGCATTGTTTCGTCACTGCAAGTATTGAACTTTACAAAAAGCAAAATTGCAAGTGTAATCTGTGTAAGCTTGTCTGCAAGAGGGTCAAGCATTTTACCTAGCTCACTAACCATATTAAACTTGCGGGCAATTTTACCGTCAACAAAATCAGTAAGACCCGAAACGATAATTGTAATAAGTGCCCAACCGAGATAACCTTTATAAAAAAGGACACCGAATACAGGTATGAGAAGAATACGGAAAAATGAGATAAAGTTAGGAATAGTATTCCAATTTTCAAGAAAACGTTTGATATTCATAAAGTAACACTCCTTGTTTAATTTTATTCAGTAATACTGTAAAGATCTATTTTGCTCAGATCTGATACATCAATTTCATTTACAAATGCACATAAATCAGAATTCTGTATAGCTTGTGCAATAATCTGATCTTCAACTGAAAATGTTTTAAAACCGTTCATTAAAGTACAAAGTATAAATATAACAGCAAGTCCTTTAACAATGCCTATAACTGCACCAAGCCATTTGTTTACCTGTTTTAAAACAGGCAGTTTTGCTATTCCGTTTATAAACCTTGTAATTAAGCTCAGAACGAACCTTACCGCAAGATAAATCAGAATAAAACAAAGCATTTTAAGTAAAACAACTGCACCCGGTCTGATAATGTCATCTGATATTTTTTGTGCAGTGTCATGCGTCGAAAGCTTTAATGAAGCAATATTCTCAGAAACAGAATTGACATCAATACCAAATCCGCTCAAATGTGTGACCAGAAACTGCGGAATATTATCAATAATCTGATTAACGGTTTCCGCCGCTTGTGAGCTTTCAAGTCCTTCATCAACAGCATTTTCGACACTTCCTACAACATATGAAGAAAAAATGTTATCATAACAAAACTCTGCTGCAGGCTGACTGAAGCCCATCGCAACAAAAATCGCTGCAACAACACTTATTAATGAAAGGAAACACTTTAAAAAGCCTTTTCGCATTGAGGAAAGTACTGTAAACACAAGAATTATTATCAGTAAAATATCAAGACCATATAAAACGATTAGCTTTTCCATATATAACCTCCCTTTAATCCAAATCGGTTTTAATATCAAGCTGAACAACAGTACCGAAACACAGTGCATAGCACTTATTATTAGATACCGTTACATCCTGTGCTGCCGTATCGAGCTTTGTTCTGCCGATAAGTTTACCTTTTTTATTAAATGTTAAAACATTATTATCGCTGCAACTGACGCAAACTGATTCACCGTCATAATCAATACATTCAATTTTACTGTCAATTTCAACACTGAAAATTTCTTTTCCTTTACTGTCAAGAACAGCAACCGTACCTGAATCTATACTTCCGTACTTAGAAAGCACGATCGCAAAATTACCGCCTTCATCACAAACAAAACGGGAAATTGTATTATAGCCGAAATTAATCTTATCTTTTTCGCCTTCTTTATTGATAACTGTATAAGCATTTTCGCTCACAACAATAACTGTGTCATTATCAGAATAAAAAACATTATGTAAAGATTCACCATCAAAATCGACTGTATTGATAATCTCATTTTTGTCTACGGAAATAACATATAATTTTGAGTAAAGACAAGCATCTTTAGAACCGATACCAATCAAAGCAATATTTTTTCCGTTAGGAGAAAAAGAAAGTCCTATAATATATTCTTCTGCACATTTAAAATCAAATGCCTTTTTATAATCTGAAGAATAAACAGAAACCACACTTGCAGCCTGTTCAGTTTTAAGAGAAAAAGCATAACTGCCGTTTTTTGCTAATGCACACGAGTAGGTTTCAGTTTGAAGCTCATCACTGTGAAGTATTTCGCTTCGGTCTGTAATCATATATCTGCCTGAAACACGGTCACAAACAATCATTCTGCCGCTGTTAACCTGAGTCATAGGCTTTGAATAAGAATGAATATATGATGAAGTTTCCTTCGCTGATTTATTAAACAATGAGACCTTATCATTTTTAATAAGAACAGGAGTTTGACCAATCATTGTTAAATCTTTCACTGTCCCCGATCCAACTTCAAGCGGATAACCTTCACCGGGCTCTAAATTTGAAAAACCATCTTTAACATAATCAATAATTTTGGTAAAAGTAACATTGCCAAGTGAGCGCGCAGCAATAAACACAAGAGAAACACACACTATAATTATCAGAGCAATAACTCCTGCTGTTGCAAGCTTGCCGATTTTTTTGTTTCTTTTTTCCTTTTTCAGTTCACTGGCTTTTTCGCGTTCTGCTCTTGCTTTTGCATTTGCTGCAGCTTTTGCCTTCATACGCTGTTCTTCTTCAGGTGTAAATGAAGAATTGTTTCTTTCATCCATTCTGTTCACACTCCTCGTAAAATACTCTGTTAAGATATAAACCCTGCGGCGGAGCAGTAATACCTGCACGATTTCTGTCGAGAGAAGAAATAATATCTGCAATCGAATCAGGCTGTATTTTATTCAAGGTTATATCCGTTAAGGTTCCAACCATAATTCTAACCATATTGTATAAAAATCCGTCGGCTGTCACTTTAAAAATCACCATATCGTTTTCACGGGTAACACTAAAACTTTTTACAGTCCTTATTGTTGATTGAACACTGCTTCCTGCAGAACAGAAAGCTTTAAAATCATGTGTACCGCAAAAAAGCTGCGCCTGAGAATTAAGTAAATCAACATCAATATATTTATTAAACTGCCAGCACCTGCCGGACAAAAACGGGTCCGGTAATGATGAATTTCTGATCAGATATTTATATTCCTTACCCTTACAATCATATCTTGCGTGAAAACCATAATCAACATCTTTACAGCTCAGCGCTGCAATATCATCGGGTAAATATGCATTAAGACCGCGAACAATAACATCACATGGAAGTTGATTTTCAGTTCTGATATTGCAACAATACATATTAGCATGAACGCCGGAATCCGTACGGCTGCAGCCAACGATATTTTCTCTCACGCAAAAAAGCTTTTCAACAGCATCCTGCAAAGTCTGTTGAACTGAAGGTGCATTTGCCTGAACCTGCCAGCCACAGTAAGCTGTACCGAGATATTTAATTGTAAGAAGCAAATTTCTCACAATAAAACCGCCTTATATCAAATGTTTAAAGAAATGATTGAATAAGATTATACCTGCTACAAGAACCAATTCGCCTATAACAAAAAGCACATCAAGAGCAGAAAATTTCATTTGTTTCATTCGCGTGCGGTTATTGCTGCCGGTATAACAACGACATTCCATCGCAAAAGCAAGCTCATAAGCTCTGCGGAACGAAGAAACAAACAGCGGAACAAGAATCGGGACAAGCGCTTTTGCTCTGTCTATAAGGTTACCGCTTTCAAGGTCAGCTCCTCTCGCCTTCTGAGCATTCATAATCTTATCAATTTCTTCAATAAGAGTCGGAATAAAGCGAAGTGCAAGAGTCATCATCATTGCAAGAGTATGCACCTGAATTTTGAATATTTTCAGCGGTGAAAGCAACCTTTCAATCGCATCAGTCAGCATCGTTGGTGTTGTTGTATAAGTCATCAGTGAGCTGCCTATAATAAGGCACGAAATTCTCACCGCCATAAATAAAGCTGTAAAAATACCTTTATCGGTTATTTTAATAAATCCCGCCTTAAACAAAACCGTACCGTCGCTTATATAAAAAAGATTAAGTACGGCAGTGATAACTATAATCAGCAAAATTGCACGAAGACTTTTTATCAGCATTTTAACCGGAACACCGGAAATGCAGATTCCGCCAACTAAAAACAAAGCCATAAGTCCGAGAGACCAAAAATTTTTACAAAAGAAAATAACAAAAACAAAAGCAAGCGTAAGAACTATCTTAATTCTGGGATCCATCCTGTGCAGCAATGATTTTCCAGGAAAATATTGACCGATTGTAATATCTCTGACCATCAGCAATTCCCCCCTTTAAGAAGAGAAACAAGTCTGCGACAGCCCTCTTTTACAGTATAAACATCATCGTCAATATCAACTCCGTTTGACTTGAGCGCCATAAAAATACGGGTAATCTGCGGAACATTAAGACCCATATCCTCCAGTTGCGCTGAACGGGAAAAGACATTTTCAACCGTGTCATACATAGCAATGCTTGACTTATTCATAACAAGAATTTTTGTTGCGACACCGGCGACATCCTCCATGCTGTGTGATACAAGCAAAACCGTACTGCCTGTTTTTTTCTTGTAATCAACAACCATGTTAAGAATTTCCTGTCTTCCCTTTGGGTCAAGACCTGCAGTCGGCTCATCGAGAATAAGAATTTTCGGATTCATTGCCATAACACCGGCAATTGCTGCCCTGCGTTTTTCACCGCCCGAAAGGTCAAACGGAGATTTATCCAGGAGTTCTTTTTTCAATCCGACATATTCAGCCGCGCGTAAAACATTATAATCAATTTCGTCCTTACTCATGCCCATATTTTTAGGTCCGAAAGCAATATCCTTATATACCGTTTCTTCAAACAGCTGATATTCAGGATATTGAAAACAAAGTCCGACCTTAAAACGCACTGAACGGATTTTCTTTTTGTCTGCCCATATATCTTCGCCGTCAATAAACACATTGCCTTGTGTCGGTTTAAGCAAACCGTTAAGATGCTGGACAAGGGTGCTTTTACCTGAGCCTGTATGACCGATTATGCCAACAAGCTCACCTTTTTCAATATCAATATTTATATCCTTAATTGCGCTTACACTAAGCGGTGTACCGCTGCTGTAAGTGTGAGATACATTTTTCAGAGAAATAATAGACATCATTTACTCCTTAACAGTGCCATAATTGCCTGAGTACATTCTTCTTCATTAAGCAAATCTGTCGGTATATTAATTCCTTGCGCTTTTAGTGCACGGGCAAGCTGCGTTGCCTGCGGAACATCAAGACCGACATTTATCAATTTTTCTGACTGCGAAAAAACCTTCCTTGGTGTGCCATCCATAATAACTGTACCCTTATCCATGACAACGACTCTGTCAGCCTGCACGGCTTCGTCCATAAAATGAGTAACCAATACAACAGTGATACCCATTTCTTTATTAAGACGCTTAATCGTTGACATTACTTCTTTTCTTCCGTTAGGGTCAAGCATGGCGGTAGGTTCATCAAGAACAATACATTTAGTCTGCATAGCGATAACGCCTGCAATGGCAACCCGCTGTTTCTGACCGCCCGATAATTTATGAGGCTCGTAATTACGGAATTCATACATATTGACAGCTTTTAAAGCTTCATCAACTCTGCGCCTGATTTCAGCCGGTTCAACACCAAGATTTTCAGGTCCGAAAGCAACATCATCCTCTACTATTGTAGCGACAATCTGATTATCCGGGTTCTGAAAAACCATACCGACAGTTTTGCGTATTTCATCGGTCAGATTTTCATCGGCAGTATCCATACCGTTAACCAAAACCTTACCGCTTTCAGGAATATTGATTGCATTGGTAAGCTTAGCAAGTGTAGATTTGCCTGAACCGTTATGACCCAGAACAGCAACAAAACTGCCTTGTTTGATATTCAATGATACATTATCGACAGCGAGCGGAAGAACCTTACCGTCTTCATCAGATTCATATCTGAAAGATACATTTTCAAAAATTATATCAGCCATTTTATCAATCCTGTTTTCTCCAGATTGCAGTGGCACCGCAAGGAAGCGGCATACCTGAAAGCGAAGCAGGTAATCCAAGCTCACTGCCGGAAACAAAGCCGCCGTGCTTAGGCACTACTGTTGCGCTTAGTATGTACTCCATAACTGACGGCGATAAACCTGTAGTGTATGAATTTATGAGCATCGCAACAGCCTCGTCGGAGAGGAGCTGTTCACAAAGCGCCACAAAATCATAAACTTCATCTTCAAGCTTCCAGACCTCTCCGCCAGGACCCCTGCCGTAAGAAGGCGGATCCATGATAATAATATCATATTTATTACCTCTGCGGATTTCGCGCTGAACGAATTTAATACAATCATCTACCAGCCAACGGACTTTACCGTCAAGCACACCGCTTGAAGCAGCATTCTCTTTTGCCCACTGAACCATACCTTTAGATGCATCTACATGCGTAACCTGCGCTCCGCTTTTAAGAGCCGCAACCGTAGCTCCGCCGGTATATGCAAACAGATTAAGAACCTTAATCGGTCTGTCAGACTTTTCAATCATTCCCCTTACAAGGTCCCAGTTAGCAGCCTGTTCAGGAAAAAGGCCTGTATGTTTAAAGCCCATTGTTTTAATATTAAATGTAAGATCACCGTAAGAAATTTCCCATCTGTCCGGGAGCTTACCAAGAAGCTCCCATTTGCCGCCGCCTGTTTGCGAGCGATTATATCTGGCATTGGCCTTTTTCCACATCGGGTGTCTTCTGCCTGTCTTCCAGATAACCTGAGGATCGGGACGGATAAGAATTATATTGCCCCATCTTTCAAGCCGCTCACCGTCAGTACAGTCAAGCAATTCATAATCTTTCCAATTGTCTGAAATTCTCATTATTTCACATTCCTCTGAATATTCATATTAGACGCTGTTTTATAACTGATGCTATTTCATCAACAATTCTTTTAATCTGACTTTCATCCTTACCTTCTGCCATTACTCGTATCAGAGGTTCGGTACCGGATACTCTGACAAGAACTCTTCCGCTATCACCCAGCTCAGCTTCAACCCGTTCAATTGCTTTTTTTATTTCTTCATCTTTTTCATATCGGACTTTACCGATCTGAGAAACCCTGACATTTACCGTTATCTGCGGATAAACAGAAATTTTTTCTGCAAGCTCACTGAGCTTTTTATTGCTTTTTTTGATTATCTGCAAAAGCTGTATTGCAGTAAGCTGACCGTCACCTGTTGTAGCATAATCAAGGAAGATTACATGTCCTGATTGCTCACCGCCGACAGAATAACCCTTTTCAGTCATTCTTTCAAGAACATATCTGTCACCGACAGAAGTAACTTCAACATCAATGCCGTTGTTTTTGCAATATTCATGAAATCCCATATTGCTCATAACAGTTGCAACGGCGGTATTCTTTTTTAGTTTGCCTTGTTCTTTAAGAGCGGCGGCGCATATTGCCACAATTTTATCTCCGTCAACTTCTTTTCCGTTTTCATCAACGGCAAGAAGTCTGTCTGCATCACCGTCAAAAGCAAAGCCGGCTATACAATTATTATCTTTAACAAATTTTTTTAATGAATCAAGATTGGTTGAACCGCAGTCACGGTTGATGTTGACTCCGTTAGGTACAGCAGATAATACTTCTATATCAGCGCCGAGATTTGTAAACAGTTCAGGTGCAGTACACGAAGCAGAACCGTTAGCACAATCAAGCGCAATTTTCATACCTGAAAAATCTACATCAACAGTTTCAATCAAATGTTCTATATAATCAAATCTTGGCATATCGGCAAAACGGATTCTTCCGACTTCGCCTCCTGTTTTTATTTCAGGAACAACTGCACCGTCAAGAATTATTGCTTCTATCTGTTCCTCGACCTTATCGGGCAGCTTATAACCGTCAGACTTGAAAATTTTTATTCCGTTATATTCGCACGGATTATGTGAAGCAGAAATCATTATGCCGGCATCATAACCGTATTCTTTTACAAGAAAAGCAACGGCAGGTGTAGGAAGAACACCTAACACAAGAACATCGGCACCAACCGAGCAAAGACCTGCCGAAATTGCAGACTGAAGCATCTCTGATGAAATTCGCGTATCCATTCCGATTAAAACACGTGGTCTCTTGCGATTACTGTCTGACAGTACCATCGCTGCTGCTCTGCCTATCTGCATTGCAAGCTCACATGTTAAATCTCTATTGGCTATACCTCTTGCGCCATCAGTTCCGAAAAGTCTGCCCATAAAAAATTCAATCCCTTCAAAACAGTGATTGCTGCCCCTCAACAGGGATACCAAGATGTGCATAACCTGCAGGTGTTACCGTTCGTCCGCGCGGTGTGCGAGCAAGGAAACCTATCTGCATCAGATAAGGCTCATAAACATCTTCAATTGTAACAGCCTCTTCGCCGATTGCCGCAGCAATTGTTTCAAGACCAACAGGACCGCCTTTATAAAATTTTATGATAGAACTTAACAGAAGTCTGTCAATGTTATCAAGACCCAACTCGTCAATTTCCATTCGGTTAAGAGCAAGCTGTGAGCTTTCAAGGTCAATCTGACCTTTACCCATAACCTGAGCAAAATCACGGGCTCGTTTGAGCAGTCTGTTAGCAATACGAGGTGTACCCCTTGAGCGAGATGCAATTTCAAGTGCACCGTCATCATCAATGTCTACACCAAGTATGCCCGCAGAACGCCTTACTATACCGGCAAGTTCTTCAGGTGTATAAAGCTCAAGACGGAAAATAACACCAAATCTGTCGCGAAGAGGAGCGCTGAGCTGACCTGCCCTTGTCGTAGCGCCTATAAGTGTAAATCTTTTCAGGTCAAGCCTTATCGACCTTGCTGAAGGACCTTTGCCAATAATAATATCAAGAGCATTATCTTCCATTGCGGGATAAAGAACTTCTTCGACCGAACGGGTTAATCTGTGAATTTCATCAACAAAAAGGACATCACCCTCATTCAGGTTAGTCAGAAGTGCAGCAAGATCACCCGGTTTTTCTATTGCAGGGCCCGAAGTAACTCTGAAATTAACCCCCATTTCATTTGCGATAATTCCCGCAAGTGTTGTTTTACCCAGACCCGGAGGACCGTAAAGCAAAACATGATCAAGAGGTTCACATCTGGTTTTTGCAGCTTCAATATATATACGCAGATTTTCTTTAACTTTTTCCTGTCCGATATAATCTTCTATTCGTTGAGGTCTTAGTGAAAGTTCTGTCTCGTTATCTGCAGGTGTGTAACCGGAAGCAACTATTCTGTTTTCAAAATCCATTTCATCCATCATAAATTTTCATCTCCCGATTATTTAAAATCCCGTTGAAAGACTGAGAAGAGCTTTTTTAATCAGCTCATCAACAGATAAGTTCGGGTCAAGCTTACCAACTGCAAGGCTCGCTTCAGACCTGCTGTAGCCAAGAGCCATCAAAGCATCAACAGCATCGTTAGCGCCTCCTGAGCTAACTGCTGAACTTACATCACCCATTGATATTGAAGAAGCACCCGAAGAGAAAGGTGCAAGCTTATCTTTAAGTTCAACAATTATGCGTTGGGCTATTTTAGGTCCTACCCCCTGTGCGGCAGTAATTGCTTTAACATCACCGCAAGCTATAGCCTGAGATAATTTATCGGGAGTAAGACGGGAAAGAATAGCTAAAGCGGCTTTAGGTCCGACACCTGAAACACTTATAAGAATCTTGAAGCAATCAAGTTCCGAAAGATCAGAAAAGCCAAACAAATCAAGTGCATCTTCACGCACACTAAGATATGTATAAAGTGTTATATCTTCACCGGTAGAGCCTATTTTACAAAGTGTGTTAAAACTTGTAAAGCATCTGAACGCAACACCCGAACAACTTAGTGCAACACTTGATTCATCAGTATAAACTACCTTACCGGTAAGAGAATAAAACATAAAAAACAAACCTCCGAAGAATCAGAATGAGCCAAGCAAAGAGCCGGCTGAATGAGCATGACAAATTGCAAGCGCAAGAGCATCTGCAGTATCATCAGGTTTAGGAACAGATTTTAAGCCTAACATAAGTTTTGTCATTTCCTGAACCTGCTTTTTTTCTGCTCTTCCGTAGCCAACAACACTCTGCTTTACCTGAAGCGGTGTATATTGAGCAATCTTAACTCCTGCCTGTGCGGCGGTCAGAACAATAACACCGCGCGCCTGAGCAACATCGATTGCAGTTGTTGTATTGGTGTTAAAAAATAGCTTTTCAATTGACATTGCGTCAGGCTTATAGGTTGAAATAAGTTGATTCAGCCCGGTATAAATATCTGAAAGGCGCTGTTCAAAAGGTGTATGTGCTTTTGTTGTAACTGCGCCGTAGTCCACTACGGTAAAGTGATTTGCGTTATAATCAACAATTCCGTAACCAATTATTGCATAACCGGGGTCAATGCCGATAATCCGCATAGAAAAAACTCCATTTAATAATATCAATGCATTATAACATATTTATTATATTAAAGTAAAGTTTTTTTATAATTATTCTGCTTGATTTTCATATTCAGCTAATTCATTTACAAAACACGAAAATACCGGTGCACAGTCTGCAGAACCCGATTTACCGTCTTCACACATAATAATCATAACATATTCCGGTTTATCAAAAGGAAAAAAACCGGCAAACCAGGTAACAAGTCGTTCCTTTCCGCTTTTAAAATCACCTGTTTGAGCAGTTGCAGTCTTACCGGCAACATCAAAGAAATCTGACTTTGCATTTTTACCTGTACCCTCTCTTACTGCAAGCTCAAGAAATGACGACAACAAAGATGCAGTTTTTTTACTAAAAGCCGTAAAAGCGGGCTTTTCATTTTCCGAAGACAAATACACTCCGTTACCGTCGACAAAGCCTTTTACAAGATAGGGCTTATAAAAATTGCCTGAATTTGCTATTGCACAATATAATGTACCTATTTGCAGAGGTGTAGCAGAAATACTACCTTGGCCAAATGAAAAATTTCCTTTTTCGGCACTGTTATTAAGCTGACCGATCTCAGGCAAATCCCCCGAATAAGCTGATAACCCCTGAGCAATTTCAATTTCATTTCCAAAGCCCAATGATTCCGCCAAATCAAGCACTTCCGAAACATCAATCTGATTAATTAAGTTAACAAAATAGCAATTACACGAATATACCAAAGCCGAAGCCATATCCACATTCCCGTGAGCTTTCATACAATGAAAATTCACACCGTCATATTCAATATTCCCATTACATGAATATTCATTTTCAGGGTTAATCCCCTGTTCAAGCGCGCTTGCCGCAACCAATGGTTTAAATATCGAGCCGACAGGATAAGCACCAAGAGCTCTGTTAAACAATGGTGTATCATCGTCATTCAAATAAAGCGATATATTGTTTCTGTCAAAATCCGGCCTGCTTACAGCAGCGACAATTGAACCGTTTTTTATATCCAAAACAATCGCACATCCTTTTTTCAAGCCACAGTTATCAACAGATGCTTCAAGAATATTCTGATAGCTTTCATCAATAGTCAGACAAACTCCGCCCGGACTGTTATATCCGTTATCCAGAATCTGTATTTCACCGCCTTTCAGTGCCTTTCCCGATCCATCGGTAAAATATCGCACTTTAAGCTTGCCTGAAAAATCTCTCAGATAATCATCAAAGCATTTTTCGACACCGGAAATTCCTCTTTCAGAATCTTCCGAGACAGTTCCTATCAGATGGATTGCCAATTGATTATTATACCTTTTGTATATTTTCAGATTAATAGTATCTTTTGATTTTATTTCATAAGAACTGTGCAATAACAATGGATTACCTTTTCCGAGGGAGTTAACAGCTTCTACATATTCTTCTGCACTTAACGATGCTTTCATTATACTCAGCGAAGAAATAGTCGGTTTAAAAACGCAAACATTTTCAGTTTCATCACAAACAAGTCTGTTAAAATTTCTGTCGTAAATTATACCTCTGCTTTTTGCTATATCAATTGTTTTGCTTGATTTGACATCAGATACTTTATTAACCTGATTAATATTTATCAATGCTGTCTGTATTATACAAATACCAAAACACAACATAATAATAATATAAACTGATAATGCTCTGTTAATTTCCGGCAACACACTTTTCTTTTTCATATGATCATCCCAAAAACAATTTTTTATATTATCTGCCACTAAGGAAAAAAAATACCGATGCTCACGCATCGGTATTTATACTATCAGTATTAATTATTTAGTGATTTTATGGAATGCTTTTTTGCCCTTCTTGACGATAACAAAGCCGCCTTCATTAAGTTTTTCTTCCTCAACAGCAACATCAATTGATGCGACCTTAACATCATCAAGCGATACACCGCCCTGCTCAACCAGTCTTCGAGCTTCGCCTCGTGACTTGGCAAGACCTGCCTTAACAAGTATATCAATAATGCCAATTTTACCGTCAGTAAAATCTTCAGCAGCAAGAACGGTTGTGGGCATATTGTCCGTGTTAGCGCCATTTGAGAAAAGGGCCCTTGCAGCTTCCTGAGCCTTTACAGCCTCTTCTTCACCGTGAACAAGCTTTGTAAGCTCATAACCGAGAATTTCCTTAGCTTTGTTAAGCTGGCTGCCTTCCCATTTATCCATTTCATCAATTTCTTCAAGAGGAAGGAATGTAAGCATACGAATACATTTAAGAACATCGGCATCGCTTACATTTCGCCAATACTGATAAAATTCATATGGAGAAGTCTTTTCAGGGTCAAGCCAAACCGCACCTGAAGCTGTCTTACCCATCTTTTTACCTTCTGAATTGAGAAGAAGTGTAATTGTCATTGCAAAAGCATCCTTGCCGAGCTTTTTACGGATAAGTTCAGTACCGCCAAGCATATTTGACCACTGATCATCACCGCCAAACTGCATATTACAGCCGTATTCCTTATACAGATGATAGAAGTCATAGCTCTGCATAATCATATAATTGAATTCAAGGAAGCTGAGACCCTTTTCCATTCTCTGTTTGTAACACTCTGCACGAAGCATATTGTTAACAGAGAAGCATGCACCGACCTCACGGAGAAGATCAACATAATTAAGGTCAAGAAGCCAATCAGCATTGTTAATCATCATAGCCTTACCTTCACCAAATTCAATGAAGCGGCTCATCTGCTTTTTGAAGCATTCAACATTATGCTCAATTGTTTCTTTGGTAAGCACCTGTCTGAGATCACTTCTGCCTGAAGGATCGCCTATCATACCAGTACCGCCGCCAAGCAGGGCAATCGGCTTATTACCAGCCATCTGAAGTCTTTTCATAAGGCAAAGAGCCATAAAATGGCCTACATGAAGGCTGTCTGCAGTGGGGTCAAAGCCTATATAAAATGTTGCCTTACCGTTGTTGATAAGGTCTCTGATCTCTTTTTCATCTGTTACCTGAGCAATAAGTCCTCTGGCAACAAGCTCGTCATAAATTGTCATTTTAGTTTCCTCCGTATAGATATACTAATGAATAATATAACAAATTTAAATATTTGTCAACATCTCTTCAGCCATATCAAGCTGAGTCTGAGTTACAGCTTCACCGCCGATAATACGAGCAAGCTCATACTTTCTGCCTTCTCTGTCAAGAGGAGTAACACTCGTATAGGTTTTTCCGTTCAAAGTGGATTTACTGATTTCAAAATGATGGTCTGCCTTTGCAGCAATCTGAGCAAGATGAGTAACACAAAGCACCTGTCTGCCCTTAGAAACTTCGCTGAGCTTCTTTCCGAGCTTTACTGCCGCTCTGCCGCTGACGCCTGCATCAATTTCATCAAAAATCAATGTCTCAATTTTATCTTTATCAGACAGTATATTTTTAATTGCAAGCATAACTCTGGAAAGTTCACCGCCTGATGCGATTTTCGCAAGCGGTTTAAGGCTTTCTCCGGCATTAGGTGAAATTAAAAATTCAATAACATCTGCACCGTTTTCTCCAATTGGAGCAGCCTTTCTGTCAACTGAAAAAACAACATTCGGCATATCAAGAAACTTAAGCTCTTCACAAACTTTTTCAGAAAAATCTATTCCGACAGCAATTCTTCTTTCAGTAAGTTTTTCTGCTAAATCATTAATATAAGCTGTCAGTTTGCGCTCTTTTTCTCTGAGCTCCTCAAGCTTCTCATCCGAAAATTCAATTTCGTTTTTCTCTATCTTACATTTCTCACAAAACTCAAGCATTTCCTCTTCATCTGAGCCGTATTTACGACTGAGTTTATTGAGATAATCAAGCCTTGCTTCTACCTGAGAAGCATATTCAGGGTCAAATTCGAGTTCATCAATTGATGCTCTGAGTTGGTCATCAGCATCTTCAAGCTGATATGAAATATCCCTAAGAAGCTGTGCAGTCTGTGACACTGCGGAAGAATACTGAGAAACATCATCAAGACATTTTGAAGCCATTTTAATTTCCTGAAAGGCACCAGCTGTTTCATCATTGCCGGAAATTAACGCAAATGCCTCATTGACGGATGCGATTATTTTTTCTATATTTCGGTAAAACAGTCTGGCGGCTTTTAATTCTTCAATTTCGCCAATACTGAGCTGAGCAGATTCAATTTCATTAATCTGATATGTAAGAAGCTCAATTTTTCTGTTTTTTTCTTCATCATCAATAATCAGAGAAGAAATCTCTCTCCTCAAATCACAAAGCGCAGAATAGTTTTCTCTATAATCACAAAGCAGTTCCGAGTTTCCTGCCATCTGGTCTATATACTCAAAATGGCATTCTGGATTAAGCAGTCTTTGACTGTCATGCTGACCGTGAATATTGATAAGTTCTCTGCCTAGTATTTTCAGCATACTCACCGTAACGGGTGTACCGTTGACCCGGCATGTATTTTTACCGTCGGAAGAAATAGTTCGTTTAATCAGGAGTGTTCCGTCATCTTCAGGCTCTATTCCCAGTTCTTCAAACAAATCAGCAAACTGCTTATTATTGACTTTAAATAACGCTGAAACACCGGCCTTTTGAGCACCCGTCCTGACAAGCTCCTTTGAAGTACGCTCACCAAGCACAGCATTAATAGAATCAATAATAATGGATTTACCTGCACCGGTTTCACCGGTCATAATATTTAAGCCTTCACTGAAAAAAATATCAGCGCTTTCAATTATGGCAACATTTTCAATTTTAAGGTTCAGGAGCATATCTCCACCTCATTTATTCTGAAATCATATCTCTTACGCTATGCATAAAATCAACCGCAAGTTCTTCATTGCGGCAAAGAACGAAAATAGTATCATCACCTGCAAGGGTTCCTACAACACCATTAAAATCCATAGTATCTATAGCTGCACATACCGCCTGCGCCATGCCTGCATAGCACTTTATAACAACACTATTCATTGCATAGTCTACCCAAAGAACGGAAGGAGCAATTATATTATGAAAGTTTCTGACAGCATCGGTATTGTTTGATTTAGGAGCAGAATAACGGTATTTTCCGTTCCTTCCCATTGATTTAACAAGACCAAGCTCTTTAATGTCACGCGAAACAGTCGCCTGAGTTACATCAAGTCCGTGAGCTTTCAGAGCAATGAGAAGCTCCTCCTGTGTTGCTATATCCTGATTTTCAATCGTTTTAAGTATAAGTTCAAGCCTTTTTTTCTTCATAGCCGCATCTCCTTACGGATGTAACATTTTTGTATTTAGAATTTCAATAAAGCTGTCTGACTTTATTCTGATAAACTCAGCTGTAATATTTGACCGCTGAACAATTACACTGCAGCCTTCGCCTATGCTCACGGGCTCCTCACCGTCACAAAGAACACACAGCTCTTTTTCATCTTCTTTTGTCGCATAAACCCGCATTCGTTCATCAGCTCTGAAAATTATAGGATGGCTGAAAAGAGAATGACTGCAAATTGGGGTTAGTAAAATGCTTTCTATTGTCGGGTCAACAACAGGGCCACCGGCAGATAATGAATATGCCGTAGAACCGGTAGGAGTAGCAAATATAACACCGTCACCCCAGAAGCTGTTGACAAAACGACCGTTATTTTCAACACTGACCTCTATAATAGTTCTGCTTACTCTGCGTGAAAAAACAGCATCGTTAATACAGTTACAGCGATGAACACACATTCCTATATCATCAAAAACCATAACCTCAAGCATCATTCTTTTGTCTACAGTATATTCACCGCTGAAAAGCTTTCCGAGCAAATCAAGCTCATGCCGCTCAAGTCCTGCCATAAAAGCTAACCTGCCTGCGTTTATACCAAGAATGGGCTTTCCGTATTCTGCTGCAATTTTACCTGTTCTGAGTATTGTGCCGTCACCGCCTATTGCAATGACAACATCGCTGTTTTCAACAGCAGAAGCTGTATCAAAAGACTTTATGAAAGAATAATCCGAAAACTCCTCAGATACACTGTCAGGCATTATGATTTCGGCGGAATACTTTTCAAGCTGATCAATGACATCTTTGGTTGTTTTAAAAGCATATTCTCTTGTAAGATTTGGTAAGACCGCAATTTTCATATCAGTCACCTTGTTCCTTATCAAGCGTATCATGCGAAGCAGTAACAACTGCCTCAACATTCAAATCAGGTTCATCTGTTTCGGATTTTGAAATATACATAAGATATTCTATGTTTCCCTCAGGACCTTTTACGGGAGAAAAATCAAGCCCTTTTATATAAAAAGAATTTTCACGGGCATAAGAAATACAGCTTTCTATAACCTCACTATGTACTTTTCTCTCACGCACAACACCTTTTTTGCCGATTTTTTCTCTTCCGGCTTCAAACTGAGGCTTAACAAGACAAACGGCTTCACCTTTATCTGAAAGCAGAGTATAAAGCACCGGCAAAATAAGCTTCAAAGAAATAAAAGATACATCAACACTGGAAAAATCTATTTTATCAGGCACATGATCATGTGTTACATAACGGAAATTTGTTCGTTCGAGATTTACAACTCTGCTGTCGCTGCGAAGTTTCCAGGCAAGCTGACCATAACCCACATCAATAGAATAAACCTTGACCGCACCGTTCATAAGCATACAGTCCGTAAAGCCACCTGTAGATGCACCGACATCCATGCAAATTTTGCCGTCAAGATTAAGCGAAAAAGATTTCATTGCCTTGTCAAGCTTATATCCGCCACGGCTGACAAACGGCATTTTTTCGCCTCTTACTTCAATTTTATCATCGGGTTTGATATTGTCGCCTGCTTTGAGTGATTTCTGTCCGTTTACATAAACCTGACCTGCCATTATCAAAGCTCGTGCTTTTTCGCGGCTTTCAGTATATCCAAGCTCAAAAAGTGCAACATCAAGCCTTTTTTTCTCAGCCATTAAAAGCACCCCCAACAATTTCAATCATTGATTCTGTATCAAGGTTATTTTTCTTAATAGTAGAATTAACACTTCCCTGTTCAACAAAACAGTAATCAACTGCTGTAAGGCGGTAATCACCTTTATACCCGGCTTCCAGAAGACGAAGAGCAAGTTTTTCACCGACACCGCCGTTTTGGATTCCTTCTTCAAAGAAATAAACACATCTGCTGTCCTTAAGAATTTCAATTATCGATGGGTCAAGCGGTTTTATTTTATTTAACTTTAATACTCTTATGCTCTTTCCCTGATTTTTAAGCTCCTTATATGCTTTACAGGCATTGCCGAAAATCCGTCCGTAAGTAACCAGAGTTACATCCGCATCTTCATCTCCGTAAATATCAAAAACATCATAAGTAGGTTTAAAATCATCCGGGATTTCACATTCACTTCCGCGCGGATAACGGATTGCAATAACATTGCTGTCTTTATATACCGCTTTGAACATATCTTTTCGCATTTCTTCATAAGTTGAAGGAGAATAAATTGTGAAATTAGATATGGTATTCATAAAAGCCACATCAAATATTCCCTGATGCGTTTCACCGTCTTCACCGACAAAGCCTGCCCTGTCAACAGCAATAATCATTTTCTGCTTCTGAAGTGCAGCATCATGAATAAGCTGGTCATAACAACGCTGAAGAAAGGTTGAATAAACAACAAAAAAAGGAATCATTCCGCCTTTTGAAAGACCGGAAGCAAAAACAACGGCATGCTCTTCTGCAATACCTACATCAAAGAAACGGTCTGAATAATCAGCCGCATATTCACTAAGCCCCGTACCAAGCGACATTGCCGCTGTAATAGCACAAATGCGGCTGTCTTTTGAAGCAAGCTCACACAAATATTTACCGAATTCATCAGAAAAATTCGGTCCTTTGGGTACGGTTTCACCTGTGTCTGTATCAAATTTGGAAATGCCGTGAAAAACGCTCGGATTCTGCTCTGCGAGTTCATAACCCTTACCTTTTTTTGTATGAACATGAAGCAGAACAGGTCTGTCAATATTCTTGGCTTCTTCAAGAATATCGGTAAGCTTCTGAATATTATGACCGTCAACCGGGCCCATATATCTAAAGCCCAGATCTTCAAACATATTGCTGTTATAGAACTTATCTTTAACAGCAGTTTTGATGTTATAAACTGCTTTTGAAAGTGATCTGCCGACAAGCGGAATATGATTCAATGCCTTTTCAAGACCCGCTTTAAGTCTGAAATACTGTTTGGTTGTACGGATATTGGTAAGATACTTAGAAACTGAGCCGACATTCTGAGAAATTGACATCTCGTTATCATTGAGGATAACAATAAGCTTAGCATCTTTGTTTCTGCCGACATTGTTTATCGCTTCATAAGCAAGTCCGCCCGTAAAGGCACCGTCACCGATAACTGCAACAGTATAATTCTTTGAGCCCTTAATCAGATTTGATACACTTATACCGTAAGCAGATGAGATTGAAGTACTGCTGTGACCTGTAAAGAAAATATCGTGTTCGCTTTCGCTCGGACGAGGAAAGCCGGAAAGACCGCCCTCTGTGCGGATTGTGGAAAAACGGTCATATCTTCCGGTAAGCAGTTTATGGGTATAAATCTGATGCCCTACATCAAAAACAAATTTATCTTTCGGCGAATCAAAGCAGCGGTGAAGAGCAATAGTCAATTCAACAACGCCCAGATTGGATGCAAGGTGACCGCCGTTTTTGGAAACGGTTGAAATCAGCTCATGTCTTATCTGAGAAGCCAGCTCTTCAAGCTCTTCAAGGGTGAGTTTCTTGATGTCATCGGGAGATTTTATATTTTTAAGAATTGAATTATTCATTCTTCATTCCTCAGATTATTTTGTACGAACAGAAAGCTTCCTTGCATAATCAGCAAGAAATGCACCGTTTTCGCCAAAAATTTCAAGTGAATCAACTGCTCTTTCAGTAAGCTCAGATACAAGAATTTTTGATTTTTCAAGACCGAGCAAAGCAGGATAAGTAGATTTCATATTTTCAGCATCACTGCCTATCGGCTTACCGAGCTCTTCAGCTGTGGATGTAATATCAAGCACATCGTCAACAATCTGAAAAGCAAGTCCGATATTCTGAGCATATGTTTCAGCAGCGATAAAGCATTTTTCATCTGCCTCTGCGGCAAGACAGCCGAGAGTACAAGCGGCATGAATAAGCATACCCGTTTTAAGCTCATCCGTCATCTGAAGCTGCTCAAGAGTTATCTGTTTACCTTCATTTTGCAAATCCATAGTCTGACCGCCAATCATGCCTTTATATCCGGCACAGTCAGAAAGAACCCTGACAGCTTTAACAACTGTTTCGGCAGGAAGTGAAGCGGAAGAAGCAACGGAAAACGCAAGAGTCAGCAAGCCGTCACCGGCAAGCAAAGCAGTTGCATAATCAAACTGTTTATGGCAGGAAGGCATACCGCGTCGGAAATCGTCATTATCCATACACGGTAAATCATCGTGAATAAGCGAGTAAGTGTGAATCATTTCCAGAGCGCAAGCAAAGGGAAGCGCTTTTTCAATTTCACCGCCGCAAGCTCTGCAAAATTCAAGCACAAGCATAGGTCTTACCCTTTTACCGCCGTTTTTCAGGCTGTAAAGCATTGCCTGGGAAACTTTATCATCTTTACCGCCACTCAATGTTATATAGCTATATAAAGCAGAATTAATCAGAGAAACATATTCGTCCTGTGAATAGGTTTTATTCAATACCTTCGACCTCCGTACCGTCATCTGTAAGACGGACTATTTTTTGTTCGGCAATGTCAAGACAGTTTTTACAATAAACGGCAAGTTTGTTCGCTTCTTCATAAAGCTGAAGTGATTTTTCAAGCGGAATACTGCCCTGTTCCAGCTTTTCAACAATTATTTCAAGCTTTTCAAGAGCTTTTTCATAAGTCATTTTTTCCATTTCCTTCTACCTCATCAAAAAGTTTTCTGCTCTCAGGCCGACACATAACCTCACCGTCATTAAAACGAACGCGCAAAGCACTGTTCATATCAATTTCCGAAGCATTTCCGACAACTTTGTCCGCCGAATAAACGGCGGCATATCCGCGCGAAAGAACTTTAAAAGGATTCAACGCATCAAGCTTTGAACAGCAAGAAGCAAAAAGCAAAGCTTTTTCGGAAAATATTTGCTTTTGTGCAACAAGTAATCTGCTTAACAAACCGTCAAGTGTCTGTTTGCTGTTTTCAATAAATCCAAGCGGATTTTTCAATACATTCGACTGAGCAAGAGCATCAATATAATTTCTTCTTTGCGTAAGCTCGTCAATCATGTTCTTATGCAAAACTGAAATCAGATTATTTAAATAAAAAAGCTGCTCTCTTTTATCAGGGACAGCAATTTCAGCTGCCGCAGATGGAGTTGGAGCGCGCATATCGGCAACAAAATCACAGATTGTAAAGTCAGTTTCATGACCGACAGCCGAAATAACAGGAATCTCACTTCTGCTCACGGCAAGGGCTACGCATTCTTCATTAAACGCCCATAAATCTTCGATTGAACCGCCGCCTCTGCCCAGGATAATTACATCCGCAGCGGAAAATTTATTAATCAAATCAAGAGCACCCGCAATTTGAGGTGCAGCATTCGGACCCTGCACCTGGACAGGAACAAAAACTACCTTTGAATAAGGAAACCTTCTTGACAGAACATTGAGAATATCGCGGATTGCAGCTCCCGTCGGCGAAGTTACAACACCGATTCTTTCCGGAATTTTTGGTATAGTTTTTTTTCTTTCAGCAGCAAAAAGCCCTTGCGCTTCAAGCTTTGATTTCAGCTGTTCAAACGCAATATTCAACGCACCGATACCGTCGGGTTGCATATCGTCAGCATAAAGCTGATACTGACCGTCGCGTTCAAAGACGGAAATTCTTCCGCGAATTATTACACTCATTCCGTTTTCCGGCATAAACCTCAGGCGTTGAGCATTACCGCGAAACATCACCGCTTTAATTGAAGACTCTTTATCCTTGAGCGTAAAATAAAAATGTCCGGTTCGGTAGTGGTTGGTAAAATTTGAAATTTCACCGGCAACAAAAACAGAATAAAGATTAGGATCGCCGTCTATTATTGATTTGATATAAGTGTTAATCTGCCCTACGGTCAAGACAGGTGTATTCATATTTTATTCTCCATTACAGCAGTAAGTACGGCTGTACCTGCTGCATTATCACATGAGTATTCAGGCTTCGCAAAAAAAGCTCCGTATTTCTCGCTGAGCTTTTTGCTTATTACACTGTTGCTCATAACACCGCCTGAAAAAACAACCGGCATATTGCCGTATTCCTCAATCAGCTTATTAGTCATCGAATCAAGTGTTGCACAAATAAACTCAATACAAAAGCGTGCAACCTTTTCCTTTGGTTCGCCGTCTGTAATCATTTTTTTGCACTTGTTTTCCACACCAGAAAGTGAGCAATCCGCACCCTTTAACACAGGTCTGACTTTAATTCTTTCATCCCAACAGGACGCCAGTTTATCAAGTTCACTACCTGCAGGAAACTGAATTCCCAAAGCAATACCAACTCTGTCTACAGCTTGTCCGGCTTTTAAATCCAACGAAGATGCAACAAGACGGGTTTTACAGATGCACTCCTTATCGGGAGTTACGATAACCGCTTCCGTTGTACCGCCAGAAACATGAAAAGCGAGGAATTTCTCATTCAGAAGCTCAAGCTTGCCTGCAGAAAACAAGGCTGCTGCTATATGTCCCTGCTGATGAGAAAAGCTGTAAAGTTTTAGGTTTTTTGCTTTTGAAAATGCATTTGCCGCACTTATCCCCGCAAGGAAGCAAGGCATATACGAACCTTCTTCACTTCTGGGAGTAACTGAAACTCCGACAGCGGAAACTCTCTCAAGCTCACACTTATTTGAGAGTTCATCAAAAAGCACGGGAAGCTGAACAGTATGGTGAAAGAGTGCATCAGACTGTCTTAACCCCAATGCTCCCTGCGCAACGGGAAGAATCTTTTTTGACTGAACGCAAGTCATGCTGTCAGAATCAAAAACAGCAAGCGAGGTTGTATAATTACTTGTATCCGCACCGAGATATAAAGGCATTACTTTGACCTCACAACCGTACCGAGAAGTCCGTTAATAAACGATGCATCTTCAGCTGTAGAATATTTTTTGGCAAGCTCAACGGCTTCATTTACCGATACACCGTCAGGTATGTCATCACAATAAAGAATTTCTGCAAGTGCGAGTCTGGCAATTGCAAGAGAAGCCTTAGGAATGCGGTTAATCTTCCAGCCTCTTGAATTTGAAGCAACTACTTCATCGATAGCTTCCATATTTTCGCAAGCAGTATGTACTAACCTTTGTACAAATTCGTTATCTTCAAGATTTCTTTGCTCTTTCGCAAGCTCAATCACTTCATTAATATCAGTTTCATTATTGAATGATTTTTCAAAGAGCAGAATAAACGCCTGCTCTCTCGCCTCTCTGCGTGTCATAACTTGTCCTCCGGAAAATAAATAAAAATAACCCTCTGCTTTATATGCAGCAGAGGGTAAAAATCGTTTTCTCTTGATTAGGTGCTTTTTTCAGTGATCTCAACATCTGCAACACAAACATTAACTTTTGATACAACGCAACCGGTCATACCCTGAACGGCATTTTTCACCGCCTTCTGTACATCAGCGGCAACAGCGGGAATTTTTTCACCGTCTTTTATCGTGATATAAAGCTTCAACGAATATGTTTTTTCGTTTGAAGAAACATCAACATATTTTAATGCCCCTTCAAAAATCTCCACAACACTGCGAATATCCTTCGGGCGCTGAACAATTTTCCCTACACCGTTTATGTCTTTAGCTGCATTCATCGCAATTGATGCTATAACATCATCTGAAATAACGAGCTGGGATGCTACTGAACATTCCTGATTTTTTTCCATAGCTTCCAACCTCCTTTTTATATATTATAGCACATAAAATAAAATAAACAACTATTTTATTTCAAATATTGTAATATTTTCAGAATTAATACTTGTATGCTTGAGGATTATTTCTTTTATCTGCAATATGGAAGTGCCGTCAAGTTTTCCTTTTTCGCATACAACCTCCGAGTCAGAATCATTAATCATTACAACACATTCAAAGCCGCATTTAGATTTCACAAGCGCTTCTATATCCGCTTCAAGCTTAATAATATCAGTCAACCTGGCAAGCTGCTTAGCGGCACTGTCAACAGCAGATTTTGAAGCAGATGAATCATTTATCACCTCTTTTAATTTGTCAAAAGCTTCGTCATGGGCTTTTTTTCTGTTTAATCTCGTTTCACTCATAGCCGATTCTTTTGGAACGGAGCTTTCGCCTGTCGCGGAAACATACTGAGCATCGCCAAGAACCGAGTAGCTCACCTGCTCTTCTTTTCCCGCCTGTTCAGTCTCCGGTTTTGTAAAATACCAATTAACAAAAACGGCTGAGCCAAGTGCAAGCACAAGAGCTGACATAATTATCTGTCTTTTTCTGATAATAACATTCATAAAAAATCTCCTCTTTTATTTTATTTTTGCAACACTGATATGATTAGTACCTATATCAAGAACCGCTGACATCATTTGTGTAACTGCCGAAATTACATAAGCATTATCGCCGCCTGAGCAAACAACAGCAACACCTCTGACCCTCGGAGTGACAGTTTTTAAAGCAAGCCCGTCTTCACTGTTCTGTGAATCAATGATTATATATTCGCTGTCTTCATCGGTTGATTTATCATCCTTTGATAAGCTTCCGTCGCGTGCATAAACCGTTTCATAATCACATTCAAGTGTAATTATTACATGCGATTCACCCGCTCCGTTTATCAGCGAAATCATTTCTTCAAGCTTTTCTTCCAAATTCTTTGTATATTCAAGCTCATTAAAAACACTTATGTTTTCATTTTCTTCATTGCTTTTTTTTTCGTCATTTGTCAAAGGAGATATTACAATCAGTATAATCCCGATGATTGAAGCAAATATAATTATCATTAATTTTTTATCATTTTTTGCCAATGCGGCAATATCTTTTATTAAATTCTGTTTCATTTATTATCTTCTCCGACAAATATAAAATCAGGTAAAATTTCATATTGATGCTTAATATATTCAGATACCGTTTCCAAATCCGTACCGTAAGGAATTTCAATAATTATATTATCTATAGAAATTTCGGTTGAATTTATTATATTCACCTTAACATCTATTGAATATGTTCTGATATTTATACTTTCAAGATATGCACTGATTCCTGCTTTTATTTCTGCTGACAAAGTATCCGCAATCTCTTTTTCAACCGTTTCCTGCAGCTTGCTGTCATCAATCCACTCGCTGATTTCTTCAGTAAAATTCCATTCTTTTATTTCACCGTTAATTTTTGTAACGGGCGCAGCAAAACATAAAAGCAAAAACAAAGCAGTAAGAATTTTAAATGCTTTCTCAATTGAACCGTCCGGTACGATAAAACTGACTGCAGAAATTACCGCACAAGCGATAATTACCGATTCCGCCCATTCCCTGACAGCCTGCATCACACACCACCCTTCATCAACATTATCAAGCCGATGCCAAGCACAAACACGACAAAGATAAATACAAGTGTGACCGCAAGAAGCACAACTGATGACGATATACCGTTAAGCAGTGACGAAATCTTATTTTGAGAAAACATATCTGAAAAGGTTACCAATAGATTTAAAGATAAAACCCAGCACAAACATTCTATAAATACCGGCATAACAATTACCGCTACAGCCGCAATACCTACAACTGCAACCGTATTTTTTACAAGAGACAAAGTTCCGGCAATAGAATTATATGCATCACTTACCGCACCGCCTACAACTGGTATCAGATTTCCGATAAGGAATCTGACGCCTCGCACTGCAACATTGTCCGCAGATGCAGCAAGCATCCCTTTAATACTCAGCATGGTAATAAAAACAGTTGAAAAAAAGCTCATCAAGAACATTACTGATTTTTTTATGAAATTCAATGTCTTTTCAAAATTTATAAGATTAGATATTCCTGTTATTATGCTGATTGATAAAATAACCTGAATAAGAGGACGTATAAAATCAGACATTAAAGCTGAAACAAATTGCGCGGCCGCAAAACAAAGTGAATTATAAGTCAGAGCAACGGTGGGCTTTCCTATTACGGTAATAACGGCAGCCAAAACCGGTATTAAAGCAAGAATGAAATCTGACATCACGCAAACAGCTGAAACTGCACGGCTCAAACAATTGCTCATAGGGATAATAATGCAAAGCGAAACACAAATTGAAACCAAGATATTAAGGCAATCAAGAAGCTTTTTTGAAGAAGTAATAAACACCGAAGCCACTGCTGAACAAATAATCATCGCAGCTGCAGTCAGGCACGATTTAAAAGGAGAAATATATTCTTGCCTGATAACCTCATAAAACAAGTCAAATATTTTTTTGGGTGATACTGAAAACACTTTGTCAAAATTAAAATCCTTTATTCCGATCGCATCAAGCAACTCAAGCTGCTCATCACTTAAACTCTCTAAAAGTTCGTTTGCCCCGCTTGATTCAATCTGTTCGTTAAAAAAATCGCTCTGCGCTGAACAATTAAATATTGAAGAAAACACAATGCTCAAAGTTAAACAAACTAAAAAAATATTTTTTTTCATTGTTTTATTAACTCCCGTGCAATGTGAGCTAAAGCAATTATAAACGGAACAGCAAGCAATAATATACTAAGCTTTCCCGCAAGCTCCACACAAGTTGCAATAGCCTTATTGCCGGTATCTGAACAAAAGTCGCTTGCAATGCCGAACACTACAGAAACAATAAGCGCTTTTATTAGAATCATAATATACTCAGAGTTGATTTTCAGACCGTCAGCTAAGTCAGTTATATCCACAGACACCTTTGAAAAGCTACCGATAACAGTTACACCAATCAACAATATTACAGTAAGCCGAACAAACAGTGCGTATTCCGGTTTATACTGATTAAGTATAACCGTAAAAATGCATCCGGAAACAGCAATCACAATAATCCTTATTACATCCATAAAATCAAAAATCCATCAATTTCTTCAAATCTGATAAAAGCTCCGCCAATTCGGGTATAAGCATCATTACAATTACCAATACACCGGCAAGTGTGGTCAGCATAGCATATTCATCCCGACCGGAGCGTGCAAGAACCTGATGCAAAACCGCAACCGAAATACCTATTGCTCCGATTTTAAAGATAAGTACGACCTCCATACATCCTCCTATTTACAACATCATTATTAAAACAAGTACTGCACCTACCGCCCCGCTTAATTTACAGATTTTCATATGCTCTTCCCTTTTACCCATTGCACTCTCATACACATTTGTAAATCGCTTTGCATATTCCTCACAAAGCAAAACCTGATGCTCGCAATCATTTGTTCCGAGATTTTCGCCAAAGCTTTCAAGCAGCTTTAAATCCGATTTAAGAAGCGGGTTTTTGCGGCAATATTGCGTAACGGAAGCCTGCCATCTCTCGTTAAAATCTTCTGAGTTATCCGATACAATTTCATCAAGAAAGGTCAAATCAGAAAACTGACCTGAGCTTACGGCTTTTATAAAAATATCCTTAACAGGCATCTGGCAGTATTCTATATCACAGGAAAACTGTTTAATTAAGGAAATACAAGCTTCAATCAGCTTTATTCTTTTATTAACGCAGTGCGAAGCATAAATCCCTGCTGCTGCAATTGATACCGCAATCATTATTACTCCTGCCGTTCTCATGCAAAAGCTCACCTGCCAAAATAAACTCTTTGATTTTCGATGGGTTATCCTTGCTTTCCATAAATACCACTGCTCCGAACTCCCCTGTTTCAAGCAGCTTTCTTACAGGCTTTCTGCGCAACAATTCATTTCTGTTGCATGCATGGGCACTCAGATAAAAATTCACCCCTGAGTTAAGACCCGATTCAATTTTAGCCACCTCTTCATCTGTTGTAATTTCATCAATTATTATGTTCTGAGGTGACATTGACCTAAGTGCAATAGTAACCGCTTTTTCTTTTGAATAGCCTGAAAGCACATCACTGCTTATTCCCACATCATTTTGCGGAATTGAATTTAAACAAGCCGCAATTTCATCGCGTTCATCAACAATAACAGTTTTCATAAATCCGCCCGATTCGGAAGAAAACAATCGGGCAAGCTCCCGAAGAACACTGGTTTTTCCGCTTGAAGGCGGTCCGGCTACAATTACACTTTTTTGATCAAGACCGGAAATTTTTTTAAACAAATCATCAGCAATGCCTTTATACTGTTTTGCAATACGAATATTTATTGAAGAAACATCTCTTATTGCGTTAATATTTCCGTTATGAATTACCGCTGTACCTACAATACCTGCCCTATGTCCTCCCCGCACAGTAACATAGCCGTTACAAATCCCACTCTGATGAGTGTATACGGAATGACCGCAAATAAGATTGAAGCAATCCTCTATATCATTCAAAGTAACCTTAACGGAAGACTGAGAATAAATATAACTTTCTCGCCCTCCCTCCGTAATAAAAAAATCGCCGTTTGTGCCCGAAACCATAAGCGGTCTTCCGCTGCGAAGGCGTATTTCCTGCGCGTTTTTCTTTATCATTTCAGGTAAATTCAACAGTAAACGTCTTATCTGAATGCCTGTAAATGATGCTGCCTGATCAAATTTTTTTACACTTTCATCTGCCATTTTAATACCTCCTGCACTCTTTACGGCATTATATGAATTCTTGTCCCAAATTAGAACAAACTAAATTCAAACAGTTGAAATGATATGAAATTTATGATATTATTAATTTATTATTTTTAAGGAGTGTTAAGGAAGTGAAAAAGAACAAACTTGTTCGCACGGTAACAGACAATATATATTCGCTGCTAGCCTTTGCAGCCTCAGCATTTGTAATGATAATTGTCTATTACTGTTTTAATGTAATCCCTTTCGGTGATTACACTGTACTCAGAATGGACCTTTACCATCAGTACGGCCCTCTTTTTGCGGAGCTTTACGACAGAATAACCCAGGGAGAAAGTCTTATTTATTCCTGGAATTCCGGTTTAGGCTCAAGTTTCCTGGGAAATTTCAGCAACTATCTTGCAAGCCCCTTGGCTATAGTTATGTTAATTGCAGGCCATGAGAATATGCCTGAAGCAATCGCAATTATGGTTCTGCTTAAAGCTTCATTCGCAAGCGCATTTTTCTCATATTATCTGCGCAAAAGCACAGGAAAAAACGATTTTACAATAGCCGCTTTCGGTGTTCTCTATTCCTTCTGCGGTTTCTTTATCGCTTATTACTGGAACATTATGTGGATAGATGCCATGGCAATTTTCCCGCTTGTGATATACGGAATTGAAAGAATTATTTCAAGCGGAAAATTCAGATTGTATCTTTTCTCTCTTGCTGCGGTAATGCTTACAAATTACTATATGGCATATATCATTTGTATTTTCTCGGTTATATATTTTATGGCATATTATCTGGGCAGATACAACTTATCAGAAAAATTATCCGTAACAGAATTTACAGACAGTTTCGGCAATAAAATAAAAGGACCAAAGCAAAAGAAAAAATTTATACAAACATTCACAAACTCCAGATTTTTCAATGCAGGCATAAGATTTGCAGGTGCATCAATCGCAGCGGCTTGCATTGCAGCGGTACTGCTTCTCCCCTTGTGCTTTATTCTCCAGAATTCCTCTGCAACATCAGGTTCTTTCCCTTCAGAAGCAAAAACTTATTTTAAAATATTTGATTTTATTGCAAACCATCTCAATTCTGTAGATCCCACAATCAGAAGCAGCGGAGAAGATGTGCTTCCAAATGTTTACTGCGGTATAATCAGCGCAATGCTCGCTCCGCTTTATCTCTATTCAAAACATTACTCAAAGCGAGAAAAAGTTTGTTATATTGCACTTCTCGGAATACTATTTATCAGCTTTAATCTCAATATGCTTAATTATGCGTGGCACGGTTTCCATTTTCCGAATGATCTGCCTTACAGACTTTCATATATTTACTCATTTATTCTTCTTGTTATGGCATTCAAGGCACTTGTTCATATCAGAGATTACACACCTAAAATGCTGTTAACCGTCGGTATCGCCGCTCTTTCATTTATAATTCTCACACAAAAAATCGGCTCTAAAAATGTTAGCGAAGATACTGTTCTAATTTCAATTGTCTTCGTAGTGTTCTACACACTCGTAGTTATTATGATGAACAGCGGAAAATATCAGACCAGTGCAATTGCACTGTTGCTTTTCTGCTGCGTTGTTTCGGAAGCTGCAATCGGCAACACATCACATTATGTAATGCAGCAACAGAAAACCTATTACACAAGTGATTACGACAAATTTGTCACAATAAAAAGAAGTCTTGATAAGCGTGAAAACAACGAATTCTACCGTATGGAGCTTACAGACCTGAGAACAAGAATGGATCCCTCTTGGTACGACTACAACGGTGTTTCAATCTTCTCATCAATGGCATACGAAAGCACTTCAAATCTTTTGAGCTATCTTGGATTAGACGGTAATTTTATCAACAGCTACACATACAACGGTTATCAGACACCTGTTTTCAACATGATGACATCGCTTAAATATGTAGTTGACAACACAACAAGCACACCGGTGCAATCAGAAGATTTGTTCAGCTATGCACTTGCCGTTAGCAAATTTACAGCTTACGAAAACAATTATCATCTCAACATCGGTTATACCGTGGACAAATCCATACTCGGTTGGAATTACTCAGATGACAATCCGTTCATTGTACAGAATGATTATTTTGAGCGCTCAACGGGTATAGCAGATGTATTTGTACCTGTAGAAATAAGCAATGTTGATTATTTTAATATCAACGAATTCTCCTCCGGACTTGATAACGGTGAGCTCACATTTTTCCGCACAGTAAATGATTCTGATGCAAGTTTCACACTCAGTTATGAAATAAAAGAAAGCGGAAACTATTACATTTTCGCTGAGTCAAGTAACATTGAAAATGTTTCAGTTTCATACAGCGACACCGTATACGACCATAATTTTGACTCTGAACACATTGTAGGTATCGGATATGTTGAGGCCGGCGACACAGTTTATGTAGATGTTCCGATTAACGAAGGAAATTCCGGTTATGTTGACATTTATCTGAACAAACTGGATATGGATAAATTCAAAAAAGGTTATGAGCAGCTTAAAACCGGTCAGCTTAATGTTGAAACCTTTGAAGATACTCATATCAAAGGTACAGCTACAGCTGCACAGGACAGTGTATTCTACACCTCTATCCCCTATGATGAAAGCTGGCAGATTTTTGTTGACGGCGAAAGAGTCAGCATTGAAGAAATGCAGGAATGTAAAATCGGTAACGGTTTTATAGGCTTCTATCTTGATTCAGGAGAGCATGAAATTGAGTTTAAATATGAAGCAAGAGGCTTCAAAGCTGGTGCAGCAATTTCAATAATAACAATATTGCTTCTTGCTGTTGCTTTCATTCTGCTTCGCAATAAAAAACCTGTTGCGGTGCTTCTGGGCGGTTACAGTGATTCAGTTGAAATAAACACTGTAATATGCGAAGATGACCAGGTCGAAAATAACGAAGAAATTTCAGCTCAACCGGACAATACTACTCAGAATTCCGAAAATGAAATAAATTAAAGAAAAAGCAGAGCCTGAAGGAATATCCTTTGGCTCTGCTTTTTAACAGATAATAATTCAGTTGTTTTGCATTTCTTCGATAATATCAAGAACTGTTGCATTTCGCGAAAGCTTTAACGGTCTTATAAATTTTATTGAATGTTCAGCGGATGAACCTGAATGATTCTCTGCAAGAAACCGAGCAAGAGTTTTATGTTTATTTATTACCATTCTGGTGGCAAACGCGGTATCAATTGAGTCGATCTTTGACATTTTCTGAACCTTTCTGAAGCATAAAATATAAAGTGAATAAAGAAAAGCATAGAAAACAATATCCATTGCGAGAGTACCTATTGTGCAACTGTAATCATAAAAGCCGTGCATCAAAACCGGAATAAAAATGCTAAGAAAAAGGAACTTACCGGATTGGAACTCTTTGGCTTCAAGTCTGATATATCCCTTTTGCTTAAGCTCTCTTTCCTGCATACGGGCTTTTCTATAAACATGCCAAAGGCTGTAATAATAGCCCATAAAAATACTGTTGAATACATGACCCGGTACTGCTGTAAAAGCGCGGACAATTACTGTATCCCAACCGTAATTAAGCGCATAAAGAATGTTTTCGTAAGCAGCAAAGCCAAGGGAAACAAACGCCGCATAAACTATTCCGTCAAACAGGCTGTTAAAGTTTTTATTATCGCGTGTAATAGCAAACATTGCAAGCCATTTAAAGCCTTCTTCCACAAGTGCAACACTTATGAAGTATTTAGCAGCATTGTAGCACCGATATGTAAAGCTGCTGAGCTCAAGCACACCTTCAGAATTAACCGAGCCAAAATGACAAAAAACATCAATAATTATATCGTCTATCACACCGCCGACTTTAATTACGGGAAAGCAAATTATAATTCCGCTTATCAGCAAAGCAACAATTAAACGAATCGGCTCTTTTTCGACTCTGTCTTTCAGGAAGATGTAAATTCCGAGCACAACGGCAGGAAGCAAGGCACATAATACAAGCCAGAAGTTTTCCAATTCAGTCAACACCTTTAATGAAATAATTAACTCAAATTATATTTTATAAAAAATAAAATTTCAATAGATAAATGATTTTATTGAAAAATTTTGTAAAATAAAATATAATTAGTGCATTAAACATCAGACGGTGATTATTTTGTCAGATATATTTCACAACATCGGAATACTTGCACATGTTGATGCGGGTAAAACCACTTTAACCGAGCAACTGCTTTACATTACCGGAGCTATCAGAAATCCGGGAAGTGTAGACAGCGGTACAACCGCTACAGACAGCTTGACAATAGAAAAGCAAAGAGGCATCTCAGTCAGAACGGCAAGTGCAAGCACACAATGGCATAAAATTAAAATTAATATTATTGATACACCGGGGCATGTTGATTTTGCCGGTGAGGTTGAAAGAGCTTTGGCTGCACTTGATTACGCAGTTGTTGTTATTTCTGCGGCTGACGGTATAAGAGCTCACACAGAAAACATTCTCAAATCACTGGATAAAGCTAAGCTGCCTGCAATAATTTTCATAAATAAAATTGACAGAGAAGGTGCAGATGCAAATGCAATTCTGACACAATTAAAAACCATAACAAACAAAGAATTTCTTCCTTTCACAAATTTCACCTGCAATCCTCTTAAAGTCAACAAAAGAGACAATAAAGAATTAATTTATTCTTCAACAGAAATTCTTGCAAATATCAATGATGAAGCAGCTGATATATATTTAAACGATGAGTTGCTTTCAGAAGAAAAATCGGATGAACTAATCAAAAAAGAAATAAACAGCTGCAAACTTATTCCCGTTGTTTGCGGCAGCGCAAAGCTTTCACTCGGAATAAAAGAGCTTGCAGATATTATGACAGACTATATGCCGTCATCAAAAAGAAGAGAAACAAATGAGCTTTGCGGAATAATCTATAAGATTGAACACGACAAAATGCTTGGCAAGGTTTCTCACATCAGATTATTCGGCGGTGAACTGTCAAACCGCGACGAAGTTGAAATCAATACTGTACAAAGTATTAATTGCCCCGCCGAAGACAGCGTTGATTTTGAAAACGAAGCTCCGCCAAAAGAAAAAATATCTCAGATAAAAAGATTTTCAGGCGCAAAGCTGATTGACTCAGGAAAAGTTCAAAGCGGTGATATTGCCGCAATTTACGGTCTTCCGTCAGCCAAAACAGGAAAATTTATAGGTACTCCGTTAAATTTAAACAATGCAGAGCTTGTTCATCCTTTTTTGCGTGTAAAAGTATCTCCGGCAGATAACGATATTATTAAAATACCGTCCCTTGCTGCTGCACTTAAAGAATTGTCAGATGAAGAGCCTTATATTGATGCAAAATGGGAAAACGGACAGCAGGACATTACAATCAACACCACAGGAAAAATACAGCTTGAAGTAATTGAAAACCTATTGAAAGAAAGATACGGTCTTTCTGCAAGCTTTTCACCGCCTGCAGTCATATATAAAGAAACACCTGCTTCAATGGGTACAGGCGGAGCAAGATACACAATGCCAAAGCCCTGCTGGGCTGTTGTTGATTTTGAGATTGAACCTATGCCGCGCGGATACGGTGTAACCTATCACGGCAAGCTGCCAAATAACCAATGCTTTTACAGATACCAATCCCATATCAGGACTTCGTTTAAAACTTGCATTGAACAAGGTCTTTACGGTTGGGAAGTAACGGATTTTAAATGCACACTTATCGGCGGTGAGCATCACACAATCCATACGCATCCTCTTGATTTCTTTGTATGCACACCAATGGCTTTTATGAACACACTCGAAAAGCTTGGCACAAAAATCCTTGAGCCGTTGTTAAAAATCCGAATATCCGCTCCGGAAGAATTTTCAGGAAAACTATTAAGCGAAATAATCAAAATGGGCGGAGAATACGACACTCCCGTTACCCACCTGCAAACAGCGACTTTTGAAGCAATTGTACCAGTTGCAACATCAATGGAATTCCCCACAAGACTAGCTGTCATGACATCCGGAAAAGGAATACTAAACCGAAGCTTTTACGGCTACAGAGAATGCAATGACGGACTTGAACATATTAATCCCCGAAGAGGAGTCAATCCGTTAGACCGCTCAAAATGGATTTTATGGGCACGCGGTGCTTTTCAGACTGAATAACAAACAAGACCCTCATCAGTGTCATTACAGCACAGATGAGGGTTTAAATTATATTATATACTATTAGGTGCTTATACTAAGCAAATCATTATAATCAGGCATCGAGCTTTCTGCGCCCATTCGGCTGACAGCAACCGCACCCGCCCTGTTACCCATATCACAGGCAGCATAAATATCACCGCTGCGGACAAATTCAAGAGCCATAGCCGCAGTAAAGCAATCACCTGCAGCGGTCGTATCAACAACATTACTTTTATATGCCGGCATAATTTCAAGTTCTATTCCGTCAAAAATACTGCAGCCTCTTTCTCCGAGCTTTAATACAATATACTTCGCCTTGCTTCTCTTCATAAGAATTTCAGAAGCTTCCTTTATTTTTTCTTCTGTATCAGGATAAATACCGGTCAGAGCTTTTGTTTCGCTCTCGTTTGGTGTTATAACTGTTGCCCCTTGAATTCTTTCAAGTGTAAAATTCTTGGCAGGTCCGCAATCAACCACAGTGACTACACCTGATTCAACCGCTTTATTAACGCATGAAACAACTGCTTCTTCATTAGTTTCAAACTGAACAAGCAACAAATCAAGTTCACCGTCAATACCTTGAAGAACATCGGATGCTTCAATTTCCGAGTTAGCGCCTTCAAAAACAACAATTCGGTTTTTGCCTGTTCCATCAAGCATTATAGCTGCAAGACCCGTCCTTATGCCAGAGGTTGATACCTGAGAAACATCTACACCCTTGCATTTAAGGTTAGCAAGAAGTATTTTACCATTCTCATCATCAGCAACCTTACCGAGCATTTTTGTCTTTGAGCCGAGTTTAGCAAGCGCTGAAGCTTGATTTGCACCCTTTCCTCCGTTTGCATATCCGTACGACTTACCGACAAGATTTTCGCCGCTTTCAGGCATCCTATCCATAGTCATAATAAAATCCATATTTATGCTGCCCATAACAGCTGAACGGATATTTTTATACATATTTTCACTCCAAAAAATTAATTAAAGGACTTCTCTTAAAGCTGCTGCAGCCTGTGCAACACTTTTATCCTTGACATAAAGACCGCTTGTACCAAGGACAAATATATCCGCACCGCATGAGCTGAGCTTTTTTGCATTTTCAGGGCTGATATTTCCGTCAACCTCTATCGGGATATTTTGACAGCCGATTGAATCAAGATATTCTCTTGCGTGCTTTGTTTTTCTTTCTGCGCCTGAAAAAAGCTTTTGTCCTGCAAAGCCGGGACTGACTGTCATAACAAGAAGCATGTCCATATAATCGGTCAAATATTCAACATTCTCAACAGCTGTGTGAGGATTTATGGCAAGAGCAGATTTAATGCCGTTGTATTTAATCTGCTCAAGTGTTCTGTGTATGTGAACATCAGACTCATAATGAACAGAGATAATGTCATTCTCATCAAGCTCCATCCTTTTTATAAACCGAGCAGGGTCATAAACCATCATATGAACATCAAGCGGGATTTTACTGATTTTTTTTATAGCATTTACCTGATCAAAACCAAAAGTGATATTCGGAACAAAGCTTCCGTCCATAATATCAACATGCAGTAAATCTATACCTGCTTTTTCCAGTTCATCAACAGATTTTTCGAGATTATTGAGGTCTGCGCACATAATTGAAGCAGAAAGCATTTTATTCATATACAGATTCTCCGATTTTTAGGTTTTTTATTATTATAGCACACTTGTCTTTACACAACAAGAATTAAGATATAAATTACTATATTAGTATTGAAAAAAAATACACTTTACAATATAATAAAAACCAGATAAAAACGGAAAGGAAATCCTGAAATAATGAATAAAATTTCACTTGGAAGAAAGCTTGGATATGGTGTAGGTGCAGTCGGTCTGGACCTCAGCTACGGAATGTTCTACTCTTATCTGTCAATCTTTCTGACTAATGCGCTTGGAATTCATCCCGCATTCCTTTTAATTATAACACCAATTGCAAGACTTTGGGACGGATTTAACGACCCGATGATGGGCATGATTGTTGACCGCACCAAAACTAAAATGGGCAAATACCGACCGTGGATTCTGACAGGTGCACTGCTCAACGCTATTGTATTGGTTTTACTTTTTAATAATCCGGGCTTTGCTTCAGGCTCAGTCGGTCTTTATGTTTATGCTGCTCTTCTTTATGTTTTCTGGGGCATGACAAATACATTGGCAGATATACCCTTCTGGTCAATGGTACCCTCATTTGCAACAGAAGAAAAGGACAGAAATCTTGTTTCTACAATCGCAAGAGCTTTTTCAGGTATAGGACAAGGTATAATTTCAATTTTCACACCGATTGCGGTTGCATTTTTAGGCGGAGTTGCAGGCAGTAAGCTTGATTCAATGAATGCCGATTCACTGAGCAAAGGCTTCGGCAAATGGTCAGTAATAACAGCGGCAGGTCTTATTATTTTTGCAATAATAAGCGTTCTTTCAACAAAAGAAAAAAATGTCATTGTTAGCAAAGATAAGTTTTCTTTCAAAGCTGCAATTTCCGCAATCAAACAAAACGACCAGCTTCTTGTATTTATGCTTTTTGCTATGATTTCAAATGCAGGTTTTTATATGACATCCGGCATAAGCAGCTATTATTTCACATCCGTTCTCGGCGACCTTACACTTCAGTCAAAATTCAATCTTATGGGAACAATCGGCTCTGTACTTGCAATTCTTGTTGTTCCCGTATGCTCAAAATTCATGAACAACCGTTCAATATACAAGCTTTCACTGGGCATGGCTGCATTCGGTTACATCGGCATGGCTTTAATGGGGTATTGTCTGAGCGGAAATGTAACCGCACTCGGACTTTTCTACATAATAACCTCGCTCGGCACAGGCAGTATGTTCGTGAATCAGACAGTTATGCTTGCAGACTGTGTTGACTACGGCGAATATAAAACAGGCAACCGTAACCAGAGTCTTACATTCTCTATGAAAGGCTTTTTACAAAAAATGGCTTACACGATGCAAGCTGTAATTATGTACGCAACATTCACCGTTACAGGCTATAACGGCGAAGCGGCTGTGCAGACACCTCAAGCACAAAGTGCAATTTCATTCTTAATGTTCATTGTACCGCCTGTAATGATAATAATTTCGCTTATAATTTTCACAAGAAAATATAAGATATTCGGCGAATTTAAACATGAGATTCTCCGCACGGTAACCGAGAAGAACAAAGAAAAAGTATAAAAATTAAAATCAGGAGATATAAGCTATGAAGAAAAACAAACTCTACTTCGGACAATTCAAACAGTATGACAAGAAATTTCTAACAGCCGACTCAGGAATAGATGTTGAAAATGTAAGATCCGTTGCATTTGACGGTGAAACCCTTTACATCGCTCTGCCCGAATACCTTGCGGAATATGCAGACGGAAAAATAAAAAAGATTTCCGCAGATGTTTCAAAGCTGTTTTCAAGAAAAGGCAGACTTTTTGCTGCCTGCGGTAATTCGCTTTGCGAAATCAAGAAAGGCAAGCTCAAAACAATCACCTCTTTTGATGCACCCGTAATTGATATTTCGGTTGCTCTTGACAATTCAGTTTGGCTTATCACCGCAAAAGATCTTTATCTTATGAACGGTGACGAGTTCACACAGATCGTTGACCTTCCGGAAAACACCGTATGTCTTGCAGCGCATGACAACAAATCAAAATACGGCGAAACTGTTTATATCGGTTGCACAGAAGAAGGTCTTCTTTCCATGAAAGGCAAACGCCGTCACTGGGCAGAGCTTGTTCCGGATATGTCCGGTGTTCTCAGCCGAAAGATAAACTGCATTTCAATCGATGCACTCGGTCATCTCTGGGTAGGAACGGATGAAGGACTCAACATTTACGACGGCAGAAACTATTGGTTCAACGGCAACGATTTCTATTCCGTACCTGACGGTTCGTTCAATGACATGTATTTTGCTGATGACGGAAAAAAATATTTCGCAACCAACACAGGCATTATCACGCTTATCGAAGGTAAGATTTCTTATTTCTCATACGGTGCATGGCTTATGCATCCAACTGTAACAAGTCTTGCCGTTTCAGATAACGGTACAATTGCGGCAGTTACACCAAGAGGAATAAGCCTCATTACCTCAAAATATATGACACTTGAAGAAAAAGCTGCACATTACGATGAAATGGCAGTAAAATATTTCACAAGAAATGAAGGCTATCAAGTTTCACGAGAGCTTCGTAAATACGGCGATCTTGATTCAGGCTGGCTGCCCAACTCAGATAACGACGGTCTTTTCACCGGACTTTACTGCGCAAGCCAGTGCTTCCGCTATAAGGTAACGGGCGACGAAAAAGCAAAGGCTGCTGCAAAGCAAGCTGTTGAAGCAATGATTAAGCTTACCGAAATTACGGGAAGATCCGGTTTCACAGCAAGAGCAACAAGATATTCACACGAAGAAAACTTCGGCACAGGCAACAGAGAAGAGTGGCACTACTGCGAAGACAATCCCGACTGCGAATGGCTTGGAGAAACATCAAGCGATGAGATGACAGGACATTATTTTGCATACGGCATTTATTATGACCTTGTTGCTGACGAAGAAGAAAAGAAGAAGATTGCAAATACAGTTAAAGCTATTACAGATCACATTATCGAACACAACTTCCACCTTACTGATGTAGACGGTGTTCCTACAACATGGGCAAACTGGGAGCCTGATCTTCTCAACAACGACGACAGATGGTTTTATGAAAGAGGAACCAACTCGCTTGAAATACTTTCATTCCTCAAAACCACATACCATGTAACGGGCGAAGAAAAATACAACGATGTTTATAAAACGCTTATAAACAAGCATCATTACGCAATGAACTGTATGCAGTACAAGGTTGAAGACGGTCATGTTGCTCACATTGATGACCAGCTTGATTTCACCAACATTTATCCGCTTATTGTTTACACAGACAGCGAAGCAGAAAAAGAAATCTTTAAAATGGGTCTTCACCACCATTGGAACTATGAACGCACAGAGCGCTCACCCATGTTCAACATTGTTTACGGTGCACTTACAGACAACAGCTGCGACATTGAAAATGCCGTTAAATCGCTTTCCGAGATGAACCTTGACCTTATCAGATGGCCGATGTTCAACAGCTATCGCAAGGACATAGTATGGGATAACGAACAGGAAGAAATGGGCATCCCCGCTCAGCTTAAGTATCCTGTAGAATATTCCGCAAGAATACTTGTTCATTACGACGGCAATCAGTTTGTATGTGACTCAGGCGCAGAAGAATTTATTGATATAAACACCAAGACTGTAAACCGTACATTAACACTCCCCTCAACAAGCGCAAACGGTATGAAAGCAATGCAGCCCTACATCTATCTTCTTCCTTATTGGATGGGCAGATACTACGGTCTTATCGGTGATTAAGATATGAATAAACTGTTCAGATTATTTTTTCTTGGTCTTTCACTCCCCTGCCTTTTGGCTATGGGAGTTCCTCACAAGTGGAGTTCGGGAAAATTCTTAAGAGAGGAAAAGCCGGAGCCGCTTAAATTTGATAAAGACGGCAAATTCAGAATTCTTCACATTACGGATATACACGATGTCGAGCCTGAAATGGATGACGACAAGGACAGAACCATACCCGAAAGCTGTGACAAAGAAACACTGAATGTAATTGAGAAGCTTTTAGAAATCACCAACCCCGACCTCGTAGTTTTTGGCGGAGATAACATAAGCGGTTACTGGGAAGAATTTACCTACAGCCTTGTCAAAAGCACAATTGACAAGATTACCGAGCCGATACGGAAAAGAAATATTCCTTTAGCAGTTGTATTCGGTAACCATGACGGCGAAGCCGGTTTTCACACTGAATTTCAGATGATGCAATATATGGAATATCCCAATTGCAGGTCAAATCTGAACGATGCCGATGTATACGGATGCGGTAACTGCTGCATTACAATTAAAAGCAGCTCTTCTGACAAGGATGCGTTTGCAATATGGTTAATGGACTCTAACGATTACCGAAGAAAACCTGACGGCGGATTGTGCTATGATTCAGTTCATAAAGACCAGATTGAATGGTATGAAAAACGCGCGAATGAATTAAAAACAGAAAACGGCGGTACTCCCCTTCCGGCAATTCTTTTCCAGCACATTCCTGTATTGCAGGAGCTTGACGGTTTCAAAGAAGTAACGTCTGACGATGATTACACATTTGAGCGAGACGGTCACTATTACATATTCGGTCACGAAATCATAAGCGGCAGAATCCGCGAAGTCCCTTGTCCCTCAGAAGCTGAAGCTGACAGCCAAAAACAGTTTGAAAGCTGGAAAAAATGCGGAGATGTTATTGCAGCTTTTTTCGGTCACGACCATATCAATGATTTTCATATCAACATAGACGGAATTGATATTTATCAGACAATCGGAGCAGGCTATTTTACTTACGGTAAAGAAAGAGGCGGCAGATTGATTGTTCTTGATGAAAAAAATCCGGATGATATTTACACAAAAACAATTGAAGTTGAAAAAATAACCGACACAGATATTTAACCTGAACAACCCGGAAAAGCCGAAAACACACGGTTTTTTCCGGGTTGTAAAATTCATAATACTTTTTTATTAAAATCACTTGATTTTTTTTTTGCTTTAATATATAATAATCAAGCTGTTTAAAAACAGAATATCGGGGTGTGGCGAAGTTTGGTATCGCGCTTGGTTCGGGACCAAGAGGCCATGGGTTCAAGTCCCGTCACTCCGACCATATCGAGTGTTCATAACGTGTATGAAGTTATGAACACTCGATTTTTTTGTTTCTATGCTGTTTTGGTTGTTCGCAGATACTCGACCTCAACACCTTTTCTTGTGTTGACTTTTATCTTGTCAAAGTTCTCCGGCATATCAAGCTCACCAATGAACTTGTAATGTATTATTACCGATTGAGTGCGGTTTAATCCCGTGCCTTCTACTGCGTGAACTTCGATTTTCTCGATTAGCTCCTGAAAAATCATAGGTGTAACTTCATTCATTTCAGCAAAGCTTCTGACACAAGAGAGAAAATGTTCCTTGCCATCACGAACTTCGCTTATCTTTGCAAGTTGTTGATTCAGTTCAAGAATCTTCTTTTTAAGCTCGTCACGTTCAACCTCATATTTATGAGATAGTTCCATAAATCAAGCATCGGTAACCTTGCAGTTTACATTATCCTCATAAACTCTCTCATAAAGTCTTGAAACCTCCTGACTTCTTGCAGTAGCTTTTGCAATAGATTGCTCAATAAGCATCTGTTCCTTAACAATATCCTTGTTGACCTTTTCCTCCAAAAGATTTGCAAAAGCATCTTCGTTAATTGTGACAATCTGTGCAAGCTTTTCAAGTTCGGCACGGACAATCATTTCAACAGAATCAGCACGGATATAATGTGTTTTCGCAAGTACCTCTGTCGCCCTTGTAGTTGGAGCAACTAAAGAAATATGTAGTTTCTTTATTGTGTCTGACGTGATACCACATCTTGCTTCCACAATCTGCACAGAATAAAAGTCCCGTAAACATATTCTTTTCGCCGTTACCTGCTTTGGGTGGACGGCGTTTTGTTTGTTTCTTTACAAGTTCCTGTACGTGTTCAAACATTTCCCGTTCAATAATAGGTTCGTGAACATCCTTGAATATTGACCAACTTTCCTTTGGGTTAGGAATACGAGTCTTATTTTTGAAGTTCTTTGAATATGTTTTAAAGTTAATTACATCACCGCAGTATTCTTGTTGCGCAAGCATTTTTGCTATGGTAGTTTTACACCACTTGTACGGATTGCTCTGCGTTTTCTTACCGCCTCTGCCAAGACCTTTTGATTGCCAATATGCCATTGGCACGAGCACTTTGTTTTCTTGCAATGTTCGGGCAATGGTTTCATTGCCCTTACCCTCAATACACATTTTGAATACACTTCTGACAACTTGTGCAGCTTCTTCGTCAATAATCCAAAACTTCGGATTATCGGGAGATTTCATATACCCGTAAGGTGGTTGTGATAAAGGTTCTCCGGCATTTCCTCTGATTCTGTGGGAAGAACGCACCTTGCGGCTTATATCCCTTGCGTACATTTCATTCATTACATTGCGAAACGGTGCTAATTCGTTTTCTCCGTCAGCACTATCCACACAATCGTTTACGGCGATAAATCTGACATTCTTTTCAGGAAAGTAATCATCTGTGTAATATCCCACCTGAAGATAATCTCTGCCAAGTCGGGACATATCCTTTACGATTACAGTAGTTATATATCCCATTTCAATGTCATCTATCATCTGCTGAAATCCCGGTCTGTTGAAATTAGTTCCCGTATATCCGTCATCCACATAAAACTTTGTGTTACTGAAGTCATTTTCTTTTGCATATTTCTGTAGTAATTTCTTTTGATTGGCTACTGAGTTACTATCGCCTTCCATACCATCATCACAGGACAGTCTGCAATAGAGAGCAGTTATGCCAATACTTTCAATTTTCTTTTTTGACTGCATTAAGTCCTCCTCTCCGGCAGTCAAATCACATAATTCTTATGTAATTGTACCGCCCGAATTGTCTATATTCAAATCTGTTGCATTGTTAATTACACATTTTTCAAATTGTTTCTTAATGTCTACACCTTGTTTTCCGTCATAGACGGGAGTAACCGTGAATGTTACTCCGTTTATGTTATACTGTCTTGGTCTTGTTACCAAATAACATTTAGGAAATTTAATCTCTTTTGCCATTTTTCACACCTTACCTTTCAGGACCTTGTCTCTTTTTGTATTGTGCTTCGCACATCTTGACGATTGCATCTTCAATCTGAGAATTAGAGAAACTCTTTGGAAAGTATTTCCGCACTCGTTCTGTCGGTATTTTAATTCGTTCCTTTTGATTGGCTTTTTCCTCTGCCATAATCTCGTTGATTTTGTCATCATCAAGTTTGCCCGCCTGACTTAATTTCTTCATACGAACCGCCTGAGATAATGACGGAGTGCAATCATTAAGCTCCATTTCCTGAAGCAAGTCCCGTTGCTCAATATCATTGAGATAAGAAAGCTCAACCGCAGGAGTGAAAGAAATCTGCCCAGCGTCAACATATTTCAAGAGTTCAGGCAAAAGATTGGTTAAACGTATATACCTATGTATCTGATTACGACTTTCACCGCTTTCTTCGGCAATAACCTCATATGTATTTAACCTTTTCCCAACTTGGGAAGAAGTTAAATCTGTGCGCTCACCTTGTCTGTTCATAGCCTCAACCTTCATTTTGTAGGCAAAGGCTTTTTCGCTAGGGAGAAGATGCTCACGGTGCAGGTTACTGTCTACCAAAGCAATAGTCGCTTTATCTCTGTCCATTTCATAAACAAAGGCAGGAACTTCTGTAAGTCCTGCCCGTTTGCTTGCAAATAATCTTCTGTGCCCTGAGATTATTTCATATTCGCTGTTTTCGATAGGTCTTACAATAAGCGGTGATAATGTATTGAGGATAAAGTCCCTTTCGGCAAAATGACGAAAAATGAGGAAAGATCTTGTGTTTTGCATGAAATTATGATATAATATATAGGGAAATTTGTATATTATTAACATGTTACAATAGAACAAACATTTATTACCTCGAAGATTAATTATAGTTTAATGTCCGATACGAAATTCATTGAACAGCTTAAATTAATTTTATTTATACTCGATGCAGTTTTCTTCCTTAAAGCAAAGGAATGCATATTTTGAAGAAAATTAAACTTTATAGCATAAACCTAGAATTATATGAGGAATTTATGTTTGTTATATA
>JAZQGE010000028.1:0-46633 GCA_045539895.1 Acutalibacteraceae bacterium
TCAATCGTTGTTTAATTTTCAAGGTGCGTTTCGTGTTGCGCTTTTTGCCGCAACATTTATGAATTATATCACAAACATTTTAGCTTGTCAACACTTTTTTTCAACTTTTTTGAACTTTTTTCAGTTCGCTATTCTGTTGACTGCGCTCCTCACGAGCGCCTTGCTATAATAACAAATCAGAACGGACTTGTCAACACTTTTTTACAACTTTTTTCGATATTTTTTCACTTTCATAACACCGCGCCT
The DNA here is from genome assembly GCA_045539895.1 of Acutalibacteraceae bacterium. Taxonomy (GTDB): domain Bacteria; phylum Bacillota; class Clostridia; order Oscillospirales; family Acutalibacteraceae; genus UBA8612. The sequence goes on from JAZQGE010000028.1 coordinate 247, forward strand.
CGCGTTTCATTTTTCTATATAATATTATATATATTATTATATACATTATATAGTTAACGCCTTAGCAAGGTGCACAAATTAGGGGTTATTGTGTTTTATATTCACTTATGTTACAATCAAACCACAATAACAAAAATTGTGGAGAAAACAATGTACAACTCTTTTAATCAGGCAATGAAAGAACGGTTTGGATGTAAAATTTATAAACTTGCATTAAGCGGAGGAATGACCTGTCCGACACGCGACGGCACTCTCGGCACGCGCGGCTGCATTTTTTGTTCAACAAAAGGCAGCGGTGATTTTGCCGCAAAAAGGTGCGAAGATATTGAAGCACAGATTGAAAATGCCAAAGCTATTGTTGCCATTAAAGCAAAGGATGCAAAATACATTGCATATTTTCAGGACTACACCAACACCTATGCACCTGTTGAAAGACTTCATCAGCTTTTCACTGCGGCAATCGCGCCCGATGAAGTTGTAGCGCTATCCGTTGCAACCCGCCCTGACTGTCTGCCCGATGAAGTTATTGAATTACTAAGTGAGCTTAACATTACTAAGCCAGTATTTGTTGAGCTTGGTTTGCAGACTATTCACGAAGACACGGCTGAATATATCCGCAGAGGTTATAAGCTTAAAGTTTTTGAAGACGCAGTAAGAAGACTCAAAGCTGTTGGGATTGAAATAATAGTTCACATCATAATAGGTCTACCGTTTGAAACAGAAGAAATGATTTATGAAACCGTCAGGTATCTTGCAAATTTAAAAATCGACGGAATCAAGCTGCAGCTGCTACATGTACTTGAGGGCACTGACCTTGCAGAGGAATACAGACAAGGTAATTTCGATGTATTAAGTATGGATAAATATATTGATATATTAGAAAACTGCGTGAGGTTGCTTCCGCCCGAAACCGTAATTCACAGGCTGACGGGCGACGGCGCAAAGAAAGACCTTATTGCACCGATGTGGAGTGCAGATAAGAAGAATGTGCTGAACACGATTAATAAAAGATTCAGGGAAGACGGAGTAAGGCAGGGCGAGTTGTATCGTAGCATCGGGTCATCATCAAACACCAAGTAATATTGTCATTCTGAGCGCGCGCGAAAAATCTTGAAACTCTAAAAGATCTTTCACTTCGTTCAGGATGACATTTTTATGCGATTCGTGAATTGCCCTATGATATATTGTGAAGTTTGTTTTTTATTGATTCGATGATTTCAACTATCTTAAATCTCGGCTCATATTTGGGAGAAGAAGAAACGACTTTCATTTCATCGTCGGTAAAGAAGGCATCTGCATCCACAGTAGCGGCAGGAAGGCAGAGCGGCGGAAACATCACACACCACCAGTTTCTGCCCTCGGCTGTGCCGATATTGACACGCACTGCGGTATAGACACCTGCTGGCATAGTAAATTTTTCATAACATCGCGTAGCGAAATATTCTTTACCTACACTTATTTCAACCGTATAATTGCACCCATTTTCGAGCAATACCGCTTCTGCGGCGGCTTTAAGCTCGGAAATACGCGGAGTGATTATTTTTTCTGCCTCATCGGCTGTGACAGTGCCCTCAAAGATCACACCGCCCTTTTCAAGTACGACATCGCGCACCTTTAATTTCAGATTCTGATCGAAATCCGAATCCGAAGCACCGACAACATGAAGCCGAAGCACATCACGGCGCACCTCAGCACAGTCCGCCGCAAAACCTGCAATGTTGAAAATAAATGCGGCAATAACCGCCAAGGCAACCACAACTTTAATTTTCATAAACATACTCCTATATAATAATATGTAATATAATAAGGCACCGACAGATTTATTCTGCCGATGCCTTTTAGTTTTGGTAGGTTTTGGTTGGATTATTCAGTTAAGTTCAATTCATTATCTCGCTGCCGCTTAAGCAAGACCAAGCTTGCGTGCCATTTCGGCTGTCTTGAGTTCAAGCAGCTTTGAAACGCCCTTTTCCTGCATTGTTACACCGTAGAGAATATCTGCCTCCTCCATAGTGCCGCGGCGATGGGTGATGAGAATGAACTGTGTGTTCTTTGTCATACGGCGTGCATACTGGGCATAGCGCACAACATTGACATCGTCAAGAGCCGCCTCAACCTCATCAAAGAAGCAGAACGGCGCGGGAGAAACCTTGAGAATTGCAAACAGAAGAGCAATTGCAGAAAGTCCCTTTTCACCGCCGGAAAGAAGGTCAATGTTCTGAACATTCTTACCGGGTGGCTGAACCTTGATTTCAATGGGACATTCGAGAACATTGTGCTCATCCTCAAGCAGAAGCTCTGCCTTGCCGCCGTCAAACAGCTCGGCAAATGTTTCGCCGAAGTGACGGTTAATTTTAGCAAACTGCTCGCGGAACTGCGCCGCCATTTTTGCAGTAAGCTCACCGATAAGCTTTTCAAGCTCAGTTTTGGATTTTTCAATGTCAGCAATCTGAGTGCTCATATATTCGTATTTTTCAGATACTTCTTTATATTCATCAATCGCAGCAACATTAACATTACCAAGAGCACGAATTTTATTCTTGAGTTCCTGAAGCTTGCGTTTTGCTTCAGAAATATCACCAAGGTCGATACCAAGCTCAATAGCCTCGCTTCGTGTGAGCTGATATTCGTCATAGAGCTTTGCAACAGTATCGTCAAGCTCTTTTGTCATTATTACCTTGCGTTCTTCAAGACGGACAACCTCGCCGGAAAGCTTTTCACGGTCGGATGATTTTGCACGTTCATCCTGACGGAGAAGCGAAGCCTTTGCATCAAGACCGTTTTTCTTTTCAATATAGCTCTGAATATCCGCCTTTGTGTCTTTGCTTCGGCTTCGAAGCTCAACAGCCTGCTCCTCAAGGCGGATGATGTTCTCTCTTATATCACAGCTGCGCTGTGCGATTTCGGAAATCTCACGGTTGAGGTCTTCAACCTTAATACCCTGGTTTGCAATGCGGTGGCGCAGAAGTGCAACAGCCTCAAGCTTTGCCTGAACATCCTTCTGAATTGAAAGAATATCCATCTTCGCTTTATTCTCTGTCTTCTGAAGCTCGCTTTCGTCTTCGCCAAGACGCGCTCTTCCAAGATTTGCTTTTTCAATTTCACTGCGAAGCGAAGCTGTATGCTCTTCAAGCTCTTTTGCCTTTGCGCGTGCAGCTTCAATAACTGCATTAAGTGCGGCGAGTCGCTCGCCTGCATTTGCCTTTTCATCAGCAAGCTCATCAATTGAACGAAGTGTATCTTCAAGCTTATCAGCAACAAGCTTGAGCTCACCCTCCTGACGGATAACATCCTCCTGGGCGCGTGTAAGGTCCGCCTGTGTACCCGCAAGATCTGCCCTGCAAGCAGAAAGCTCACTGAGAAGCGATTTGTAATCTGCCTGCATACCGTCAAGGTCTGCTGTAAGCTTTGCCACTTCGTTATTAAGGCGCTCAATTTCGTTGGCACGGCTGAGAATGCCTGCGTTCTGTGTACGCGATCCGCCCGTCATTGAGCCGCCCGGATTGATAACCTGACCGTCGAGGGTAACTATTTTAAGCTTATGCGAATATTTCTTTGCAATCATAATAGCACAGTCCATATCCTCGACAACTACAGTTCTGCCGAGAAGAGAACCGATAACATCATTATACTTTTTATCGCAGCCGACAAGCTCAGATGCAACAGCAACATAACCGAAGCAATCGTCAAGACCTTTTTCTTCAAGCATTCTGCTCTTGATTGCGCTCAGCGGAAGAAAGGTTGCGCGACCCGACTTGTTATCCTTAAGGAAATTGATAGCGCGCTTTGCATCGTTTTCCGTAACTGTGACAATGTTCTGAAGTGCAGCACCAAGAGCGGTTTCAATCGCAACGGAGTACTGCTCTTCAACGGTAATAAGCTGTGAAAGAACGCCTTCAATCCCCTTGAGCGTGCCGCGTTTAACCTCACGCATAACAGCCTTTACACTGCCAGAATAACCTTCCATATTCTTTTCAAGGTCATCGAGCATTTTTGCGCGCGAACGCCTGCGGTCAATTTCAAGACCGAGCTCATCGATCTCTCGACGCTGCTTCTCCGCCTTTTCAGTGCGTGATTCAACCTTAAGCTCATAGCCTCTTACAGCATTTGTTGTGCTGATAACAAGCTCCTTTGCTTTACCGAGCTGGTTCTCAAGCTCAGTTTTCTTTGCTTCAAGCTGAGCCTTTGCATCATTTCTTGAAGCAACAATATCGTCAATTGTTTCAAGACGGGAATTTATTTCTTCAACAGATGAATTTGCGGTTGAAATTTCAACACGGCAATCACCGATTTTAACAGCAAAGCGGGAAATCTCCTCTGACAGCTCAGCAATGCGCTCAACAAAAGTGCGGCTCTGTGCCTGAAGGCCTTCAATCTTTTCCGCAGCCTCGGCAAGCTGTGCCCTCTTCTGCTTTTCTGCATTTTTGAGAAGCTCAACCGTTTTCATTGTTTCGGTTATTTCGTCATCAAGAGTCTGCTTTGACTCAACGGCAAGCTCCATTTCACGCGTGATACGCGCAATTGTTTCGTTATTATGCTCAATTGAATTAAGCTCAACGGCAACCTGAGCATCAAGCTGCGCCGCCTGCTCCTCAATACCCGAAGCACCCTCGCGCGCCTCGTCAATGCGCACGGTAAGCTGACTGCTCTGCTCCATTGCCTCTTCCATTTCGGCAACAATTTCATTAAGCTCTGTTTCCACCGCTTCATACTGTGCCGTTGCGGTGTTGAGTTTGTCTTCGTGTGCACGAAGCTGTTCGCGCACCTTATCTATGGTGTGAAGCCAGAGACCGATTTCAAGCACCTTGCGCTCTTCTGCAAGAACCAGGAATTTCTGCGCCTTTTCACTTTGTATTTTCAGCGGACCTACTCTGTCCTCAAGACCGGTGAGTATATCGCGTAGACGAATCATGTTTTCTTCCGCCAGAGCAAGCTTTCGGTTTGCATCGTTGCGGCGGTAGCGGTAATGTGAAATACCGGCCGCCTCTTCAAGCATATCACGGCGCTGGCTGGACTTTGAGGAAACCATATCAGCAACTCTGCCCTGGCTGACCATTGAATAGCCGTCGCGACCAAGACCCGTATCCATGAACATTTCATTTACATCCTTGAGTCGAACCGTTTCACCATTTATAAGATATTCACTTTCGCCTGAGCGGTAATAGCGTCTTGTTACACTGACCTCATCCTTGTCGCACTTAAGTGCGCGGTCGGTATTATCAAGTCTGAGTGTAACCTCAGCGAAGCCCTGTGCCCTGCGCACACCCGTACCGCTGAAAATGACATCCTCCATTTTTGAGCCACGAAGATTTTTTGTAGACTGCTCACCAAGAACCCAGCGCACGGCATCGGAAATGTTACTCTTACCCGAACCATTAGGACCGACAACAGAGGTTATGCCCTGCCCGAATTCGAGCACGGTTTTGTCAGGGAAAGACTTAAAGCCCTGCATTTCAAGTGATTTTAAAAACATCTTTTCACCCCCAATTCATATCTTTTATACCACTCATCGCCTTTTACCCTGCAGTTGTAGCCGAGAGCCGACAAGCGGACAATGTTCTTCTTTTTCTGCCCCACCGCTTTTGAAATTTCACCCGATGAAACAGTTATTTCATAATCGCCCTGCGGCTTACCGTCAAGGGCCGATTTAATTTTGCGGAAATAAATTTCTCCCTCGCAAAGCTCACGCAACGCAGGATGGTAGCCACCTGCAAGATAGCCGTCACACACATCCTGCTGCGCATGAAGGCCAAGACGGATTACACTGACGCCTGCTTTATCAAACATTTCAAGCAGATAAGAGCAAAGCTCAACGCTTTCATCAAGCGACGGCACTTTGTACTCACCGCTTAGGTAAAGCTCTGCAAGCATTGTGCCCGGCAGGACCACCGTAGGATAAATCCGTACCGTATCAGGTGAAAGCGAAATAAACTTTTCAGCAGTCATAAAGCTCTCTTCGGGAGTTGAACCGTAAAGTCCGGTCATCATCTGCAGACCAAATTCAAAACCGTTCTTTTTTATAAGCCTTGCGGCATTTTCAACATCTGCCGCCGTATGTCCTCTGTGATTGAGAGAAAGCACGGTATCATCCATACTTTGTGCGCCAAGCTCAATTGCACTCACACCGTACTTTTTCAGAAGCAAAAGAACTTCTTCATCAATACAATCGGGGCGCGTTGAAATGCGTATACCGCCGTTGATGAAACCGTTTTTTATGTAAGGCTGTGCCGCTTCAAGAAGCGACACCATATAACCGCGGTCAATCGCAGTAAAGCTGCCGCCGAAAAAAGCAAGCTGAACAACCGAATTTTCACATCCGCCCTGCATCGCCCTTTCGCAAGCTGAAGCTACATCTTCCGGAGACGGCTGACTGGCCGTGCCGGAAATTGTGCGCTGGTTACAGAAGCTGCACTGATTCGGGCAACCGTTGTGCGGTACAAAAACCGCAATGTTTGCGTGTCTCATACTTTAATGCCCATAAGCTTGAGTGCTTCGCCCGCTGCCGCCTGCTCTGCAAGCTTTTTGCTGTGACCCTTGCCCTTGCCGATAACATTGCTGTTGAGATGAATTTCCACCTCAAAAATTTTGTCGTGTGCAGGTCCGCTCTCGCCCGAAAGCACATATTCAAGCTTTTCTTCGGGGTTGCGCTGAATAATCTCCTGCAGAATTGTCTTGTAATCTTTAAAAGCAGATTCGCCCGAATGCTTTTCGCTGTCTTTTACAAAGCGAAGCACAAATTCTCTTGCACTGTCCATTCCGCCGTCGATATAAATTGCGGCAATAACAGCCTCGAAAGCATCGGACACGATTGACGGGCGCTCTCTGCCGCCCGTATTCAGTTCGCCCTTGCCAAGCTTGATGAAAGAACCTAAATCAATCTGCTTTGCAAAACCGAAAAGCGATTTTTCGCACACCGTTGCAGCACGGAGCTTTGTCAACTCACCCTCAGGCATATTCTTGTGATGGCGGAAGAAATACTCAGCAGTAATCATGCCAAGCACGGAATCGCCCAGAAATTCAAGTCGCTCATTAAAACTGCCGCCGCATTCATTTGCATAAGAGGAATGAGTGAGCGCAGTTATAAGCAGCTCTTTATTTTTGAATGTATAATTTATTTTTTGCTCAAAAGCAGCAATATCTGTTTTCAAGAGTTTCACTCTCCGATATTCCTTGTTATTTCGCCGACCACATCTTTTTTAACGCAGTTGGCTGCCTGCCGTATGGCATTTTTGAAGGCTCTTGCATCAGATGAGCCATGCGCCTTGATAACAGGCTTTGCTATACCGAGAAGCACAGCTCCGCCATACTCCTTATAATCCATTTTCGCTTTGAATTCATTCATACCACTCTTTACACCAAGGTAAGAGAGCATTGAAAGAATGTTCTTTTTAAACACAGCCTTTATATTTTTTACAAGTGCCCCTGCAACACCTTCATACATTTTGAGGATTACATTACCCGTAAATCCGTCTGCAACAATTACATCTGCCGCACCGTAAGCAATGTCGCGCACCTCTGCATTGCCGATAAAGTTAAGACCGCTTTCTTTGAGCATTGCATAGGTATCAAGCTGAAGCTGTGTACCCTTGTTTTCTTCCACACCGATGTTTGCAATTCCGACTTCAGGGCTTTCAACACCGATTATGTTTTTCATATAAATCGTGCCCATCATTGCAAACTGGCAGAGATGCTCAGGCTTGCAATCAATATTTGCACCGCAGTCAAGAAGCATAAACGGATTTTTCTGCGAAGGCATAATGCTTGCAATTGCCGCGCGCTTGACACCCTTTATTCTTTTCACAATAAAGGTTGCTCCCATAACAATTGCACCCGTGCTGCCTGCGGAAACAAAAGCATCACCCTTGCCTTCGGTGAGCGCTTTCATGCCCACGGCAAGCGAAGTGTCAGAATGCTCCTTCATAACCGTGCGCGGGTCATATTTCATTTCAAAGACCTTGTCTGCCTGCAGAATTTCCATGCCTTCAATGTTAATTTTATTTTCTTCTGCACACTGCTTAATTTTTGCTTCATCGCCGACAAGCAGTATATCAACTTTAAGCTCTTCAACTGCCATACGGCAGCCCTTGAGAATTTCAAGCGGTGCATTGTCACCGCCAAAGGCATCAACAATAATTTTCATTACTTTTACCTTCTTTATCAGTCTGTTTCCAGCTCTTCAAGCCCGCGCTTTGCAAGTGCGGCATATCGCTCGCGCTTATCTCTTATTTTGTTTTCAAGCGGCGGCAATATACCAAAGTTTGCACCCATCGGCTGAAAATCCTTTGACTCTGATGAGCTGACATGCTGAGCAAGCGCACCCATCATTGTGGTATTTTTCAGAATAAGCGGTGCTTCGCCCTTAATATGTCTTGCTGCATTCACACCTGCAAGTATACCGGAGGACGCCGACTCCATATATCCCTCAACACCGGTAATCTGGCCTGCAAAGTACAAACCCGGTCTTGTGCGGAAGGAATAATCAGCTTCAAGAAGCCTTGGTGAATCTATAAATGTGTTGCGGTGCATAACACCGTAGCGCACAAACTCCGCATTTTTAAGTGCGGGAATCATCGAGAAAACTCGCTTCTGCTCGCCGAATTTCAAGTTTGTCTGAAAACCGACAAGGTTAAAAAGTGTGCCATCGGCATTCTCGCGTCTTAGCTGTAACACCGCCCAAGGTCTGTGACCTGTTTTGGGGTCGCGCAGACCAACAGGGCGCAGCGGACCGTAGCGCATTGTATCTGCACCGCGCGAAGCCATAGCTTCAATCGGCATACAGCCCTCATAAACATCGTGCCGCTCGTCAAACGCGTGCACACCTGCGCGCTCGGCGGACATTATAGCCTCATAAAAGGCTTCGTATTCTTCTTTATTCATCGGGCAGTTGATGTAATCATCTTCACCGCCGCGGTCATATCTCGACTGGGTAAATGTGCTGTCATAATCAAGGCTTTCTGCAGTAACAATCGGTGCTGCCGCATCAAAAAAGCTGAGTCTTCCACCGCACAGAGAATCGATGTCCGCCGCCAAGTTGTCAGAAACAAGCGGACCTGCCGCAACAATAACAACACCGTCCTGCGGAATTTTCTCAACCTCACCGTGTTTTACGGTGATAAGCGGATTTTCATCAATCAGCCTTGTGATAATTGCAGAAAATTCATCGCGGTCAACGGCAAGCGCACCGCCTGCCGCAACAGAGCACTGCTCTGCGGCAATCATGCACACCGAGCCGAAGCGGCGCATCTCTTCCTTAAGCATACCTGCCGCACTGTCAAGGCGCATAGCCTTTAGAGAATTGGAACAGACAAGCTCTGCATAACCTGACATTTTATGTGCTGGCGAATATTTGAGAGGCTTCATTTCCCAAAGCTCGGTTTCAATGCCTGCTTTTGCAAGCTGCCATGCCGCTTCAACACCTGCAAGACCTGCACCTATAACGGTAGCCTTATTCATCTTCCTTGCCTTTCTTTCTGGTTGCTTTTTTCTCAAAGCCGCAGCCTTCATTCAGGCAGGCAATTTTACCGCCACGCTGCTTAAAAAGTGCCTTGCCGCACTGCGGACAGTTTTCGCCTGTAGGCTTATCCCATGTTACAAAATCGCACTTGGGCCAGCTTTCACAGCCGTAGAACACATGACCCTTGCGGCTGCGCTTTTCAACAACCTTTGCACCACACTTCGGGCAAGCCGCGTTGGTTTCCTGAATAAGCGGTTTTGCATTTTTGCAGGTGGGATAATTGGGGCAAGCAAGAAACTTGCCGAAGCGGCCTGTTTTAATAACCATCATCGCACCGCACTTGTCACACGGAATATCCGTCTTGTCCTCTTCAAGCTCAATCTTGACACCCTGCATATCTGTCTTTGCTTTTGCAAGTGTCTTTTCAAAATCGCCGTAGAAATCGTGAAGAACAGCAATATAGTCTGCCTTGCCGCCCTCAACATCGTCGAGTGATGTTTCCATCTGTGCTGTAAACTTGACATTTACAATCTTGGGGAAACGCTCACCGAGAAGGCGTGTTGTAGCAACACCAAGCTCTGTAGGCACAAGCTGTTTTGCTGAACGCTTTACATATTCGCGCTTGATTATTGTTGTGATAATTGTTGCATAGGTACTCGGACGGCCGACACCGTTTTCCTCAAGCGCCTTGATAAGTGAAGCTTCTGTATATCTGGGCGGAGCCTGAGTGAAGTGGCGGGCAGGAACAAGCTCCTTGAGCTTGAGTGCTTCACCGCTCTTGAGCTCGGGAAGCTTACCGTCCTTCTCTTCGTCCTCTTCTGTTGTTTCTTCGTAAAGTGCGGTGTAGCCCTCAAACTTTACTTCATAGCCTGTTGCGGTAAATGTGCAGTACTGCTCCTCACCGGGGCGCTGAGCCTTGATTTCAGCCTTGACAGTGTTCTGTACACAGTCTGCCATAAGGCTTGCCATAAAGCGGAGCCAGATGAGATTGTAAAGCTTATACTGCTCTGTTGTAAGGCTGTCCTTTACCATTGCAGGCGTAAGTGCGGGGTTTGTGGGACGGACAGCTTCGTGACCGTCCTGAGCATTCGCACGCTGTTTGTAAAAACGCGGCTTTTCGGGCAGGAACTTTTCGCCGTAGGTTGACTTGATGAATTCTGCACCCTGCTCTCTTGCCTGGTCGGAAATACGGAGAGAGTCTGTTCTCATATAGGTGATAAGACCCATTGAGCCGTGACCCTTGACATTTATACCTTCATACAGCTCCTGAGCAATTTTCATTGTACGCTGTGACTGGAAATTGAGTCTGCGCGAAGCTTCCTGCTGCATTGTTGATGTAGTGAAGGGCGGTGCAGGACTCTTTTTGCGTGTACCCTTTTTGACAGAACCGACTGTGTACTCGGCACCGTCAAGGCGGGCAATATATGAATTTGTCTGTTCTTCGGAAACAAGCTTAACCTTGCCTGTTTCATCACCTGCAAACGCGGCAGTAAAGACTCTGCGTGAAGGTGAAGTGAAGCGGGCATCGAGTGACCAGTATTCTTCGGGAACAAAGCTGTTGATTTCATCTTCCTTATCAACAATAAGACGCACTGCAACAGACTGAACACGGCCTGCGGAAAGACCGCGGCGGATTTTCTGGCTGACAAACGGGCTGAGCTTGTAACCCACAAGACGGTCAAGAATTCGTCTTGCCTGCTGTGCATTGACCATGTCAAGGTCAACCTGTCTGGGATTAGCCATACCGTTTGTGATACCTGTGCGTGTTATTTCATTGAAGGTTACACGGTTTTTGTTATTGAGATCAAGGTCAAGCAAAGTCGCAAGATGCCATGAAATAGCTTCTCCCTCGCGGTCAGGGTCAGTTGCGAGAAGAACACCGTCACTTTTTTTGACAGCACTCTTAAGCTCTGCAACAAGCTTTTCCTTGCCTTTTACAATTTCATATCTGGGTGCGAAATTGTTGTGAACATCGACACTGAGCTTTGAAGCGGGCAGGTCGCGCACATGGCCGACAGATGCCATAACCTCATAACCGTCACCAAGAAAGCCCTTGATAACCTTTGCTTTTGAAATTGACTCAACTATTACAAGCTTTGACATAAGCTTTTATCCTTTCGTTAAAAGGTAATTTTATTTTGAACATAAAAATTAAACAATTTTATATCTGTTACCGGGGCAGGCTGTAATCAGCCCTTCTATTTCAAGACCGGTCAGCTCAACGGAAAGCTCTGACGCTGTAAGTCCGCTCTGAATCACAAGCGAATCAAAGCTGATTTCATCCGTACCGAACAAATCGTATACCCTGCGCTGATTTTCACTCATGCCGTCAGGTGCCTGTTGTTTAACAGGTTCATTTTCTTCAGCACTCACAAGCTTTCGTTCAAGCTTGTCGAGGTCTATCAGTTCAGGATAGGTGTAAACATAATCGGAAAGAACATCTGCCGCAGAAAAAACAGGCTTTGCACCGTTGGCAATGAGTATGTTTGAGCCGATATATGCCGAGCTGATTGCATCGCCCGGTACAGCGCAGACATCTCTTCCCTGAGAAATCGCATGCCTTGCAGTACCGAGAGAGCCGCTTTTTTCACCGGCTTCAACAATTACGGTTGCAAGCGACATGCCGCTTATAATACGGTTACGCATAGGAAAGCTTGCCCTTGTCGGAGAGGTCAGCGGAAGATATTCGCTTATTACTGCCCCGCTATGCGAAATCTTGTTGCGAAGCGCTTCGTTTTCAGGCAGATATGATGAGCCGAGACCGCAGCCCATAACAGCAACCGTCTTGCCGCCTGCGGCAAGCGCCCCCTCGTGTGAAGCGGAATCAATTCCGAGCGCACCGCCGCTGACAACCGTAGCACCTGCTTTGACAAGCGAAGCAGCAAGCCTGTAAGCAACCTCTTTACCGTAGCGGGAAGCCTCTCTTGCACCTACTATTGAAACATTCAGCTTTGATTTAAGACACTCAAGGTCGCCGTTGACATAAATAAGTGCAGGGCTGTTGCTTATGTTTTTCAGGTGAGGCGGATAATATTCACTGCACTGAGTAACTATATGCCATGAATTGTTGCGGCATATCTGCGCATATCTCGATGCGCGCTCAATTTCGCGCTTTGAAAGCCGCTCAAGCTGTGCAGGTCTGAAAACACCGAGCATACGCCACTGTGTTTCACTTGCTTCGAAGAATGCATGCTCACTGCCGAATTCACTCACCGCGGTAAGATAATCCGAGCCGGCACCGAGAGCCTGCGCCAGCCATATCTGATATGCTTCATCACTGTGAGTAATACTCATCTCATCAGCTCCCACATAATTATCGCCGCCGCCATAGAAGCATTCAGCGACTCTGCGCGTCCCTTCATCGGCACACGGACTCTGTGCATACAGCAGTCTGCAGTTGTCTGCGTGACACCGTTGCCCTCATTACCGATTACGCACACCGTTTTTTCACCGATATTTATTTTTGTAATATCCGATGCTGTTTCACTCGGTGTTGAGGAAAGGGTTACATAGCCTCTGCTCTGAAAATCCTTCATCACTTCACCCATATTGTCTGCCGTGATAATCGGCAGCCTGAGAAGCGAGCCCATTGCGGCGCGCTGAGCCTTGGGGTTGTAAATATCACAACAGCCGCAAAGCACTGCACCGCCAATTCCGAGCGCCTCTGCAGTTCGTGCAATTGCTCCGAGATTGGCAGGGTCCTGAATATTTTCAAGAGCTATGATTTTTGCGTTACTATATATTTTATCTATATAATGTTTTTTGTCAAGGGTTTTGCAAACACAAAATATGCCCTGTGGGGAAAAGGTATCGGACAGCTTTGCGGCAATTTCTTCGCTTACCTCACAGCTCTCCGCTGCCCTTTGCTCAAGCAGGGAAACCTCTGCAGAATATTTTTCTTTTGCCTTCTGCGTGTAAAAAAGGCGCACTACATCAACACTGCCCGAAGCATCGGCACAGAGTCTTGCACCCTCAAGGAAAAACTCTCCCTCCTCGCGCCTTGCCTTTGCACTGTCACGCAAGCGCACCGCAGATTTAATTTTTTCGTTTGTCTTTGCCGTAATAAGTGTTTGCATATTATCACCTTGAAAATTGTGTATTGCCGAGCATTTTCGTGAAGCATGGCAGAAAAAGAACCGCACCAAATCTCTCTGCGAGCTGATTTTGAATCGTAGTGTGATTATCGGCGAGGTGTTTTTTTGTCAGGCAAAATGAAAAGCACAGGCAATACTTTGTGTATTGCCGAGCATTTTCGTGAAGCATGACAGAAAAAGAACCGCCGAGAACACACTTAAGGTTCAAAATCAGCGAGCCTTTAAAAAATCAAGCCCGCGGTAAACCGAGGGCTTGACAAAATTCGCGATTATTAAAGTGCTGCCTTTGCCTTCTCGCAGATTGCTGTGAATGCTGCGGGATCGGAAATTGCGATTTCGGAGAGCATCTTTCTGTTGAGATTGATGTCTGCCTTCTTGAGACCGTTGATAAGAGTTGAGTAGTTCATACCGTTCATCTTTGCAGCTGCATTAATACGAGTGATCCAAAGACGGCGGAAATCTCTCTTCTTGAGCTTACGGCCGATGTATGCATACTGGCCGGACTTCATAACAGCCTGCTTAGCTGTCTTGAAAAGTTTTGCCTTTGAGCCATAGTAGCCCTTTGCCATTCTGAGAACTTTATTTCTTCTCTTGCGAGTCATTGTTGCGCCCTTAATACGAGCCATGATTAGTTACCTCCAATTATAATTCTTGTTTGAAACGATCCTTACGACTTATTTGTAGGGAATAAGGCGCTTGATCTGCTTGCAGTTTGTTACATCAGCAACAGTTGTCTTGCGAAGGTTTCTCTTGCGCTTTGTGCTCTTCTTTGTAAGGATGTGTGATTTGTTGGCGTGACCTCTCATGGGCTTGCCGTTCTTTGACAGCTTAAAACGCTTCTTTGCACCGGAGTGTGTTTTGATTTTAGGCATTGTTTTATCCTCCTTGTTTTAGTTTTATTTAGTTGGCTTAGGTGCGAGGAACATAAGCATCTGACGTCCCTCAAGTTTTGCGGCCTTTTCGACAACGGCAAATTCGTTGCATGAATTTGCAAAACGCTCCATAATTTCGTTACCGAGGTTGGTGTGAGCCATCTCACGGCCTCTGAAACGTATTGAAACCTTGACCTTGTCGCCGCCTGCAATAAATCGCTTGGCATGACCGACCTTAGTGTCAAAATCGTGCGTATCAATGTTTACCGAAAGACGAACCTCTTTAATATCAACTACACGCTGATTCTTACGGGCTTCCTTCTCACGTTTTGCCATATCGAAGCGATACTTGCCGTAGTCCATAATTTTGCACACAGGCGGTTTTGCCTGAGGTGAAATTTTAACCAGGTCAAGGTCGCGCTCTTCCGCAATGCGAAGAGCCTCGCTTGCTGACATGATGCCGAGCTGTTCACCGTCGTTGCTGATAACGCGCAGCTCCTTGTCTCTTATTTCTTCATTGATCTGCAGTTCTTTAGCACTAATGTTCAAGCACCCCCAAAAATTAATAAATGCGTGAGCAGAAGCCACCCACGCATACAATAACCGCATTAAACACAGCGCCGCAAATACGGCACTGAAAGCGAAAATTATTGACCGCCGTAGAGCTTTGCCCCGACGGTGAGGACACGGGTGTTCCTGCTTTGTTTGCTTATGTATAGTATCAAACTTTACCCTTTTTGTCAACACTTTTGCAAAAATCTTTTTCAGCGCAAAATTTTTGCAATAATTTTGCTAAAAAATCTTGTTTTTTTCATCCGTTTGTTGTACAATAGCAACACAAATAACCAGATTCAAGGAGGTATTATCCAATGCCTACACAAAACACCACAAAAATCAAAACAAAACGCAGTAACCTTTATCTGCGTGTTTCAAAGGGTCACTTTGCAACAAACCACTCTCACAGCAACTATTATATAGATGTTGTTGCCCAGAAGTCCCGTCTTTCCGAAGCAAAGGCTGTTGCAAAAGAGCTTTGCAGCAACTACAGCTACAACGGCACAATTATTGACACAATCCTCTGCCTTGACGGCACAGAGGTTATCGGCACATGTCTTGCAAACGAGCTTACAAAGAATTCATTCATGAATATAAATGCTCACCAGACTGTTTATGTTGTTACACCAGAGATGACAGGCACATCGCAGATCATTTTCCGCGACAATCTCGTGCCTATGATTAAGGGCAAGCATGTGCTTGTGCTTGCGGTTTCCGTCGCAACGGGCGGCACAGTCAAGGCTGCAATCGAAGCAATCCAGTACTACGGCGGTGAAATTTCAGGCGTTGCCGCAATCTTCTCCACAAGTGAAGAGTGCGCAGGCTTCTCCGTAAACTCCGTATTCAACCCCAACGACCTGCCCGGCTACTTCACAGTTCCTTCGCACGAGTGTCCACTGTGCAAGGAAGGACAGAAGCTTGATGCACTTATCAATAGCTACGGCTTCTCAAAGCTTTAAGCTTCAGATAAAAGTTCTTATATCTTTTTTATTTTCACTCTCAAAGCGTTGTTGTTATCAGATTAACGGCAACGCTTTATATTTTTTTATTTGTTGCCGGGCTAAAATATGTGCAAGTAAACAATTGCACAGCGTGTTTAATTATGGTATTATATATATTTGTATGAGTATAAATATAATAAACAATAATCAAAATAAACAACTCTCAAGGAGATTTATAATGGAAAAGCTTACAGTACTTGCACTTTTCGGCGGCAACTCAAGCGAACACGATGTTTCAACCGTTTCCGCTCAATCCGTTATCAATAACATTCCGCGTGATAAATATGATGTTATAATGCTTGGCATCACAAAAGACGGTCGTTGGTTGCGTTACTGCGGCGACACAGCAAATCTGCCCGATGACAAATGGCTTGAAGACGAAACAAAGCTCCATCCTGCATACATAGTGCCCGACACAGCAGTCGGCGGAATTGTTGAGATTATTGACGGCAAGGCTGTCACAACAAGGGTTGATGTTGTTTTCCCTGTACTTCACGGCAAAAACGGTGAAGACGGTACGGTGCAGGGTCTGCTTCAGCTTGCAGAGCTTCCCTTTGTAGGATGTGATATGCTTTCAAGCGCAGACTGCATGGACAAAGCTGTAACAAACGCACTTGCGGACCGGGCAGGCATCGCTCAGGCAAAATGGCTCAGCTTTACTGAGCACGAATACCGCAGCAATCCGCAGAAAGCGCTTAACGAAGCAGAAAAAGCTCTCGGATATCCGATTTTTGTAAAGCCCGCAAACGCAGGCTCTTCCGTAGGAATCAGCAAAGCTACCGATATTCACACACTCGCAGACGGCATTGAGGTTGCTTTTGCAAACGACAGCAAGGTTGTGCTTGAAGAAACAGTTTTCGGCAAAGAGGTTGAATGCGCCGTACTCGGTAACGACGAGCCGATTGTTGCAACACCCGGCGAGATTGCACCTTGCAACGATTTCTATGATTTCGATGCAAAATATGTTGCAGGCACAAGCGGTCTTTTCATTCCTGCAAGAATAAGCGAAGAAAGACTCAAGGAAGTTAAGGCACAGGCAATCAAGGCATACAAGGCTCTGGGCTGTTCCGGATTTTCAAGAGTTGACTTTTTTGTAAACGACGAGCAGATTCTGCTCAACGAAATAAACACAATCCCCGGATTCACATCAATCAGCATGTATCCCAAGCTCTTTGAACACAGCGGTGTTTCCTACCCCGAATTGCTCGACAGACTTCTCACTCTTGCAATTCAGCGAAAGGAGAGCCGACGATGAGCCGAAAAGTTGTAATAACAATCAACGACACTCACATTGTTGACGGACAGAAGGAAACCGCAAAGCTTTCCACTGTCGGCAAGTATGAAGAAAAAGAAAACGGCTACCTGCTCAGATACAAGGAAACAGAGGATTTCAAGGGCAGCGAAACCACCGTTTCATTCATCGACGGTGTGGTCACAATGAAGCGCCTTGGCGGCAAGCACAACGCACAGCTTATTGTTGAACCCGGCAAGCGCTACAGCTGTATGTACGCAACAGAGTATGTTGACCTTATGCTCGGTGTACACGGCAAGGAAGTAAGAAGCCAAGTCAGAGAACATGAAGGTGAGCTGTTTTTCAGCTACACTCTCGATTTTAATACAGGCTTCTGCTCACACAACGAACTAAAAATAACATTCCGCTTCGAATAAGAGAGGTTATATAAAATGTCAAAAACAGTCAAACAGGTTCAGGACAAGCTGGTTTCAGCTGTCAACGAAGCATTTAAAAAAGCAATTTCAGCAGGCACTCTGCCAGAAGCAGAAATTCCTGCATTCAACATTGAAGTTCCTGCAGACCGCGCAAACGGCGATTTCTCAACCAATGCCGCAATGGCAGGCGCAAGGGTATTCCGCCGCGCACCCCGTCAGATTGCGGATGCAGTCTGCGCAAATCTTGACCTTGAGGGCACTTATGTTGCAAAGTGCGAGGTTGCAGGTGCAGGCTTCATCAACTTCTATCTCAGCGATGAATACTATTCGGCAATTCTGCGCGATGTACGTGCATGCGGTGCAGACTACGGCCGCTCAGACTACGGCGAAGGTAAAACAGTAAATGTTGAATTTGTTTCCGCAAACCCCACAGGTCCCATGCACATGGGCAATGCAAGAGGCGGCGCACTCGGCGATTGCCTTGCTGCAGTACTCGACTGGGCAGGCTATAAGGTTACAAGAGAGTTTTATGTAAATGACGCAGGTAACCAGATTGCAAAATTCGGTCTTTCACTCGATGTCCGCTACCAACAGATTTTCAAGGGCGAGGATGCTGTTGAGCTTCCCGAGGACAGCTACCACGGTGAAGACATCAAAGAACGCGCACAGCAATTTGCAGACATTCACGGCGACAAATATATGAGCGCAACAGAGGAAGAACGCAGAGCCGCTCTCGTAGAGTTTGCACTGCCGCTCAATATTGACAAGATGCACGCAAACCTCGATAAATACAGAATTGACTACGATGTATGGTTCCGTGAAAGCTCACTTTACAACAGCGGCGAGCTTGCAGACACGCTCAACCTTCTCAAAGAAAAGGGTCTGACCTATGAAAAAGACGGTGCTGTATGGTACAAGGCAACTGAGCACGGCGGCGAAAAGGACGAGGTGCTTGTGCGCGCAAACGGCAACCCCACCTACTTTGCCGCAGACATTGCCTACCACCGCAACAAACTTGAAGGCAGAAAGTTTGACAAGGCAATCAACATCTGGGGTGCTGACCACCACGGTCATGTCGCAAGAATGAAGGGTGTGCTTGACGCAATCGGTGTTGATTCATCAAAGCTTGACATTCTTCTTATGCAGCTTGTCCGCCTTACACGCGGCGGCGAGGTTGTAAGAATGAGCAAGCGTACAGGCAAATCAATCACTCTTGAGGACCTGCTTGAAGAAATTCCGATTGATGCAGTGCGTTTCCTTTTCAACATCCGCGAGCCCGGCTCACAGATGGATTTCGACCTTGACCTTGCCGTTGAGCAGAGCGCACAGAATCCCGTTTACTACTGCCAGTATGCTCACGCAAGAATCTGCAGCATTTTCAAAAAGCTCGGCATTGAAAACATTGATGCGGTTGACTGTACAGACGATGAACTTAAATTACTCACAGCACCTGAAGAAAGAGAGCTTATCAGCCACCTTGCTTCACTCACAGGTGAAATTGTAAATGCAGCAAAGAACTATGACCCTGCAAGAATCACCCGTTACTGTGTTGAGCTTGCAACACTCTTCCACAAATTCTACAACGCATGCAGAGTCAGCAGCGAGGACGAAGCACTCACACACGCAAGGCTTTACCTTTGCAGCTGTGTCAAGGCTACGCTTCACAATGTTCTCACCATGCTTCGCATAACAGTCCCCGAATCAATGTAATTTGTAAAAGAGGGAGTTTCATAATGTACAACGTAAATATTATTGCACACAGAGGCGCTAACAAGCGCGCACCGCAGAACACTCTGCCCGCATTTCAGAAGGCAATTGAAATGGGCACAGACGGTTTTGAAACCGATGTTCACCTTTCAAAAGACGGTGTGCCCGTAATCTGTCACAACTACACGATTGACGAAACCTCAAACGGTACGGGTAAAATTGAGGAAATGACACTTGAAGAGCTGAAGAAATACGATTTCGGCTCATATTACGACCCAAAGTTCAAGGACACTCCTCTTCCCACTCTTGACGAATTTCTTGACCTTGCAACGGGTAAGGGACTTAAAGTTCTTAACATTGAACTCAAACCCGAAAAGGACACTGCAAGGCGCGAAACACTTGTCCGCAAAACACTTGAAGCAGTTGAAGCAAGGGGCTTAAGCGACATTCTTCTCATTTCAAGTTTCAGCAAAGAAATTCTTGAATACATCAAACAGATTGCTCCTGAATGCAAGACAGCCTTTCTCTATCCTGCAGGCTACAAGCGCGCATTTCTCGCATTCCTGCCGCCATTCGGAGCTATGAAAAAAATGAAGTGCCATGCTGCACATCCGCACAAGCTCTGTATCAGAGGCAAATTCGTTGAGAATGCACACAAAAACGGACTTGATGTTAATGTATGGACCGTTGATGAGAGTGAAGAAATACGCAATATGATTAAAGCAGGTGTTGACGGAATTATTACCGACTGTCCTGACAGAGTAAGAAATATTCTCAACGAAATGAATGGCTATCCCGAAAACTAAACGATGTTTTAAAACAATCAAGCAAAAATCTCCTGCGGCAGACAGCTTAATTCTACCGCAGGAGATTTTTTACACCCAAAAGCCGCAATCATATTACAGCGATTAATTATTCAATAAATTAATAAAAAAGCGATTACAACAGGCTTTTCCAATCCTGCTCCTTAAATCCGATAAGCACAGTATCATCACAGATAAGAAGCGGTCTTTTCACAAGCATACCGTCAGTTGCAAGAAGCGAAATCATTTCATCATCACGCATTGTCGGCAGCTTGTTTTTCAGCTCCATGGATTTGTACAGCAAACCGCTTGTATTGAAAAACTTTTTAAGCGGCTGACCGCTGATATTATACCATTGCAATAATTCTTCAGCGCAAGGATTATCTTTTTTGATGTCACGCAACTCATATTCTATACTGTTGTCATCAAGCCATTTTTTAGCCTTTTGACAAGTTGTACATTTCGGATAGCAGATAAAAGTAATCATATTAACACTCCCGTAAATAAAGTTATTTTTATATCCTGACCGAGCTCAGTCAAAGCTTCATCGGTTTCAAGTCTTATAAAACAAAATGTGACTTGCAGTCGTTAATTATTTGTACATTTGTGTAAGCTGTTTAAGTTGATTCTTCATTTCGTCTTTGACCGATTCAGGCGAAATTATTTCAGCCTCCGTACCAAAACCGAAAACCCAGGCAAGGAAATGTGCACTCGGCACGACATCAACATTCACAGTAAAAAATTCATCACCGTCGGGAATAAGAATTGTATCCCTGCCGAAGCGGTCAATCGCAACTCCTGCAAGGTGGTTGGCAAAGCGTAGTTTTACCCTGACTTCTTCACCGCCGAACATACCGAAAACCGTTTTAGTATAAGCCGACATATCAAAGCTTTCAAACTCCTTGTTGCCTTCTCGGTCTTCGTCGCTCACTTCAACACCGTACATTTTATCAACGCGGTAATGCTTCATCTTCCGCACCGTCGAATCCCATGCAAGCATATAATAGTTTTCATCGTCCCATATGAGTGCAAACGGACTAACAAAATAAACCGCACCGTCGTGGCGGAATTTGCGCTCCTTGCTGACGGTATATTCAAAATATTTATATCTGATTTTTTTGTTCTGCGCTATTGCATCGGAAACAGCATCAACAGCATAGTAAATACTTTCGTTCATGCTCTTGACACGGTTTTTGACATAAACCTGCCTTTGCAGGAGCTGGCCGTCATAAACACTCGCAAGATTTTCTATTTTTTTAATCAGTTTATATGTCTTATCCTCGGTTATGAATTTTGAGGACTGAACGCTGTCAACAAGCAGCTTTAATTCCGGCAGCTCAAAATCACGCTCACCGATATAATATCCGCCTTTTTTACCGCCGATATGGTTCACATCAAGCCCGAACACCCTCAGCGACTCCATATCGTCATAAATGCTCTTTCGTTCGGCAGAAATACCGTTTGCAGCAAGTTCATCAAGTATTCTGTTCATACTCACAGGATGACTTTCGTTGGAATTATTCATCAGCAGCTTTGTGATATATAATAATTTCAATTTCTGGTTGGCGGATTTTGCCATGCGGCACACACCCTTTCTTTATTGAGCTTATTATACATCAATATGTGTACAATAACAAGTACACAAAAGTCAATTTTTCGCAAATAAGTCCGTTTTATCGGACATAACTGACGGTATAATAAGCTCACAACGAAACAGAGAGGAAGCTTATTATGGAAGAAATTTTTGTAACCATCACAGGTATGAACAATTACTACGGATTCAAGCCGTTCAGAGTCGGCAAGATTTTCAAGCTCACAAAAGACGAAGATAACATCTATGACTGTGAAGCAATTCGTGCTGAAATGCCGATGATTGACACTATCGGCTATGTAGCAAACAGCACCAAACCGTATACAACGGCACATACAGTGCAGGCAGACTCTATGACAAAATCGGTGACCACGCTTTCGCACAGACAATGTTTATTACACATTCCTCGGTAATTGCGCGTGTACTGCCCCCCGAAGCAGTTGAAGAAATTACGGTAAATCTCGAAACCGATGATAATGTCCCAGCAGAAGAAACCGAAACAAGTGCACCACTCAATAAAATTGGTTTCTAATAATATTGTAATTAATCTCACACTTTGTTAAAATATACCCATAAATCTGCGGAGGTAAACCGATGAAACTAATTCACTTATCCGACCTGCACATAGGAAAGCGTGTAAATGAATTCTCTATGCTTGAGGACCAGGAATATATACTCAAAAAAATTATCAATGTTATTGATGACGAAAAACCCGATGCCGTGCTCATAGCAGGCGATGTTTACGACAAGTCCGTACCGTCTGCCGAAGCGGTACAGCTTTTTGACAGCTTTCTGACGGACCTTGCAAAGCGAAAGCTGCACACCTTCATTATCAGCGGCAACCACGATTCTGCCGAGCGGCTTGCTTTCGGCGGCAGACTTATGGAGCATAGCGGTATTCACCTCTCCCCCGTTTACAACGGCACGGTTGAAGCAACAAGCCTTGAAGACGGAAACGGCAAGGTCAATTTTTATATGCTCCCGTTTATCAAGCCTGCCAATGTACGCAGATTTTTTGAGAAAGAAACAATTGAAAGCTACACAGATGCTGTGCGTGTTGCGATTGAAAATATGAATATCAACACAGCCGAGCGAAATGTTATTATTACACATCAGTTTGTTACGGGCGCAGAAAGAAGCGAATCTGAAGAGGTTTCTGTCGGCGGCTCGGACAATGTTGACGCAAGTGTGTTTGAAAAGTTTGATTATGTCGCACTCGGTCATATTCATGGACCGCAGAATATCGGAAGCGAAAAAATCCGCTATTGCGGCACTCCGCTCAAATATTCATTTTCCGAAGTCAAGCATAATAAAAGCATAACCGTTGTCAAACTCGGTAAAAAGGGCAAGCTTGAAATCACTACCGTACCGCTTACCCCAAAACACGATATGCGTGAAATCAAAGGCACATACGATGAAGTTACCCTCAAGGAAAACTATGAAAACTCAAATCTAAAAGACTATATGCACATCACCCTCACAGATGAGGACGATATACCCGATGCTATAAGCATACTTCGTGTGATATATCCCAACCTTATGAAGATTGACTATGACAACACCCGCACAAGAAGCAATAACACACTTGAAACAATTGAAAATATCGAGCACAGGTCACCGCTTGATTTGTTTGCCGAATTTTACGAAAAGCAGAACGGTCAGACAATGAGCGATGAGCAGCTCGTATTTTCAAAGCAGCTTATTGAAAGCATATGGGAGAGCGAAAAATGAGACCTTTAAAACTTAAAATGTCTGCTTTCGGACCATATGCAGGCATAACTGAAATAGATTTTGAAAAACTCGGCACAAATGGACTTTACCTTATTACAGGTGATACAGGTGCGGGCAAAACAACAATATTTGATGCTGTTTGCTTTGCTCTTTACGGCACGGCAAGCGGTAGTCTTAGAGAAACTTCCATGCTCCGTTCAAAATATGCCGACCTTGAAACACCCACAGAGGTTGAGCTAACCTTTCTTTACGACAGCAAGAAATATACCATTAAAAGAAACCCCGAATATAAAAGAAAAGCTAAAAAGGGTAATGGTATAACTGAACAGAAAGCTAATGCCGAGCTTATCTATCCCGATGGCAGAGTTGTATCTAAAATCACAGATGTAAATTCTGCCGTTACTGAAATTATGGGTGTGGACCGCAACCAATTTTCACAGATTGCAATGATAGCCCAGGGTGATTTCAGAAAGCTTCTTGTTGCAAGCACGGAAGAACGCCAGGAAATATTCCGTAAAATTTTCAAAACAGACAGCTACCGTATCCTGCAGGATAGAATCAAACACGAATATTCGCTTGTTAAAAACGAATACGAAACCGCTGAAAACAGTGTAAAGCAGTATATCTCCGGTATTCTTTGTGACGAAGACAATGTTCTTTACCCCGACTCGCAAAAAGCCGTCAAAGGCGAAATAACAATTGAAGATGTTATTGAGCTTATCAACTCACTTCTTGAAAACGACAAAAAAGCCGACACAAAAGTTCTGGAAGATACCGCCGCAACCGAAAAAGCGCTGGAAGAAACGACAAGCATACTTGCAAAAGCTCAGGAACACATAAAAGCAAAAAGTGAGCTTGAAAAAGCTAGTGCTATTTACAGGCAGAAAAAAGAAAGCTTTGAAGAAGTGACAAAAACGCTCGAAGCAGAAAAATCCAAGAAACCCGATCATGAAGCAATAGCAAAACAGCTTGCGGTTATGGATGCCGAACTGCCGAGATATGATGAATATGATCTGCTTATCCGTAAAGCACACTCACTTGACAAAGCCGTTTCAGATAACAAATCCGAACTCGCACAACAGACAGAAGCCGCAGAAAAGCTGACCGATATTATTCAGTCGATAAAAGCCGAACAGAAGTCTCTGGAGAGTGCAGGAGCGCAGAAAGAGAAGCTTTTGCGTGAAAAAGAGCGCCTTGAAGCACATAAAAAGGAACTTATGGCACTTGTCGAAAGCCTTAAAGCGCTTGACAGAATGCACCTGCAATATAAAAAAGAGCAGCAGAATTACATTGCCGCTGCACAGAAGGCAAGTGATGCTCAAGCCGATTATTCTGTAAAGTATAAAGCTTTTCTCGATGAACAGGCAGGTATTCTTGCCGAAAAGCTTACCGAAGGCACACCTTGCCCTGTATGCGGTTCAACCATTCACCCGAAAACAGCAGTAAAAGCTGCAAATGCTCCCACCGAAGCTCAGGTAAACGAAGCCAAGTCCAATGCAGATGCCGCACAGAAAGCAGCAGCCGATTCAAGCTCCGTTGCGGGTGCGACAAAGGGCAGAATCGACCTGCAGGAAGAGGCAATTTACGCTCAGATAGAAAAGCTGCTTTGTGAAAGCGGAATTGAAGGTGCGTCAAAAAAGGCAACGGATATAATAGCCGAAACCGAAAAAGAGCTTGCCTCAATTGAAAAGGCAATAGCCAACGAAGTGGCAAACGCAAAACGAAAGGCTATGCTTGACGAGCAGTTACCCGTACGCGAAGAACAGTTAAAGAAGAATGAAGCCGCAATTGCCGCACTCAAAGAAAAGGTTGCCTCAAATATTACTGCAAAATCAGAAACCGAAAAGCAATGTAAGGCTCTTGCCGCAAGCCTGAAATATGCCGATAAGACAGAGGCAGTAAAAGCCGCCGATACACTTCGCAAAAAGCTTACCGCCATGCAGTCTGCACTTGAAAAAACCGAAAATCTTTTCCGTGAAAACGAAAAGCAAATCACAGAGCTTGACGGTAAAATCAAACAGCTTAAGAAGCAAATTTCCGACTATAAAGAAACCGATACCGAAGCCGCACAGGAAAAGAGGAATATCCTTCTTCGTCAAAAAAAACAGATTGCCGAAAAGCACGAGAATATTTGCATCCGCATAGATGCAAATACAAGAGCGCTCACAAATATCAACAAAAAATCAGCAGACCTTATTGCTATTGAAAAGCGCAGGATCAGCCTCAACGCACTCAACAATACTGCCAACGGAAACATTTCAGGTAAAGAAAAAATCTCACTTGAAACTTATATTCAAATGACATATTTCGACCGTGTTCTTTCCCGTGCAAACACTCGCTTTATGAAGATGTCCGGCGGTCAGTATGAGTTAAAGAGAACTGAAATTGCTGACAACCACCGCAGTCAGAGCGGACTTGAGCTTTCCGTAAAAGACCACTACAACGGCTCTGTCAGAAGCGTCAAATCCCTTTCGGGCGGTGAAAGCTTCAAAGCTTCGCTGTCGCTTGCGCTCGGTCTTGCCGACGAAATTCAGTCTAGCGCAGGCGGAATAAAGCTCGACACTATGTTTGTTGACGAAGGCTTTGGCTCGCTTGATTCGGAATCTCTT
This sequence comes from Acutalibacteraceae bacterium, assembly GCA_045539895.1. Classification (GTDB taxonomy): domain Bacteria; phylum Bacillota; class Clostridia; order Oscillospirales; family Acutalibacteraceae; genus UBA8612. The sequence goes on from JAZQGE010000028.1 coordinate 26,329, forward strand.
ACCCAAGCCTTCAATGCCCTTGCCGAGCTTTCCGACGGCAACAGACTTGTCGGTATAATATCTCATGTTACCGAGCTGAAAGAAAAAATCGACAAGCAGATTATTATCACCAAAGATAAAACAGGTGGAAGTAAAATTGAAATTTCCGTTTAAAAAAGTCCGTTTTATTGCGCACAAATCGAGTTAAATTATAAGCAACAAATTCATTGGAGGTCAAAACTATGGCACTTCACCTTTCAAAATCCAAATATTGCAACGCTGTACAATGCCCGAAAATGCTCTGGCTCAACAAGTACAAGCATGAGGAATTTGACGAATCCGTTATGAATCAGGCTGTGCTTGAAACGGGCAACGAGGTCGGCGACCTTGCAATGGGTCTGCTCGGCGAATATGTTGAAGTGCCTTTCGGCGACCTTGGCGATATGATAAGCGAAACTAAGCGACTTATTGATGAGGGCACGCCGATAATTGCCGAAGCATCCTTCGCCTTTGACGGACTTTTCTGCAGCGTGGATATACTCAAAAACAAGGGAAACGGTCATGTTGAGATTTACGAGGTCAAAAGCTCAACAAAGCTCAGCGAAATTTATCTGCACGATGTTTCCTATCAGCAGTATGTGCTCGAAGGCTTAGGCTACAAGGTTGACGGCACAAAGCTTGTGCACATCAACCCTGAGTATGTCCGTCACGGTGAAATTAATCTTAACGAGCTTTTTGTAATCAATAACATCAAAGCGGATACAGATATGCTGCAAAGCAATGTCAGAAACTATATCCCTGAGCTTGAAGAGATTATGAGCAGCGGCGTTGAGCCAGATATACCCATCGGCTGCCATTGCCACACACCTTACACCTGCGGATTTTTTGATTACTGCACAGGACATCTGCCCCACCCCAATGTTTTTGATGTCAGCCGTCTTGGTTTTGACAAGAAGATTAATTTCTTCAATGACGGTGACTACACCTTTGAGCGCCTTGCACAGCGCAAGGAAATAAAGGGTAACCAGCGTCTGCAGGTTGAATCGCACTTAAGCGGTAAAGGTACAATCAACCCGAAGGAAATAGCAAAACTGCTCGATACACTCTCTTTTCCACTGTACTTCCTCGACTTTGAAACCTTTCAGGAGGCAATACCTCCCTTTGACAACACAAAGCCGTATGAGCAGATTCCGTTTCAGTATTCTCTGCATTGGCTCGACAGCCCCGACGGTGAGCTGAAGCATACCGAATTTCTGGCGCAGGCAGGCACAGACCCTCGCAGAGCCCTTGCCGAAAAGCTGTGCGCAGATATTCCGTGCGGAGTCTGCACCACCGCCTACAATATGAGCTTTGAAAAGAACGTCATCAAAAAACTGGCAGAAATCTATCCCGACCTTGCCGACCATCTGACGGACATTCACTCCAACATAAAGGACCTTATGCTTCCTTTCCAGAAAAAGCACTACTACCTGCCAGAAATGCAGGGCTCGTACTCTATCAAATATGTTCTTCCTGCGCTCTATCCCAACGAGCCTTCGCTCGATTACCACAACCTCGAAGGCATTCAAAAAGGTGACCAGGCGGCAAACGCCTTCAGCGCAATGAAGCATATGACCCCGGAAGTAGTTGCCGAAACAAGAAAACAGCTCCTCGCCTACTGTAAGCTCGATACCTTCGCTATGGTAAAGCTGTGGCAGAAACTGATCGAAATTGCAAAGAAAATATAAATAGCATAACACCTCTGCTTTTCACGGCAGAGGTGTTGATTTTTAACAGCTTTTATTTATAATCATCTATGTATTATCCCGCTTACTAAAGATTTTTTGCTCTCTCATCAATTCAAAAGCAAAAAATCCGATACATTCATTGTTGAGTGCATTATTCAACTATTTCTAAAAAACAAATAACCTCTTGAAGCCGTTACCGTCACATATTTAACAGCATAAAGTTGACAGCAAAAATCGTCCGTGATATGATATATTCTGCTTAGATAGACTTAAACACCTCAGTTATTTTATACTCTGTACGGCGGTTTTTATGAAAGCCAAATACAAGCTGTTATCTTTTTTATTGTTACCGCTGTTAAAATTACCTCTCTTCCGTTGATCTCTTTGGCGGCGGAAACAACCGGGTCGGATAACTTTTTCTTTTCTGTTCTTATCCGCAAACTGAGGATAAAATCTCGAAATTGCTGTAATTGCTTAACAGTATTGAGTTTCAATGAAAAAGCAATGATTATTACAGCGGCACAGACAAGTGGAACGATGAAAAATGCACACCTCCAATTATATAAATTATGCCGATGTATAATTTGACATCAATAAATCCAGAGTAGTAAAGTTTGACTCGTACAGACTGTATTTCAATTGGCACTGACAAATTTCAATTTTCATGGGAACATAAAATTTTATATAATTCCAAAACAATAAAGATTGGAAGAATAAATTATGAGTGGATTTGAAAAATTTATAGTCCGCAAAATAACGACGGTAATACTGTTTTTTATGACTCTGATAAACAGTATTACGGGAGTGGGAACAATTATGGAAAAAACTGCTGATATAAATGGTTCACTTGCCTGCACTGATGCTCTCGGCAGAAGCATTGTCTCAGCGGATGAGAGCGAAAAGCTTGTCGGTGTTTTCTATTTTCTCTGGCAAGGTCAGCACGGCAGCACAAGGATTATCGACAACACAAAACTTGTCGCAGAACATCCCGATGCAATAAATTCGGAAGAGGAATGGATTGCGGCAGGCGGCGGAGTTCAACAGGAGTTTCATTTTTGGGGTGAACCGCTTCTCGGATATTATTCCTCAAACGATGATTGGGTTTTCAGAAAGCATGTTCAGATGCTGACAGATGCTGCGGTTGATTTCATAGTTATTGACGCAACGAACGCATTTACATATTCTCAGCCTGCAAAAAAGCTTATAGGCATATGGTACGAATATCTGCTTCAGGGCTTTGATGTTCCGCAAATTGCATATTATACCAACTCCTATTCCGCAGATACAATCAACAGAATTTACGATGAAATATATAACAATGCTGAACTCAAGGCAAAATATCCCCGACTCAACGAACTTTGGTTCCGTCTTGACGGTAAGCCGCTGATTATCGGTAACGAAAATGATACTGAGATAAAATCCGAAGCCAAAGAATATTTCAGAATAAAGCAATCTCAATGGCCGAATGCGGACAAGGTTGATGACGGTTTCCCGTGGATGGAATTTGACCGTTCGCTTACATATAAATCTGTTTTCAAAAAAAACGGAGTTAAGATAATGAATGTTTCCGTTGCTCAGCATTCAGATACCTGCGCATTCAGCAAAACTGCATGGTACGGTGCAAACGACAGCACCCGTTCATGGCATAACAGAAAGAACGATTCATCTGAAAACGCTATGCTATACGGCTATAACTTTGCGGAGCAATGGGAGTTTGCAATCAAAATGAATCCCGACATTATTTTTGTAACGGGCTTTAACGAGTGGGTTGCTCAGAGGCAAATGCCTGAAGAAAACTACCCGATAGTTTTTGTTGATTGCGCCGATGAAAACTCCTCCCGTGATGTTGAACCCTCCGCAGGAGTTCTCGGCGATAACTATTATCTGCAAATGGTAAATTATATCGCAAAGTTCAAAGGTGCAACAAGCAGAGTTGCAAAAAGCCCGAATGTGACGATAGATATTAACGACAGCTTTTCACAATGGGATTCGGAGAAAATCAGTTCGGTATACAGAGATTACAAAAACGATACAGCCGACAGAAATTCGGTTGATTTTGCTCAGAATCCGATAACCGATACATCGGGAAGAAACGATATTGTCAACATGAAGGTCGCTGAGGACACGGAAAACTATTATTTCTATGTTGACACAGCCGACACACTTTCTTCTCCCGACGGCGGAAGCTGGATGACGCTGTTCATTAACGAAAATATTGTTGTCAACCGCACCGCACCCTTCAACGGCAAAACCAACGTTGAGATGAACACCGACGGAATTTTCACTAAAATCGGTGAATCCGAAATCCGATATGAGGGAAACAAGCTGATGCTCAAAGTTTCAAAAGCTTTTATTGATTCCGCCGACGGCTTCAACTTTAAATGGGCAGATAATTATATCGAAAATGATGTAAATTCATTCTATACAAAGGGTGATACCGCCCCATACGGCAGACTTTGCTATCGTTATTAAACACTGAAAACAAACCGTTAAAATACCGGTCTTGCATCAGAAGAAAGGAACTCATTCTATGCTAAAATCAGTTGATTTTTATTATTTCAGCCCCACAGGAGGCACTGAAAAAGCAGGAAGAGCCATTGCAGCCGCCGTTGCAGAAACGGTTAATGCAATCAATCTTTCAGATAAAGCCGTCAAAAATCCTTCTTCAGATGTTATTGTTGTGGCAGCTCCCGTGTTCAGCGGAAGAATTCCCGAAATTTTGGCTAAAAAAATTGCAGTACTTAACGGCGAGGGAAAGAAAGCAATCACGGCTGTTGTTTATGGTGTCAGAGCATACGAGGATGCTTTGCTTGAACTTAACAACACTATGAAAAGCAGCGGCTTTGAGGTAATTGCATCTGCAGCTTTAGTTGCACAGCATTCTATTGTTCCTGAAGTAGGTGCAGGCAGACCCGACAAGGCGGATATTAAAGAGACACAGCAATTTGCAAAGAATATTTTGAATGCAATTAAAGACAGCAAGACGGGTACTATAACCGTTCCCGGAAACTTTCCGTACAAGGAAGTCAAAAAAGGCTCGGCGACACCAATATCGCTCGCAAATTGCAACGGTTGCGGTCATTGCGCTTGTGTATGCCCTGCTGAAGCCGTCAAAATAACAGACAATAAAGTTTTAACTGATGTTGATAAATGTATAATGTGTATGGCTTGCGTTGCCAAATGCCCTGTAAAGTCCCGTGTTTTACCGCCTCCGATTCAGAAAGGATTAACGCAGAAATTAAGCACATTCAAAGATATACATAGGGAAAATGAGTTTTATTTATAATTATTTCTTTGTTCTATAAAAACACAATCAGCGGCATATTAAAAAATTCGTTGGATAACACAAGCTCCGCAGAGATCTTCCTGCGGAGCTTGTTATATTTAATTATTGACATTTTTAACATTTGCAGAAAAAGAAATAACCCCTTGGAACCGTTGAGATTCCAAGGGGTTTTGATAATACCCGTTCGGGATAAATTATCTCTTTGAGAACTGGGGTGCACGACGTGCGCCTTTGAGACCGTACTTCTTTCTTTCCTTCATTCTCGGATCACGAGTGAGGAAGCCTGCCTTCTTGAGTACAGGACGAACTGACTCGTCGTACTGAAGGAGCGCACGGGAAAGACCGTGACGGATTGCGCCTGCCTGGCCTGTTACACCGCCGCCGTTAACACGGCATACGATGTCGAACTTCTCAGTTGTGCCTGTGAGCTCAAGGGGCTGGCGAACAATGAGCTTGAGTGTATCAAGACCGAAATAATCGTCGATTGAACGGTCGTTGATGATGATTTTACCTGTACCTGCGTAAACGCGGACACGTGCTACTGATTTCTTTCTGCGGCCTGTGCCGTAGAAATAAGGATTAGTATCGTACATTATTCATTTGCCTCCCTTCAATTAAAGAGCCCACTCTTCGGGCTTCTGTGCTGCGTGCTTGTGCTCTGCGCCCTTGTATATACGAAGGCGTGAAAGAGCATCGCGACCGAGTGTTGTATCGGGGAGCATACCCTTAACTGCGAGCTGCATTGCAAACTCAGGTTTTGTCTTCATAAGTGTGCTGTACTTAACCTCTTTCATGTTACCGATGTAACCTGTGTGATGGTAGTACATTTTCTGGTTGATTTTGTTGCCGGTAAGAACAGCCTTTTCGGCATTTATGATGATTACATGGTCACCGCAATCAACATGGGGAGCAAACACGGGCTTGTGCTTGCCGCGAAGGAGAACTGCAGCCTGTGCAGCTACCTTACCCAGAGGTTTGCCTGCGGCGTCAAGAACATACCAGCTGCGTTTGATTTCGCCTGCTTTGGGCATATAAGTTGACATAGCTTTACCTCCAAATTTAGAATCTTTGATTTCTTTACGCCCGATTATATTAACACATGTGCCAACCCTTGTCAACACCAATTTTTAATTTTTTTAATTTATCAAGCTCAATCTCTTGTTTTCTTCATTTTTCTCGTCTTTTCATAGCATTTGCTCATTTTTAATTTTCATTAAAGTTTGTGAAAGGTTACAAATTAAGCCACGATTTTTCGGCTTTATGACAAAAAAGCAAAGAGGTCATTCCGAACATAATGTCCGAAATGACCCTTGTTTTATTCCTTGCCTATCAAAGGTACAATTGCCGAAACTGCAAGCCACACAAGCTGGCAGATACAAACCGAAAGTGGAGAAAGTGTAAGCGGTCCGCTGAAAATCATTATAATTGCTGTCAGCAGAAGACCTGCTGCGGTGCAGAAGGTCTGCAAGGTACTGATTTTGCCTGCTGCTGAGCAAAGTCTGCTTGCCGAGCTTACGGCATGAAGCAGAGCGGCAGCCGTACCGTTGTGGATAATTTTCGCATCTTCCTTCGGCACGGTGCGCTCAGAATAGCTCCTGAGCACCTCACCTGCTGTGTTGCTCACAACTTTTACAGAATTGAGCGGAAGGCCGAAGCACGATGCAATAAACTTTTCATTTATATTTGAATCCGTAGTGCGCACAAGAATATTAATACCGTTATTTTCAATCTTGCGCAGATATTCGGCAATTCTCTCGTTTCTGCCGTAGCTGACAACAAAGAATGCCGCAATCTTGCCCGCATCTGCAAGGTAGATAATCTGTCTGTCACCGTGTACATACTTGCTCTCATCAACACTCATCGGTATTTCAATATTGTGGTTTTCAAGAAGCTTTCTGTTGCCGACAAAAATGCGTCTGCCTCTTATCCAGCCGGAAAGACCGAGTCTTTCTTCGTATTTAAGTTCTTCCACTTCCAGAAGCAGCTCATTGTGCTCCATAATAACATTCTTGAAAAGGCTGCTTATCGGTCCGCCTGCGGCAATGAGCATTGAGGCGGCAGTGAGTACAACATCGTCAACTCTGAGATTATTGAAAGCCTTCATACCGTGAATGTTACAGTTTTCACCGGGGAAAAGGTCGGAAGCATCAAGCGCAATCGCATTGGTTGATTCATATTCAAAAGCAGCGGCATAGCTCGTTATCATTGCACCGTCTTTACGCAGGCGCTTATTTTCAAGCAGAAGAGGAAGATTTGACGCAATTATCGCACACACGGGAGCGCCCATACACATTGCTCCGCTGAACAGCGCAATTCCGCCATTAAAGCTCTTTGTTATAAAACCGGCAATAATACCTATAACCACACTTACAACTGTAACAATCGGCACAAGCTTTGCGCAAAGGTCATCTGCAGAATCGCTTGAAAGAGAATAGGACATGAATCTGGTTGCAAATTTCAGTTTTCCTGAGCAGCGTATGTCAGCCTGACCCATAACCACATTCTGGCTTACTCTGTTTGCGTCTATCGCATTATCAATTTCACGAACACTGTGCAGCCCTTCTCTGCCCTGTTTGAAAAGGAAGGCAAAATTCGACATAATTCGTGTATGAACGAGAATATTGCCGAGTGAACAACAGCACAGAAGAAATACAGCCGCTAGTGAAAACAGCGGATATTCCGTGCCGTCATAGGTGCAAATGGCAACTATATTATGTATAAGCGCCGCAACAGCTGCGGCAAAAACAGGAGTCTGTGCATTCGGTTTGCCTGAACCGTTAAAGAAACAGCTTATGCCCGAAAAGCAGGTCGGCAGTGCTGCAGCAACAGCCATACAAAGAATAAGTAACGATATAATATATGTAACAGGCGCACCGTTTGAGCTTACCGAGCTGAGATTGATTTTATCCGCAACAGCCGGAATCGCTGTTGTAATAAGCAGCACAAGAGCACATGTACCCGTTACCGCCGCACTGATAACAGCATTGAGCTTTTTACGGGCAACAAAGTCACGCACCGTTTTGCCGTCTGCAGGGCGGTTAAATTCAACCTTCTGCCTCACAAGGCGGTGTCTTGTTTTTGTAAGAGAAAATCTGCGTTTGCGACCTTCAGCAGCACCCTGAATAAGCTCGTGTGAGATTTCTTCGTCAATAACGGGTTCTTCTATTTCAGCGCCTTCAATTTTAAAGCTGCTTACCTTTCGGCTTCTGGTGCGTTTAAGCTCTTCTTCAACCTCGTTTTCATTTACCCTTATTATTTCTTCTTTTTCAAAGAAGCCGGGCAGAACCATCTGCTCATCCTCTTCATGTCTTACAGCAGGAGTTCTGGGCTGACTGTCAACCTTAGGAATCGAACCAGTGCGTATAAACTTCTTTTCCTCTCTCAGAATCTCATCTGCAGGGAGAATGTGAGGCAGTGCACTCAGGTCAGATGTTTTATCAAACGCGGCAGTCGTTGTAACTATACCCGGGCGTTCAAACACCGAATTAAAATTTATGTGTTTTGTCTTATCATCCGTCATCGGACTAACATCTGCGGTTTTATCAGCCAAGCCAACATCCGCACTCTGCAAAACTGCTGTGGAGCCAATAACGATTGTTTTATCAACTGACTTTTGTTCGGCTGCACCGTACACAATGTTTTCATCTTCAGAATCTGTTACATCAGGAAAAAGTGAATCAATATCAGTATCGATATTAAAGCCTTCTACACTCGCGGGCATAGGAGGAGTATAGATCTTAACAGACTCTTCCTCCTCATCCTGAACAATTTCAAGAGTTATCGGTTCAGACCGAAGCGGAGCGGTATAAGCTACCGTTTCTTCAGTAACCTCATCCTCATCCGAATCAACTATTTCAAGCGGTACAGTTTCAGAACTATCTTGCACTGTTACCGGTTGGTAGAAATCAGTCTTTTCTTCTTCGGAAATTTTCTGCTCGTCAAGCTCAAAAAAGCTCGGAGCCACCGGAGGATTAAAGACGGGAACAGGTTCTTCATTTTCTTCATGTCTGAATGAAAAAGAAAAATCCTCTTCAGGTTCCTCTATTACAATTTCGCAAAACTGTGTTTTAGACTCACCGCCGCCGTTTTCGGATTCACCTTTTTGCTGAGTTTCAGCTTCAGGAACACATTGTTCAGCCGAAAATTCCGTATGAGCTTCAGGTTCTTCAACAAGGGCAGCGGCACAAGGCTCAGTTATTTCCTCAAATTTCGTCTCAGCAAAAGATACTTTCGATGGCTCATCACTAACATTTTCAGGCTCAGCTGTATTTTCTGAACTGCGCTTTGCCTGTGCGGATTTATAACCGCCGTCACTTCTTATCGCTTCAAGCAGCTCATCAAAGCTTAAATTGTTCAATTCCATTCTGCTCAATCCTTCCGCTGTCTTGAAACTTCAAACATAAGTATACCTGCTGCTACGGAGGCATTGAGAGAATTCACTTTGCCCTTCATAGGCAGTGAAACAATAAAATCACACTTTTCTTTAACCAGTCTTCCGAGGCCCTTACCCTCAGAGCCAATTACAAGGGCAACTCCGCCTGAAAAATCTGTTTCAGACCAGGTCTGACCGTCCATATCCGCACCGTATACCCACACACCTCGCTCTTTAAGCTCATCAAGTGTTGACGGCAGATTTGCAACACGCGCAACAGGCACATACTCTACAGCTCCTGCAGAGGTTTTGCCGACAACATAGGATAGTGTTGCATTACGGCGCTTGGGTATGATTACACCGTGTGCGCCTGCAGCATCTGCAGTACGGATAATAGCACCGAGATTATGAGGATCTTCAACCTCATCACATACAATAATAAAAGGTTTCTCGCCCTTAGCCTCTGCGGCAGCAAAAATGTCGTCAACATCGGCATACTCGTGCGCTGCAGCATAAGCGGCTATACCCTGGTGACTGCCACCGCCGCACATAAAGTCAAGCTTCTTACGGTCAACTTCTTTGACAACGATGCCTCTATCTCGGCATTCGCCTATAATTTTTCCTATGCTTCCGCCTCTGTCACCTTTAGCAACAAGAAGTGTATCTATAGCACGGTTGCTCCTCAGAGCTTCTGAAACGGCATTTCTGCCGATTATAAGGTCATTATTTTTTTCTTCCATAGCCATTATTCTTCCTCACACAACATATATATGCGCATTATACCATATATATAGTAAAAAACCAACCTTTTTTCAAAAAAAGACACAAAATAGCGACATTTTTTTCTTAACGGTTTTTATAGCATAAAAGTGAACATAAATCACAAACAATAATAAGGAAGAAAAAAATGAAAATCAGGAAAAATCAAATAAAAAAGACTTTTGAAATTACCCCTTTATACAATAAAGCATTCAGCGGACAAGCACTTGCTTTCATCTCTGGCTTTGTTTTTGCCAACGCAAGGCTTGCGGGCGGAATTTCACCCTTTGCACCTGCTTTTGCCGCAAGCGTGCAGGGCAACAGAAGCCTTGCAGCTACAGTCGGCGGCTGTTGCGGATGCCTGCTGAGCCTTGAGGGCACATACTCCGCAAGATTGATTGCGCTTATTCTTTGTACGGGTCTGATTAATTTCTGCCTTTACAAAACCGGCTCCGTGCGCAACAACCGAATCGCCGCACCCGTCAGCAGTGCAGGCAGCTGTTTGCTGACAGGGCTTGCCGTACTCACCGCACAAGGCTTCAGTGCTGACGGAATCATCACATATATGTCGGAAACTGTTATCAGCGGAGGCTGTGCCTGTTTTTTAAGCAGGCTGAGCTTTCCGTCAGGCTTTTTCAGCAGGAAAAGCAGGCCTGACAATGCTCAGCTTTCAGGCATAACCGTGTTCTTGTGTATGCTTGTTGTTTCTGCATCGCCGCTTGCTATAGGTGAAATCTGTCTTGCGCATATTGCCGCAATTGTAATCATTATGCTTTGCGCAAAGCTCACAGGTATATCAGGAGGATGCATAGGCGGAGGTTCAATGGGCTTTGCAATATGTCTTGGATCTGCTTCACCTGTATTAGGCGGAATATGCACATTTGGCGGTCTTGTAGCAGGTCTGCTTTCAAAAAAAGGCAGAGCGATACAATGTCTTGGCTTCAGTACAGTGTGTGCAGTTGCAATATTTACAAGCGAGAATATTTTTCAGCTTGTGCCCGTTATATATGAAACGATAATTGCACTTGTAATTTTCGCCGCGATACCGAAACGATTTTTTGAAGTAAACGCAGTATTCTTCTCCGCTGACAACACTGTGCCCGAATATGAAGCAATGAGAAAAGCTCTTCTCAGCAAGCTTGAAGCCGTAAGCGGGGGTCTTGATGAAATATCACTGGCAGTTGACAGAATTGCCGCTGAAATGGTAAAGATTGAAAAAAGCGAAGAAAACTCGGCATATGACATCATAAAGCAGCTTGTGCGTGACCAGTTTTCGACGCTGTCAACCGCTGTTCGTGAGATTGCGCATAGCTTTTCCGATGAAACAAAATTTGATACTCCTGCAAGCGCAAGAGTATCATCCGTTCTGTCGGGTTACGGAATCAATGCTAAAGAGGTAATCTGCTCACAGACGGGAGAACAGACAAAGATAGACATAAAAGCCGAAAAGATTACAGGAAAAATAAGCCGCACCGCACTAATGGACGATATCGAAAATGCTTGCGGATATAAACTGAGCATACCTGATGTGACCGAAGATGAAGCCGAAACGCTGATACGGTTTGAGAAAAGACCCCGATACAATCTACGCATAGGTCACGCCCAACGAACTGCAGAGGGAAAAATGTGCGGCGACAGCTTCGATTCCTTCAGCGACACTGAAGGAAACACCGTAATCATAATAAGCGACGGAATGGGCACAGGTCCAAAAGCGGCAGTAGACGGCACTGTTGCCGCCTGGCTTTTTTCAAAGCTGATAGCTGCAGGCCTCGGATTTGAAAGCGCACTTAAGCTTTCAAACTCTGCAATGATTGTAAAATCCGCTGAAGAAAGTCTAGCAACTATAGACTCTGTCAGAATAAGCCTCCACACAGGCAAAGCGGATTTTTTCAAAGCAGGAGCAGGCACAAGCTTCGTCTGTAAAGGTAAAAAGATTTACAACATTGGCTCTCCGTCACTTCCGCTCGGAATTTTGCGCGAGGTTGAGTTTAGTAAGGACACTCTGATGCTCAGACGCGGTGATAAGCTGCTTATGATGTCTGACGGTGTGCCGCAAGCCGCTTATAATGAAATTGCCCGAAGCTTAAGCAACTTCAACAAAAACGACCCCTCTGAGCTTGCAGAAAGGGTCGTTGAAGTAGCAGAAAAATATTCTGTTTTAAAGCGCCCCGACGATATAACTGCGGTAGCTGTTATTGTCGGGTGACATCATAAATCGCATTTGAAAGTGCAGCAAGCTCATCAAGTGTAAAGCTTTCCGCCCTTACATTTTCGCCATAACCTGCCAATTCAATGGCACGGTATACAGTTTCCTTGGGCAGTGACATACCTGCACTGATCGAGTTTGATGCAGTCTTTCTCCGCTGCGCAAAAACCGCCTTCACCATTCTGAAAAACAGCTTTTCGTCGCTAAGTGTGACGGGAGGCTGTTTTCTTACATCAAGGCGGATTACACTGCTGTCCACCTTGGGTGCCGGCATAAACGAGCCTGCTGAAACATCAAACATTTTTTTAGCTTGGGCATAATAGTCAACAGCAACTGTAACTGCTCCTGCATCCCTGTTACCTACCGGTGCGCACAACCGCTGTGCCGCCTCCTTCTGCACCATAACGGTAATGCTTTCAACAGGAAGTCTGCTTTCAAGCAGGTGCATAATTATGGGCGATGTAATATAATAAGGCAGGTTTGCACAGATTGCAACCTTCATACCGCTGAATTTTTCCTCAATAAGCTTATGCAGGTCAACCTTAAGAACATCAGAATTAATTATCTCCACATTATCAAAATCGGCAAGTGTTTCATCCAGAACGGGAAGAAGTCTTTCGTCAAGTTCAATTGAAACAACCTTTTTTGCTTTTTTTGCAAGCTCTGCAGTGAGCACACCGAAGCCGGGACCGACCTCAATAACACCCGTATTCTCATCTGCACCGCAAACATCTGCCATGCGGGGACAGACGCTCGGATTTATAAGGAAATTCTGACCAAGAGCCTTCGAAAATTTAAAGCCGTGGCGGTTAAGCAAATCTTTCACAACGGAAATATCAGATAAATTCTGCATAAATTCACTCCTGAATTTTTGGTTTTTGTCTTTACTTATCGCTTCAATCATTATATAATATAATCTGAATTTAATCAAACTAAAAGCGAGGTAATCAGCATGGCAATTCTTGTAACAGGCGGTGCGGGCTACATAGGCTCCCACACATGTATCGAGCTTATTCAAAGCGGTTATGATGTTATTATACTCGATAATTTCTATAACAGCAAGCCTGAAGCACTAAACAGAATCAAAAAAATTTCAGGCGGCGATTTTAAATTCTATGAATGCGACATCCGCGACAAAGCCGGTCTTGACAAAGTGTTCAGCGAAAACGATGTTGAAGCAGTAATTCACTTTGCAGGTCTTAAGGCTGTCGGCGAAAGCTGCCGCAAGCCGCTCGAATATTATGAAAACAACATCGGCGGCACAGTCACTCTCTGCGAAGCAATGCGTGATGCAGGCTGCAAGAAGATTGTTTTCAGCTCATCAGCTACCGTTTACGGCAGCAACAACCCCTCTCCCCTTCGCGAGGATATGCCCGCAGGCGGCACAACAAATCCCTACGGCACAACAAAGCTTTATATTGAAACGGTTCTTTCTGACCTTTATGCATCCGATAACGAATGGAGTATTGCCATTCTGCGTTACTTCAATCCCATCGGCGCGCATAAGAGCGGTCTTATCGGCGAAGACCCTAACGGCATTCCCAATAACCTTATGCCATATATCACACAGGTTGCCATAGGCAAGCTTGACCACCTGAGCGTTTTCGGTGACGATTATCCCACACACGACGGCACAGGTGTGCGCGACTATATCCATGTTGTTGACCTTGCAATCGGTCATCTCCATGCACTTAAAAAGGTTTGTTCAGGCACAGGTCTTAACATATACAACCTCGGTACAGGCAACGGCTACAGTGTGCTTGATGTTGTAAAAGCATTTGAAAAAGCAAGCGGTCAGAATGTAAAGTATGTAATTGGTCCGCGGCGCGACGGTGATATTGCAACCTGTTATTCAGACCCTTCAAAGGCAAAAGCAGAGCTTGGCTGGGAAGCAAAATTCGGAATTGACGAAATGTGTGCCGACAGCTGGAACTGGCAGAAAAACAATCCTCAAGGATTATAATATCTGTTTACTACGCACCTCTTGTCAACAGAGAGGTGCTTTTTTATTTATTTACTTGCTTTTTGTATATTACAATGTTATATTTATAATAAGGAAATTTTTGTCCCTAAAACAAGGAGGAACATAGATATGGATATAGCAGATCTTGCTACCAAAGCACTTAAAAAAATCGCATCAAGCACAGGTAAAAAGTTTGCCAAAAAGGGCGATGCTCCCGAAATCAAGCAGGCTGAGCCTATCAGAATGAAGAACAAAACAGACAATCTCTTCAACGCTGGCTTTGCCTCAACAGTTATTATGCCGGACGATGTAACTGCAAAAAAGTATTACATAGCAGGCTACAAAATGGACCACCCCGTTACAGGTGTTAACGACCCGCTTACTGCAAGAGCTATGTGGATTGACTGTAAGGACGGCGGCGGAATTATTCTTGTAAGTGCAGACATCATCGGTCTTACAGGCTACGATGTAAATCTTGTTCGCGAATCACTCAGCGACTTTACAAAGAAAACCGACTGTAAGCTTATCAGCATCAGCTGCACACACTCACACGCAAGTATCGACACCGTTGGCTACTGGGGCAGACTTATGCCTCCGCAGTCAGGTATGGACAAGGAATATATGAACATTGTCCGCGAGGGAATCAAAAAGGTCTGTATCGAAGCTTACGAAAACCGCAAGGAAGGCAAGCTTTACAAAGGCTCGATCCGAGTTCCCGAAGCTATCGGCGATGGCAGAGCCGCAGTCAACGACAAGCTCACGCGTCTTCGCTTCGTGCCCAATGACGGCAGTGCGGAAACATGGTTCCTCAACTTCAGCGCTCATCCCAACACAATGGGCGGCGACTGCACCGAAGTCAGTGCGGACTATCCCTACTATCTGCGCGAAGCAATAAATGCCGTTAAACCTGTAAATGTTCTGTTTGCTGTCGGTGCAATTGCTTCTGTTAATATTGCTGAGCTTGCAGACGACAGAAAAGAGAGAACCAAGCTCGGCGGTGAAGCTTTAGCAAAGGCAGCTCTCAGCATAGATAATGACGAAGAGCTTGATTCAGAAATCACAGTTGTTCATCAGCCTTATTATGCGCCTGTTGAAAACTATGTGCTTGCGCTTATGTTCATCATTAAGCTTTGCAACTCCCGTGCATATCACTGCAAGGACAGCTCGCTCGGCATAGGTCTTCTTACAGAAATGAACTACATCAAAATCGGCAGTATGAAAATTCTTACTCTTGGCGGCGAAGCTTTTGCAGAAGGTGTATACGGCGGCTACTTTGATGCAGCAAATTCCGGCACAGGCATTGGTCCTGAAGTAAATGCAAAACCACTTGCAGAAATCGCAAACGACCCCGATCTTGTAATCTTCGGTGTATCAAACGATATGACAGGCTATATGGTGCCCAGCAACAATGCTGTCCTTCATCCGACACAGGCTTATCTTTCCAGCTACCGTGATAACCTCGACCGTAACCACTACCACGAAACAAACGGTCTTAGCGTTGAAATAACACATATTATTGCAAAACAGTTCAAAGACATAATTGACCGTACGGAAATCTAAAGTTGGAGAAGAAATAATATGAAAAAAACATCACTTAAAATTCTTTCTGTGCTGCTTGCAGCAGCGCTTCTTGTGTGCACCGTGCCTGCAAGTGTATTTGCACAGAATACTGATTCAGGCAAAATCAATATCGGTGTTATGACCGATACACATTACTATGCACAGGCAAACATTGACGACAAGGACAAAGCAACTGAGGTTTGCGAAAAAACAATAAGCACCTCTCACCTTGCAGACGCTATCCTTATGACAGCGCTTGATTTCTACAAAGTACAGGCTGAACAAGGAAAGCTTGATTACCTTCTCATTCCCGGCGACCTTACAAAAGACGGCGATTATGTGAGCCACACAACACTTGCCGGCATACTTGAAAACTGGGAAAAACAAACCGGTGTTGATGTTCTTGTCACAAACGGTAACCACGACATAAACAACCCCAATGCTCAAACCTTTGAAAACGGCAAATTTGTCAAGGGTGCGCGCTGCACCACGCCCGATGATTTCCGTGAAATTTATAAAAATCTCGGTTATGACCTTGCTGTTACGGAGTTTACACCGCCCGAAGGCGAAAAAGCAGGCGGTCTTTCCTATGTAGCACAGCTTGAAAACGGCTATCGCCTTGTTGTTATGGACGGAGGTATCTATTCAGCAGATGCTACCGAAAGCGGTCTTGACGAAAAAGAAACAGCCGGAAGATATTCTGAAGCTGTTTTTGAATGGTCACTTGAACAGATTGAAGAAAGCAAGGAAAACGGCTACAGTGTTATAGGTATGACACACTGGAATATCGTTTCCCATTTCCACGAAAAGGAACTTGTAACACTTACCGATTTTTGCATTGAGGACTGTGAATATGTAAGCGAGTGTCTTGCAGATGCAGGTATGCAGTATGTATTTACAGGTCACATGCATATACACGACATTGCACAGCATGTTTCCGACAAGGGCAATATCATCTATGACATTGCAACCGCATCCGTTATCAATTTCCCCAACCTTATCAGAACAGTAACATTTGACAACACAGCCGACGGTGTAATCACCGCAGACATCGAAAGCCACGATTTTGATGAACTTAAGCCGCTCACCTACAACGGTAAAACATATGAACAGCCTTTCAGAAATTACTGCTTCGGCATCAATTTTGTAGGTGATTCTGCGAAGGGTATGCTTATGGACCTTGCAGGATATTATGTTGAGCTCTACGGTGAAGACATAAAAGCAGCAGGCGGTCTTTACAACTTCCTTTGCGATGCACTCGGTCTTGAGTCACTTATTGACGGGCTGCTTGGCGGCGGAATCGGCTTTGCAGGAATAACAATTATCGGCACTAAGAATGTTATGGGACTTATCAAAGACCTTTGTGCACAGCTTGATGAAGCATATCTCAAGGACACGGATGTTCTCATGGAGCTTGTCAGCAATCTGCTTGACAATCTGCTTAACATAAAGTTTTCTGATGTTCCGTGCACGAAATTTATTGATAAATACGGCTTTGGTGATGCAAATAACGGCGGAACTTTCGGCGATTTTGTTTCAAGTGTAATTGCCTATATGTACGGCAACGAGGGTACATTTGACGACGACCCATTCATGCAGGACATGATGGCAAAGCTTCAGACAGGCGAAGTTTCCTCAATACTCCTTGACGGAATTATCGAATATGTGCTTAACGATTTTCTTCTTGGCGAGCTTCTTTCAACTCTAAAGCTTAACCTCTCGGCAGCATTTCCCTTCGGAACCTTCGGTGCACTGATTATCCGCACACTTGACACCGTTCTTACGGTAGTACTCTGGGGAGATAAATCCTTCACTCACATTGTCGATACAGTGTTTGCAATTCTTGGCACATTCGGTGTGCTTGAAAGCGGCACTCTCAACGGCATGCTTGAGCATCTCATGGAAGAATATATCACAATCAGCCAGATGGAAACGATCGACTGGGAGCTTACTTCCTTTGTAGAAGGCTTCTGTGTTGATGAGGAGCCGAGTGATTACAACCTCACTCTCTCCGCAAACACAAACGGCGGATACGAGGTTGAAGCAACGGCAGACAATCTCCGCCTCCCCTCAACCGTAGCAGTCACATTCGGCGAAGATGCATCAACCTCAAGAAACATCAGCTGGTACACAAAGAAGAGTGTAACAGGCACTGACATTCAGCTTTCACTTGATAAAAACAATCTTACAGCCACACCCGATGGTGTAAAGGTTGAAAAGAAGACAGAAGCTGTAAGACGCGAATTTCCCGGCATCGACATCGGTCTTGCAGGTCTGCTCACATACGAATTCAATGTAAACAGACACTTTGTAACAATTGAAGGACTTCAGCCCGGCACAACCTATTACTACCGTATAGGCGATGCTGAAATGAACTTCTGGAGCGATGTTGCAACTATTACAACAGCTGACAACTCTGATTCATTTACCTTCTTCCATGTAAGCGACAGCCAGGGCGGCTCAGAAAAGCATTACGACAAATGGTCAAACCTAGTCGATACGGCATTCACACTGTACCCTGAGGCAGCTTTTCTTATGCATACGGGTGACCATGTTGACCACGGCGACAACTTCAAGCAGTGGAAATGGCTTTTAAACTCCGCTTCCGCAAACCTTATGAGCAGCGTGCTTATGCCTACAGCAGGCAACCACGAAAACCACGGCGAATACGCGCTTGACGATAACTTCATTCTTTCCAATGTACCTGATCAGGATACAATGACCGGAGTTTACTATTCATTTGATTACAACAACGCACACTTCATTGTGCTCAACTCAAACGATGACGAAGACAACGGTATTTCGGCAAAACAGATTGAATGGCTTAAGGCTGATGCTCAGGCAAGCGATGCAGAGTGGAAGTTTGTAATGCTTCACAAAGCACCTTATTCAAACGGTTCACACTATGACGATGGCGATGTAATTGAGCTTCGCAAGGTGCTCTCAACGCTTATGCCGGAACTTGACATTGATATGGTTCTTCAGGGACACGACCATGTATACCTGAGAACGGACGCAATGAACAACAACGAGGTTGTTGAGGTTTACGAAATGAGTGTTAACAGCAACGGAAAAGCATACACCGCAAAGGTGAACCCCGACGGCACAATTTATGCAATCAACGGTTGCTCAGGTGTTAAATACTATCAAACAAAGAACCCTGCCGACACAGACAAGCTCTTCCCCAGAGCAGAAAAAATCGTTGATGCAAACTACCCTGTTTTCGCTGCAATCCGAATTGAAGGCAATTCACTCTACTTTGATTCATATGGTATTATTGACGGCGAAGCAGAATGCATTGATTCGTTTGCAATTGTCAAGGATCCTTCAATAGACACACCAAAATACAATTCAGGCTGCTTTATCAAAAATTGGTTTGCAGCATAAAATTTCAACAAGAAACAGCGGTCTTGCCAAGCAATGGTAAGACCGCTGTGTTTTATTTATCTAATGTTAAGTTTTCAGATACGCGCTACGCCTGAGTCGCGTGCTGCCTTTGCAACAGCCTCAGCAACAGCATCCTTGACTCTGGGGTCAAATGCCTTAGGCAGAATGTAATCTGCATTAAGTTCTTCGTCAGAAATGAGGTTTGCAAGTGCATTTGCAGCGGCAACCTTCATATCCTCATTGATGTCGCTTGCGCGTACATCAAGTGCACCGCGAAAGATACCGGGGAATGCGAGCACATTGTTGACCTGGTTGGGGAAGTCGCTTCTGCCCGTGCAGACAACTGCTGCACCGGCCTCGCGTGCAAGGTCGGGCATGATTTCGGGTGTTGGGTTAGCCATTGCCATAACAACCGGCTTATCCGCCATCGACTTAATCATATCAGGTGTTACGACATTAGGAGCAGAAACACCGACAAACACATCTGCACCCTTGAGCGCATCTGCAAGAGTGCCGCTGATTTTATCGTTATTTGTATATTCAAGAATCTCGTGACGAGGCTCGTCAATATCGTCCTTTGTAGCAATAATGCCCTTCTTGTCACACATAATGATGTTCTTGACACCCATCCACTTAAACAGCTTTGAGATTGCAACACCTGCTGCACCTGCACCGTTGAACACAACAGTAACATCCTCAACCTTTTTACCGACAATCTTAAGTGCGTTGATAAGTGCGGCTGAGCAGACAACAGCTGTGCCGTGTTGGTCATCGTGGAAAATCGGAATATCACAGATTTCCTTGAGCTTTCTTTCAATCTCAAAACAACGGGGTGCACCTATATCCTCAAGGTTCACACCACCAAAGCTGCCTGCAAGAAGAGCAACAGTTTTTACAATTTCATCAACATCTTTTGAGCGGATGCAAAGCGGAATAGCATCAACATCGCCAAACTCCTTGAAGAGCACACATTTGCCCTCCATAACAGGCATGCCGGCCTCGGGGCCGATGTCGCCGGGCCCGAGCACCGCAAAGTCGGATCGTAGCCATGTCGTTCTGTGAGCCA
>JAZQGE010000029.1:0-47574 GCA_045539895.1 Acutalibacteraceae bacterium
CAATATATTGTATTTTTCAATATTTTTGATTGACAAACAAAAAAAATAGCTTTAATATTACAGTATATGTTTTTACGGAGGTACAAAAAAATGGGTTACAACATTGCTCAAAAGCTTATTAAAAGCCACCTTGTGAGCGGAGAAATGATTCCCGGTACAGAAATCGGACTTAAAATAGACCAGACCCTCACACAGGATGCCACCGGCACAATGGCATACCTTGAATTCGAGGCAATGGGTGTTGAAAGAGTCAGAACAGAGCTTTCTGTTGCTTACATCGACCACAACACACTGCAGACAGGCTTTGAAAACGCAGATGACCACAGATTTATTCAGAGTGTTGCAAAAAAGAGAGGTCTTCGTTATTCAAGACCCGGCAACGGTATCTGTCATCAGGTTCATCTTGAAAGATTCGGTAAACCAGGCAAAACTCTTATCGGTTCTGACAGTCATACACCCACAGGCGGCGGTATCGGTATGCTTGCTATAGGATCTGGCGGAATGGATGTTGCTGTAGCTATGGGCGGCGGTACATACTATATTCCCATGCCAAATGTTGTTAAAGTAAATCTTACCGGAAAGCTCAGCCCGTGGGTTGCCGCCAAGGATGTTATTCTTGAAGTCCTGCGTATCATGAGTGTAAAAGGCGGTGTCGGCAGAATTATCGAATATGCAGGTGAAGGTGTAAAAACACTTTCCGTTCCTGAAAGAGCAACTATAACAAACATGGGTGCTGAGCTTGGTGCAACAACATCTGTATTCCCGTCTGATGAAAACACAAAAGCATTCCTTGCCGCACAGGGCAGAGAAGAAGATTGGATTGAGCTCAAAGCAGATGATGATGCCGAATATGAAAAGATTATCGACATTGACCTTTCTTCTCTCACTCCCCTTGCAGCAATGCCCCATATGCCTGACAATGTTAAGAAAGTAACCGAAATCGGCGAAATCAAGGTTGACCAGGTTTGTATAGGCTCATGCACAAACTCATCTCTCATGGATATGCTCAAGGTTGCTGCTATTCTCAAAGGCAAAAAGGTTCATCCCGATGTTAGTCTTTCAATCGCACCCGGTTCAAAGCAGGTTCTTACTATGCTTTCCCTCAACGGTGCACTTGCGGACATGATCGGCGCAGGTGCAAGAATTCTTGAATCAGCCTGCGGTCCTTGTATCGGTATGGGTCAGTCACCCAATTCAAAGGGTGTTTCGCTCCGAACATTCAACAGAAACTTTGAAGGTCGTTCTGGCACAGCAGATGCCGGCATCTATCTTGTAAGTCCCGAAGTTGCTGCTGCAAGTGCAATAACAGGAGTACTTACAGACCCCAGAACACTCGGCGAATTCCCCGAAATTGAAATGCCTGAGAGCTTCCTAATAAACGATAATATGGTTGAGCTTCCCGCGTCCGTTGAAGAGGCTGACAGTGTTGAAATCAAATACGGTCCCAACATCAAGCCCTTCCCGACAAGCGTAGCTCTTCCCGACAGCATTGAAGCCAAAGCAGTACTTAAGGTCGGGGATAATATCACAACCGACCACATCATGCCTGCTGGCGCAAAGATTCTCCCCTACCGTTCAAACATTCCTTATCTTTCCAATTTCTGCTTCCGTCAGTGTGACGAACACTTTGCAGAAAACTGCAAACGCGAAGGCTCAGGTATGATTATCGGCGGTGCAAACTACGGACAGGGTTCATCACGCGAACACGCAGCACTTGTTCCGCTTTATCTGGGAATCAAATGCGTAATTACAAAATCATTTGCACGAATTCACTGTGCAAACCTTATAAATGCAGGTATTATTCCCTTTACATTCAAAAATTCAGATGATTACGACAGGATAGACCAGAATGATGTTCTTTGCTTGCCCGATGTAAAAGCAGAAATCAAAAACGGTAAAGAAGTAAAGCTTATCAACAAATCAAAGAACGAAGAATATATCCTCTGCTACGACTTATCTGACCGTCAGCGCGATATGATACTTGCAGGCGGCCTGCTAAATTACACAAGAGAAAATGGAAAGGATGCATAAATATGTACGAAGCACAAATCAAAGCTGCTGCAGAAAAATACGCAGAGCTTCTTCGTGAGCAGCTTGAAAGAAACGAAAGAATCAAATCAATCGGTGATTTTACCGATTTTGAAAAGCTTGATAAAATTATAATCGGTATTTGCGGCGGCGACGGTATCGGCCCGATTATCTGTAAAGAAGCAGAAAGAGTTCTTCGCTATATGCTTGCAGACGAAGTTGCAAGCGGTAAGGTTGAATTCAAAGAAATCGACGGTCTTACAATCGAAAACAGAGTTGCTGCAAACAAAGCAATCCCTGACGATGTTATGGAAGAGCTTAAGGCCTGCCATGTAATTCTCAAAGGTCCGACAACAACACCTCAGGCAGGTGATCCGTGGCCCAACATTGAGAGCGCAAATGTTGCAATGAGAAAGGCGCTTGACCTTTTCTGCAACCTTCGTCCCGTTAAAGTTCCCGAAGAAGGTATCGACTGGGCATTCTTCCGCGAAAATACAGAAGGAGCTTATGCTGTAGGCTCAAAAGGTGTTAATGTAACAGATGAACTTGCAACTGACTTTGTTGTTACAACAACAGAGGGTACAGAGAGAATTGCCCGCCTTGCTTACAACTATGCAAAAGCAAACGGCAAGGACAGAGTATCTATTATTACAAAAGCAAATATCATCAAGACAACTGACGGTAAATTCCTTTCAATCTGCAAGAGAATCGGTGAAGAATACCCCGAAATCACAACAGATGAATGGTATATCGATATTACAACCGCTAAGCTTATTGACCCCAAGCGCAGACGCGATTTCAAGGTTTTTGTTCTGCCTAACCTTTACGGCGATATTATCACTGATGAAGCAGCAGAATTTCAGGGCGGTGTAGGAACAGCAGGCAGCGCAAACATCGGTAAGAAATATGCCATGTTTGAAGCAATTCACGGCTCAGCTCCCCGTATGATCCGCGAAGGTCGCGGTGATTATGCAGATCCCTGCTCAATGCTCCGCGCAGCAGTAATGCTTCTTTCTCACATCGGTTTTGTCGATAAGGCAAATGCTCTTGAGGCTGCTCTTGATAAATGTATGTTCACAGAGAAAAAACTTGTTATAACTGGCCGAGATGACGGATGCACCTGCAGTCAGTTCGGTGATTACCTTATGGAAACAGTCGAAGCAATGAATAAGTAAATCACATATCATAAAAAAAATGAAGGGATCTTTTCAGACCCCTTCATTTTTTATTTATTGTCCGTAAGAGCTTTTGTTTTTCTTTTGAAAAGAACAATTTCTTCTTTTGCAATACTAACAAGAATATCAACAAACATATATAATGTCATACCACTGACTAGAAAAGCTGATAACAACTGGTTCGGAGAATTAATATAATAGAAGTTTTCGGCAAAATATCCATCAAAAGAATTAACAAACCGACTTAACCACTCAATAGCTCCATCGCTGTACATACAGTATACAGGCACAATAACTATGAGCAAAAGCAGAAATATAACATAATAAGGAATATCTCTTTTACGGAAATTTTCCGACACTATAAACATTATAAATGGAATAATTGCAAAAATGAGAATATATGTTCTTCCGGTTGACGAGTAATTCATTATCATAAAGCATATAGCCCATATTTTTTGCCACTGCTTAGGTGAAAATATCAGAATTACTGCTGCTGACAAATAAGTTACGGTTACTAAAAAATTATACACTACAGCAAATTTTATATTAAACAACATACTTATATATACTGCGATAATGTCAACGCATACAAAAGCGGGAGAAATTTTTTCCGAAGAAAAATCCGAAAAAAGGCTCAGATTATAAATCAAATCCTTAATACTTTCAAAACCGTCATAAAAGAAAAACGGAACAATTAGAAAAATCAAGCCATATATTACAAGCCTAATGGCTTCCTTGAACCTTTTTTCTAAAAGGAGCAACACTCCAAAGATAGCAGGATAAATCTTTATGCCGGCAGCAATTGCAAGCAAAACAAAGGAAATTTCCCTTAAAATCTTATTTTCACTGTCACGGTAAAAGATGAAAAACATTGTAAAAACAAGAGAGAGCAAAGCAATATTACCGCGCTGAACACAATAAATCATCGGGTAAGAAAAAAGCAGCATTACCGGAATTGTAAAAGAAAAGCGCTGTAAATTATGTTTTTCAAGATATTTTTTAATTATTCCGATAAACATCAGCATGCAAAGCATTACAAAAACAAAATAGAGAAAAAGACAAACATAATCGCGCTGTAACAAGGAACGCTTTGAAAAGCTTGTTGCAGCAAGTTCAGGGTCTATCATTTTTGACAGAATATAGAAGAAAATGTTTACCAACGGCGGGTATATTATATGATTTTTATAAACATCTTTTGTGCTGGCATCTCTAATGGAATTGAAAAAATCCATAAAAAAATCACTGCCGACTGAATTTTTAAATATAGTATCCGCAAAAGATCTGCCGTTCGATATATAAAGCATAACAAAAAATGTTATTGCTGACACTGAAAAAATCACATAATATGTCTTTAAAAACTTTTGATTAGTCAGTTTATTATTCATCATTATTCCTCATTTGAGTCTACATAATTACCCGTGAGCTTATCAAGCCACAAAAGAATATCCCTCATAACATCTGCTCTGTCGATTTCATTGAGGATTTCATGTCTGCCGCCTTTATAAATTTTCATATCAACATTTTTATGACCGGTTTTTTTCAGGTCAGATGCAACCTGTTTAACACCCGATCCATACTCACCTACAGGATCAGCATCGCCGGCAATAAGATAAATAGGAAGGTCTTTTCTGACTCCGTTATACCAACTTTTGCCGGAAACATATTTAAGAACACTAAAAAGATCGCGAAAGCCGCAAGCAGTAAACAAAAAACCGCAATACTTGTCCGCAACATACTTGTCAACAATTTCATTATCACGCGTAAGCCAATCAAATTCTGTTCTTTTAGGTTTGATTTTCTTATTATATGTGCCAAAAGCAATTGTATTGATAAAATCACTACGGTAAAGATTACCCTTACTCTTTGCAACAGCATCCGCAATTTTCACAGCAATACCTGCAGCGGGATTAGCTCCGCTTGTTCCGCAGAAAACGGCACCGTCAAGTGTAAGAGGATGCATCTGCGCAAATGCTCTTGCAACAAAAGAACCCATGCTGTGACCAAAAAGAATAACCTGTCTGTTCGGAAAAACATCTCTTGCATAATCTATTACTCTTTGACAATCTTCAACAAGTGTTTTCCAACCATCTTCATCACCGAAAAAGCCCAGATATTCGTCACTCTTTACAGATTCACCGTGGCCGAGATGATCATGAACAAAAACTGCATAACCTTTTTCTGCAAGAAAAGTGATAAACTCATCATACCTTTCCTTATGCTCAGCCATACCGTGAGCAATTACTACAATTGCTTTGGCATTGGCTTTTACAATCGGTGAAGCAAATATTCCGTGAATTATATTCGGTTCACAATTTGACTTAACTGTAAAAGCTGATTTTTCAATTTTCATATTTATTCCCCTTACGAATTCAACAATATATTATTTGCTGACTTTTATCCTTACAAAACAAATCTTTTTTCTGTTCCATGTATAGCTGATAAGCAACTCATTACCTTCAGCGATAACAGCCGGATATGAATATTCACCGGGCATACATTCAATCACTGCACCGAGTCCCCATGTTTCACCGTTATCATCTGAACAAATTACGGTTAGAGGTGTGCGCTCACCCCAATTCCCCTTTACGGGATTTAAAACCAGAAACAGTCTTCCATCAGACATTTTTGCAACATCTATACCGCTGTTATTATTAAAAAGCTTAGTTTTATATGCAGGACACCATGTGCTGCCACCATCGAAAGAATCGCTTCTGTAAATATAATTGCTGTTTGTGCGAACAAGCATATGTACATTATTATCAACAGATTCCCATAAGGTCGGCTGAATTGTACCGACTGTTTTACCGTATCTCTTAGGTCGCTCAATAAACTCTGTTTTATTCCATGTTTTTCCGTTATCATCTGAAACATCAACAAAGCAGCGCCAATCTTTGTTCTGCTCTGTTGAAGAAGGTGCAAGAATTCTGCCGCTCTTAAGCCTTATTGCTTTATTTTTTATAGGCCCTCTGCCACCGCTCACATCTCCCTCGATAAGTTCAAGCGGTTCTGACCATGTTCTGCCGTAATCACAAGAAATGCTGTAATATGTCTGCCACTCAGCAATCTTTTTGCCAACCTTAAAATATAAAGTAATTGAACCGTCTTCATTTTTAAATAAAACCGGATTCCAATGCGGTATGTTAGAATCAGCTGTTATTTTTACAGGTTTACTCCATCCCCTATTGTTTCTGTATGAAAACCATATATCTACATCATCATGGCTTTCATAAGTACCGCCAAACCATGCAACACCAATTTCACCGTTATCCATTGCAATAACGGTAGAAGCATGGCTTGATTTTGTAGGACAATTCTTATCTATAACAAATTCGCGTTTAATATCAAATTTCATAAAAAATGTCTCCTTTACTTATTAAAATATATCAAAGCACCGATAAAAAAGCAAGTATTTTTAATTAAGTTAGCTCATATTATTAATGAGGTGCTTTTATGCGAAATGCAAAACTTTTAATGTTTAATACACTTGTGCTGACAATAACGGGATTTATCATGCGAACCATATCGGTATCCTTTAATGTTTATCTGACTAACAAAATAGGTGCGGAAGGAATCGGTTTATTTCAGCTTATTATGACCGTTTACGGTCTTGCCGTAACTTTTGCTGGTGCAGGTGTAAAGCTTGGCGCAACAAGACTTGTAACCGATTCTCTTAACACAGAAAGCTCCGACACGGGACAAATTGTTAAATTATGCATCAAATATTCATTGTGTGCAGGTTTATCAGTATGCTTTATATTATTTTTATTTGCCGGAATCATAGGTAAAATATGGATTGGAGATTTAAAATCCATTTCATCACTTAAATTACTATCATTCAGTCTGCCTCCGATTTCTGTCTCCGCTGCTCTCAACGGATATTTTACAGCAAAAAAAACATTAGTAAAATATTCCATAATTCAGTTATTGGAACAGTTTTTAAAAATTATTATAACAGTCGTATTACTCAGCATTTACGGTAACATGGGCACTGAATATGCATCAGGTGCAATCTGTTTTGGAATCACTGCCTCAGAAATTTTTTCCGCTTTTTCTGCTTACATAATTTTCATAAAAGATAAAAACAAAAAAAACAATATAAAGAAAAAGAGCATTTTTTCAAAGCTTCTCCATATTGCTGTTCCTGATGCTGTCGGAGCAAGTTTCAGAGCAGTTTTGCTTACCGCAGAGCATCTGCTGATTCCAAAAGGATTTGCAAAAGCGGGAGATAGCACTAATGAATCAATGGCAGTATACGGCACAATACATGGTATGGCGCTTCCGATTGTACTTTATCCGTCTGCAATACTAAGTGCATTATCATCGCTGTTAATAGGCGAAATGTCGAGCTGCTTACTGTTTGATGATAAAAAAAGGGCAGGCTTTATTTCAAGCACATCAATTAAACTTACTTTAATTTTCTCAATCGGTATTTCCGGTTTTATGGTGTTTTTTTCAGATAAGCTCAGCCTTGCTGTATACAACGACCTCAATTCTGCATTTTATATAAGGGTTATCAGTTTTCTCGTACCTATAATGTACACCGATATGATTACAGACGGATTGCTTAAGGGCATTGACCAACAAAATGCTTCAATGAGATACAACATATTTGATTCAGCTATTTGTGTTATACTTGTTTATTTACTTTTGCCAATATATGCGGTTAAGGGATATATTTTTATTTTGTTCTTAAGCGAAATTATTAATTTTATGCTGAGTATTAACAGACTGATTAAATTTGCAAAAGTTGAAGTGAACATTTCAACCGAAATAATCAAGCCCATAATTTGCTCTGTAATATCGTGTGCAACTGTAAATATGGTAATTAACTTTTTTACCCTTTCAGACAAGGCTATTCTAATCATTTCCGCAGCTTTTACATTCTTTTTTTATTCGGCAATGATAATTCTGACTGACTGCATTTCTAATAAAGAATTAAAAACATACAGAGCACTGTTTGGCAAAGTTGCGCTTGACTAACCGATATTAAAAGTAATATTATCAATAAAAAATCAATGAAGGAATTATATTATGACAAATCTACTTATAAAGTTATTCGTACGCGATTATCAGAACACAAACGACATTTCGGTAAGAACCTCATACGGAACATTGAGCGGAGCTGTTGGAATTGCAGTAAATATACTTTTATCTGTAGCCAAGCTCATTATCGGCTC
Source organism: Acutalibacteraceae bacterium (assembly GCA_045539895.1). GTDB lineage: Bacteria > Bacillota > Clostridia > Oscillospirales > Acutalibacteraceae > UBA8612. The sequence continues at coordinate 8,381 of JAZQGE010000029.1, forward strand.
TATTTCAGGCAGCATTGCTATTACTGGTGATGCACTCAACAACCTATCAGATGCAGGCAGTTCAGCTATATCATTAATAGGATTTAAAATTTCTTCAAAGCCCGCTGATGAAGAACATCCGTACGGTCACGGAAGGCTTGAATATATTTGCGGACTGGGTGTTGCGGTTATTATTATGTTCATGGGGTTTGAACTTATAAAATCCTCCATTGACAAAATCATTAATCCTTCTTTGCCGGTATTCAGCATAGTATCCGTTGCAGTGCTTTCAATTTCTATTCTTGGAAAGCTATGGCTTGCATTATTTAACAGAAAAATCGGTAATGCAATTAATTCAGATACTGTCGATGCTGTTGTCAAGGACAGCATAAGTGACATGGCAGCTACTGCTGCATCAATTCTTGCCCTTGTACTTTCAAAGTTTTCAACAATTCCTTTTGACGGTATTTTCGGGGTAATTGTATCGCTTTTCGTTCTTTGGGCAGGTATTGGTGTTTTTAAAACTACAGTAGCCTCACTGCTCGGTCAAGCACCGGAAGCTGAAACAGTAAAAGCGATTGAAGAAAAAATTCTTTCCTATGACGGGATTTACGGTGTACACGACCTTATTGTTCATGATTACGGTCCGGGAAGATGCTTTGTAACAGCGCATGCGGAAGTACCGTCCTGTACTGATATAATGGAAAGTCACGATCTGATTGATGTAATTGAGCAGGATATAAAAAAGGATATGGGTTATATAATCACACTGCATATGGACCCTGTAGTAACTGATGACGAACAAACAAACACTGCTCGCGAAATGGTTAAGGAGATAATTAATAAAATCAATCCTATATTAAGCATTCATGATTTCAGAATGGTTTCAGGTCCTCACCACACAAACCTAATTTTCGATATAGTAATCCCCTTTTCGGCAAAACTTGACAGCAAGTCAGTAATAGAAAAATTAAACTCCGAACTTGAAAAGCAGGATAAAAAATATTATGCCGTTGTGACGGTGGACCAGAGTTATACTTAAAACACACAGGGTTTTGTTATTTTCAACAAAACCCTGTGTATTTTTTGACAATTATTTCTACTTAAAAAAGTTATAATAAACCTTTTTTGATGTTTACAAAACGGAACTAATTATGTACAATATATATGATAAATCAACTAAACTAAACACAATATAAAAGCAAAGGAGATTCTATCACGTGAAATTCACAGAGTTTGACGACAACTTCCAGACTATTCCGAACGGACCTCTCGGAATCATCGCACTTCCCGGATGCGAAGAACTTGCAAAAAAAATCGACTGGTATCTTGCATCCTGGAGATCACAAAGACATGATGAACACAAGGAAACTCTTCATTTCCGCGGCTACGACCGTCCATCATACCTTATTGATGTGCGTTTCCCCCGTTTCGGTACAGGCGAAGGCAAAGCAACAATTCACCAAACAGTCCGTGGTTTCGACCTTTTTATTCTCTGCGATTGTTTCAATTACGGTGTTACATATGAAATGTACGGTATGGATGTTCCTATGAGTCCCGACGAACATTTCTCAAATCTTAAGCGAGCAATCAGTGCTGTTGGCGGCAAAGCTAAAAGAATCACTGTAATTATGCCTATGCTCTACGAGGGCAGACAGCACAAGCGTTCTTCACGCGAATCTCTCGACTGTGCAAATATGCTTCAGGAACTCTGTCACGATATGGGTGTTGACAACATCATTACCTTTGATGCTCACGATCCCAGAGTTCAAAACGCAATTCCTCTTAACGGTTTTGAAAATGTTCAGCCTGTATATCAAATGATAAAGGCAATGACAAAATCAATTGAAGACCTTCACTTTGATAAAGACCACCTCATGATTATTTCTCCTGACGAGGGCGGTATGGGCAGATGTATCTATTATTCAACCGTTCTTGAGGTTGAGCTTGGTATGTTCTACAAGCGCCGTGACTTTACTCGAATTGTAAACGGCAGAAATCCCATTATTGCTCATGAATTCCTCGGTGCAAATGTTGAAGGCAAGGATGTTATTATCGTTGACGATATGATTTCATCCGGCGAATCAATGATTGAGGTTGCTACAAAACTTAAAGGACTTAAGGCAAACCGCGTATTTGTATGCACAAGCTTCGGTCTTTTCTGCAATGGTCTTGATGTATTTGACGAAGCATATGAAAAAGGTATAATCGACAAGGTATTTACAACAAACCTTATTTATCGCACACCAGAGCTTCTTTCCCGTGAATGGTACTGCGAAGTTGACCTTTCAAAATATGTATCATATATTATCGATACACTTAACCATGACCTTTCAGTCAGCGGACTTCTTGACCCTGCAGACAGAATTGAAAACCTTCTTGTTTCCAAGGGTTACAAGGCTCCCAAAGAAAAATAATTTATATTTATTCTGAAGTGAAATCGGCACAGAGAAATCTGTGCCGATTTTTTTAAATTTTTAAAAAAAATGTGTTGACAAATTAAATTATTGTGATATAATCAAATCAGTAACAGTTACTGTTATCACTTAGGAGGTGAGCAAAATGAAATACAGCAGACAGCGCGAGAATATACTGAATAATCTGTGTTCACGCACCGACCACCCAACGGCTGACGAATTATATCACGATTTGAAGGAAGAAATGCCGAATCTAAGTTTAGGTACACTGTACCGCAACCTTTCACTTCTTACAGACAACGGTACAATACTGAAATTTCATTGCGGCTCTTCCGACAGATTTGACGGTAACAACAATCTTCACTATCATCTGATTTGCGAAAACTGCAACAGACTTTATGATATTGAACACACTCCCCTTTCTGACCTTAATGCACTGTTCAATAAGGATTATAAAGGAGAAATCAAATCACATCTTCTTGTTTTTTACGGACTTTGCGAAAACTGCAATCAATCCGTTTAATAAAATAAAAATTTAAAATTAAAAATTATTTTTTGGAGGAAAATTATTATGAAAAAATTTGTTTGCTCAGTTTGCGGTTATGTTCACGAAGGCGATTCAGCTCCCGAATTCTGCCCCCAGTGCAAGGTCCCTGCTTCAAAGTTCAACGAACAGAGCGGTGAAATGTCATGGGCAGCAGAACATGTTCTTGGTGTAGCAGAAGGCGCTCCTGCAGAAATCATCGAAGGTCTCAGAGCTAACTATATGGGCGAATGCACAGAGGTTGGTATGTACCTTGCAATGGCAAGAGTTGCTCACAGAGAGGGCTACCCCGAAATTGGTCTTTACTGGGAAAAGGCAGCTTACGAAGAGGCAGAGCACGCAGCAAAGTTTGCAGAGCTTCTCGGTGAGGTTGTAACAGCAAGCACAAAGAAGAACCTTGAGATGAGAGTAGAAGCTGAAAACGGCGCAACACAGGGCAAATTCGACCTTGCTAAGATGGCAAAGGAGCTTAACCTCGATGCTATCCACGATACAGTTCATGAAATGGCTCGTGACGAAGCCAGACACGGCAAGGCATTTGCAGGTCTTCTTGCAAGATACTTCGGTTAATTAAACCTCTATAAATAAAGAGTTTTTCCGAGAGGGAACGGCACATGCTGTTCCCTCTTTTTGCGTTCCTGTGTCCTTTGTGTGTAACTTACAAAATACAACATAAAAAAATATGCGCAAACAAAACGCCTGCGCTTATTGAATAAAAATTATTTGATTATTTCTGCCTCATAGTATTTCATACCGTTACCGTCATTATTTACTGTAACCAAGAATTTTGCTTCCTTGCCATTTTCAAGTGAACTTACATCAACACCGTATGCAAAATATATCTAATCAAGTACATTAATATTTCAGGGTGATTATTTTGAAACAGGAATACAGAGAACTTTATGAGAAATTTGGTTTAAATGTTGTGTTTTACCGAAAAAGAAAAAAACTTACGCAACTTCAATTAGCAGAACTTGCTGATATTGACAGAAGTCATATCAGCGCAATTGAGCTTGGGAAAGTAGGTGTATCATTTGATGTTATATTCAAGCTTTGTGAAGTTCTTGAAATAACACCAAAGGAACTATTCGATTTTCGATAAGCAAAACAATGCGAGGTATTCAAGTGTCTTCTTGAGAGGCACTTCGGTTAATCCTCTACCCTAATAAAGAAGAATGGCTTTTCAGCCACTCTTTTTTTCATTCAAAAACATATGAAAAAGCGGTCTCTGTCAAAAAAAACAGAAACCGCTTTATTTTAATTAATAATCAATTAATACTTGATGTTTGAGTAAGTTGTGTTAGTAACAGCTGCACCTGAACCGTTGATTGTAACAACTGCCTTAAGAGCAAGCTGAGCATCAAATGCATAGGAGTACTTGATGGATGTGATCTTGCCATCAGCTACACTAACCTCAACCTTGATATTCTTGTAGTTAACTGTTGTGCTGTTAACCTTAATTGCTGTTGTGAAGCCTGCGATACCGTCAACAACTTCTTCATGTGTGATGAAATCGTTTGTGAATCTGTTGAATGCTGTAGCGCCTGTCTTCTTGGGGTTAGTTTCATTCTTAAGTGTGAATGTATACTTACCATTCTCTGCCTTGAATGAGCCAAGGTCAGCAGGCTTTACGGATGTAGCCTTAATCTTATAATCGCTGTCGAAGTCTTCTGCAGGAATATTAGCCTTCTTTGAACCGATACCAAGGAAGTCGCCGACAACAGTGTCAAGACTGGAGTTTTCGTCGATAGCCTGAATGATACCATTAAGAATGTTTGTTGCACCGCCGACATCAATATTCTTAGTGTACTTACATTCTCTGCTTGCAGTGTATTTGCCACTCTTTGCGATCTTTGCTGTTTCAGCATTGAGGAATGCAGCGAAATCAGCCTGTGACATATCACCGCTTGCAACAGCTGTTGTTTCCTCAACATCTGCAACTGTTGTTTCTTCTGCATCAGCTGCTGTTGTTACTTCGCCTTCTGCAGTTGTAGCTTCATCAGTGGAAGCTTCGTCAGCAGTTGTTTCTTCTGCATCAGCTGCTGTTGTTGCATCTGCCTGAACATCTGCTACTGTTGTTTCTTCGGGAGCGGCTGTGGTTTCGGGCTCATTGTTGTTATCACCGCATGCTGCAAGGCTGAAAACCATAGCAAGAGCCATAAGGAGGGCTAAAAGCTTTTTCATAGTATTAAATCCTTTCGTTAAATGAATTTATTTTGATATTGAATCGCATTAACAGCCGAATCAATATGCAAATCCTGTGTATTTAACTACTGTGAAGATTGTACCTGTTGCCTGCTTAACTGTAAGAACATAGTTAACCTTTGTGAGAAGAGCATCGATCTTAATTGTGTAGTCGAGAGATGAGAATGTCTTTGTATCAACAGCAATCTTAGCTTTGATTGTAGCTGTCTTTACAGTACATGTAATTGTTTCTGCAGATGCACCTTCACTCTGAAGACCTTCGTGCATTTCATTTATGTCTTTGTAGTCATTTGTGTACTTGTTGAGAGCACTCTTACCCTTAAGGGGGTTTGTTTCATTCTTAACAGTGATTGTTACCTCGTAAAATTTGCCGTCTGATGAAAGCTTACATGTAGCTGCTGTAACATCAGCTGCTGAAAGTGTGCTAACTTTAATTTCATCGCTTGCCTTGCCCTTTGCAACTGTAGCTGTTTCTGTACCTTCGCCAAGGAAGCTGCCGACAGCATCACGAACCATGTCAAGCTTACCGATAGCACCCATCTGAAGATTCTGGAGCTCAGTTGTAACAGTCTTCTTAAAACCGGGCTTTGCGTTCTTTGTTGACTTTGTTGCCTCATTGTAGAGAGCAACGATGTCAGCCTTTGCAGTGGGAGCAACTACTTCTGCGACTTCAGTTGTAGCATCTGCTGCAGCCTCAGTTGTAGCATCTTCTGTAGCTTCAGTTGTAGCTTCTGCTTCTTCTGAAGAAGGTTCCTCAGCGACAGTTGTTTCTTCAACATCTGCTGCAGTTGTAGCATCTGCCTGAACATCTGCTACAGTTGTTTCTTCGGGGGTTGTTGTGGTTTCGGGCTCGTCATTACCGCCGCAAGCTGCAAATGAAACAATCATTGCTGCTGCAAGCATAAGGGCGAGAACTGAAAAAAATACTTTTTTCATTGATTTTCCCTCTCATTTCGTTTTCTAAAATTTGTGCAGACTTTAAAAGTCTCCTTGAACACTATACCAAAAAATATTTGCAAGGTCAATAAAAAAACCGTAACATTTTGTTTAAAACACAAGTTTTTATTTCATAAACTGACAAATAATAACAGGAAGAAATACGGCAGGAAGACTATTCATTACCTTTATATTAGTAATTTTCAACATATTTAGTGAAATAGCAATGATAAGAAGCGATCCTACACAGGTCATTTCATTAACAGTATATTCATTTAGAAACGGCGCTACGACTCCGGCAAGAATTGTTATCGAGCCTTGATACAAAAATATCGGAATTGAACTGAGCAAAACACCGTAGCCGAGAGTGGAAGCAAGAACAATTGATGAAACACCGTCAATAACAGATTTTGTGGCAAGCGTACTGTAATCGCCGGAAATGCCGCTGTCAAGTGAGCCCACAACTGCCATAGCACCGACGCAAAAAAGAAGAGTTGCTGTGACAAGTCCCTGCGCAAGATTAATTTCGCCTGATGAATTCTTTGTCAGCTTTTTTTCAACCTTTGCAGCAATATTATTCATTCTTTTATCCAAATCAACAGCACTGCCGAATATAGTACCGACGGCCATTGAAATTACGGCTATCAGTGCGTTATCTCCCTTAAGACAACCGCTGATTCCGATATAAAGAACACATAAACCAAGACCTTTCATTACCGCATCGGAAACTCTTTCAGGCAAGCCTTTTTTCAAAAGCAAACCAATTGAGCCACCAAGCACAACAAGCGCAACATTTATATATGAGCCTGTAAGTGACAACAATATTTTCATTAATATGCACCTCCGAAAAACAAAAGCAATTATATCACTAATATAAAATCAGTACAAGCACTGAACAAAAGATTTTTCATAAATTAATTATAAGGAGGTTTTATAATGCTTGTAACAAAAGAATATAACCGAGGAAATGCACTTGAGTATGCAAGGCGTTGGGCACTGGACCGCAATCCACTTTTTTTCAGCTTTAACGGTATTGGCGGAGATTGTACAAATTTTGTATCACAATCAATTTTTGCAGGCAGCTGTGTTATGAATTATACACCCATATACGGCTGGTATTATATATCTTCAGCTGACAGAACTCCATCTTGGAGCGGTGTTGAATTTTTTTATGATTATATAGTAAATAACAAAGAACAAGGACCTTTTGGGCGTGAAGTGAGAAGAGAAGAGCTTGAGCCGGCAGACATAATTCAGCTTGCAAATGATGAAGGTGATTTTTATCACTCACTCATTATAACAGAAATTAAAGATGACGGAGAAATACTGATTGCCGCCCACTCAGACGACTACATCGACAGACCGCTAAGCGATTACAACTATGCAAGCGCAAGATTTATTCACATAGAAGGAATCCGATTTGAAACGCAGATAAGAGATGCCTGCTTCCGTACACTTATAGAGGGCGGAATAGAGCCGCTTGAAGAATAAAAAAAGTTCTTGCAAATTAAAAAGATATAATATAAAATAATAGAAAATTCATAATAATTTGGAGGACTGTAATATGCAGACCAAATATCTGACTGCAAAAGAACGGATTTCCTTTACTGCAGCAGCTTTCGGACGAAGCGGTATATATACGATAATGTCGATGTTTCTGCTCAGATTTTATACAGATGCCGCAGGAATAGATCCGATAACTGCAGGTTATATCATTCTTGGCGGAAGAATATTTGACGCACTTAATGACCCGCTTATGGGTATTATTGTTGACCGTACAAAATCAAAATGGGGCAAGATGAGACCTTATCTTCTCTTCTCGCCCATACCTATTGCAATATCTACAATACTTCTTTTCTTCACTCCGGCATTTGAATCAACGGCAGCAAAGGTTGCCTATGCTGCCGTTACATATATTCTTTGGGGAATATGCTTCACTATTCAGGATGTTCCGTTCTGGGGATTAAGCTCTGTTATTACTCCACTTGAAAGCGAGAGAACATCTTTTATATCAACAGCCCGTCTCGGCAGCACTGCCGGCGGAATCATCCCTACAGTGCTTATCCCCATTTTCATTGCCGAAAATATGTTTGGTCTGAAAAAAGGTTTCTTTATTTCAGCAATCATATTCGCTTTACTTGGTGCAGCACTTTCGAGTCTTGCTTTCTTCAACACAAAAGAACGCGTTGAACAGCCAAAGGAAAATGTACCGCTTAAAGAAACTGTAAATGCATTAATTCATAACAAGGTTCTTATTATAGTTGTACTTTCAACAGTACTTGGCTCAACAACCGTTATGGCAAATGTTTCTGCAAGCTATGTGTACAACTATCTTATTGAGGACAGCGGCATTATTCCTCAAAGTATATTGCTCACTGCAATGACCGTCGCAATCGGTGTTGGCATGGTACCTGCGATGGTTGTGCTCCCCTTCCTCAGAAAAAGATTTTCACTAAAAGCAATATACATCGGCGCATCCGTATTCGGCATAATTTCACACCTTGTGCTGTGGTTTGTCGGTTACTCAAACATTTATATTCTTCTTATCTGCTTTGTATTTATGGGCATACCGCTCGGTGTTTATAACGTTATCACATACGCACTTATTGCAGACAGTGCAGACTATGGCAGATGGAAGCACGGAATACATATTGAAGGTGTTTGTTTCGCTTTCCAGACCTTCCTGAGCAAAGTTACTGCAGGCATAGCTACATTTGCAACAAGTGTTGTGCTTGATGTAAGCGGATTTATTCAGCCGATAAACGATGTAATTCAAGCTCAGAGCCAGACGACACGCAACGGACTTTTCTTTATGATTACACTTCTGCCTGCAATCGGCTTCGCACTTGCAATGGTACCGATGTTCTTTAACGATTACACAGGCAAACACAAAGAAAATATTCAGGCTGAGCTTGCTGTCAAGCCTTAACCCTTAAGTAAAATTTCAAGCTCAATAAGCTCTCTGAGATAATCGCTTGTGTTTTTGAGGTGTGAAGCAGTTGCAGGGTCTTTCAGCAGATATTTGCCTGCACGGCGCACCGCACGGACAAACCTTCTGTCAAGCTTTACTCTTTCGGCACATAACGGACAAGAAGATTTTGCACGCGGATCGTAAATAACCAAAATTTTATCTTCTCCGTTTTCTTCGATCACCATTGGAAAAAGAGGATAAATCCGGCAGGCAAGAGGTCTTTCATCGCGGTTACAACCTCCGTTACATTTCACAAGAGCTACCTCACCTTCCATTATTTCAAAGCCTTCTGCTGACTCAAAAAGCTCTTTTTCAAACGGGAAAAGCTCCATACTATCGCCCGTATTACTTGTACAGCAAACTGCTCCGCAAAGTTCACCGCAGTTTCTTCTGCCCAATGGAGTAGCTTTTTCAAGCTGTGCATAAGCTTCTCTGAGTGATTTATTTTCAATATTCATAATTTATCAGCTCCAATCCTTTTATATTCTAAGTTTTCAAAAAATAAATGTCAATATAAATTCCACGCAAGGAGGACAAGATGAACACAATCAAACTTCGTAAAACCCTCAACAGATTCTGTTCTTTTTATGAGAAGAACGACTCTGCCGTACCTGCAGAACTTTTCACAGCAGAATGTGTAAAGCCTGACCTTTCGGCAGTTAAGATTCCCCTGCCCTCACGAAAAAAAGACTACACCTGCCATGCAGTCAATTCAGACGGCACAATGTGGCTCGGCTCAAATGGCGGTGTAACGCGTTGGTGCCCATCAGAAGAAGACGATGAAGATAAGGTTATGCACTTCACTGCAAACCGCTATCTCAACGATAACAATGTTCTTTCAATTATTGATGACGGCGACAAGGGCTGCTGGGTACAAACTGATACAAGTGTTGTTCACATCGAAATGAAGCTTCTCTCAACAAGAGAAAAAGCGGAAATGCTTCTTGACGAATCGCTTCGCATAGTTAACAGACGCGGCATGATGAGCCAGAAGCATCTTGAGGTTGCAAGAGATTTCAGCACAAAAGTTCCTTATGGACACTGCGACAATGACGGAGGCTTCTCCTCATGGTTCTCAGTAGGCACACTTTTCCGCTATGCAACTCTCAAGAGAGAGCTTGGTACAGATGCACCTGAAACAATTGCAGCAAAAGAGCTTGCAATAAGAACCTGTGAAACCTGTCTTCTTTTTATTCACATTTCAAAACGCGGTAACGGTTTCCCTGCAAGAAGTTACATGATGCATGACGAACCTATTCCCGACGACGGACTTTTCTACCGAATAAGCGGTGATAAGGCAATTTGTATTGAAACATCATACTCAAAGAAAAAAGGTATTGCCGGTCTTGAAATTGATGCAAGTGCACCAATTCCTGAAAGACTGCGCCGCTGTTTTACAGAGCACGGCTATACAGAAGAAGGCATAGTTTATAAAGGCGACACCAGCAGCGATGAGGTTACTGCTCACTTTATGCAGATGCTTTTCTCACACATGTTCCTAGCCGATGTTGACCCTGAGCTTGATGAGCTTATCAAAATGTCTGCCAAAATGCTCATGACTCATATTGTCGACGGCGGCTATCAGCTTATAGAATGTGACGGTAAGCCTACAACATGGGCAAAATGGAATCTTAATTACTTCAACACATTTATGGGTTGGACAGATGCCTGCCTTAACAGCGCTGAACTTCTTGCATATCTTAAAGTTACTGAGTATATCACAGGTGACAGCAAGTGGACAGACGAATACAACAAGCTCATTGAAATGGGTTATGCTGATCTCACCCTCAAGCACTATGACAGAGCTTTTCAGACTTCACTGTTTGAAGGAAATGACATTGCGGCAGAGCTTATGTACGGTGACAATATGCTTGCGGTTTCATCCTTCTGGATGCTTGCAACACTTGAAAAAGACGAAAAGCTTCTTGATATCTATTCACGCGGCTTTGATACATGGAGAGGCACTGTTTGCCGTGAAAACAACCCCGGTTATGAATACCCATTTGCGCTCAGCGTAGGTACAGAAGGACTTGATTTAAGACAGAACGCAAGATGGTTCGAGCGTTTTAATGTAAGCCGACTTGCTGCAGGTGTCAGCCTTGAAACCCGCTTTGATATTGCAAGGAAGCACCGATGGAATTATGACTATATTGAAGTTTCCGCAAAGCTTCAACCGGACGAACACTTCATTGCAAAATATGACAGAAATCCGTGGGAATTCAGAAACGAAGATTCAGGCGGTGTATATGTTGTAGAAAGCTGCTATGTTTACACATTTGCATACTGGATTGGTATGTACTACGGATTTATTGAGGAATAAAGGAGGAGAAAACAAATGGCAAAGGTACATCTTATAGGTAACGCACACCTTGACCCCATTTGGCTGTGGCGCTGGCAGGAAGGTTGCAACGAAGTAATGCAGACATTCCGGTCTGCACTTGACAGACTTGAGGAGTATGATGATTTTGTTTTCACCTGCTCATCTGCCGCTTACTATCGCTGGGTTGAAGAAATTGACCCCGAAATGTTTGAAGAAATCAGAAAAAGAGTTGAAGAAGGCCGTTGGCACATTGTCAACGGTTGGTGGGTACAGCCCGACTGTAATATGCCCAGCGGTGAAAGTTTTGCCAGACAGGCACTTTACAGCCAGCTTTATTACTATGAAAAATTCGGTAAAATCTGCAAAACCGGCTATAATGTTGACTCATTTGGTCACAATGGTATGATGCCTCAGCTACTTCGTCAGGGCGGTATGTGCGCTTATGTTATGATGCGCCCCGGAAAACACGAAAATGCTGAAATTCCGCAAAACGCATTCTGGTGGGAAAGCCCTGACGGCTCAAGAGTACTCACCTATCACATTCCCGAAGGCTACGGTCACAGCGGCCCTGAGAATCTTAAAAAGCACATTCAGGAATATGCAGAGCGTTCAGAAAATACCGGTCACGGCATGATGCTCTTCTACGGTATCGGCAATCACGGCGGCGGACCTTCCAGAGGTGATATTGAATATCTTATTGACGAAATGAAGAAAGAGGATTTCTGCGAGCTTGAATTCTCAAATCCCGACGATTATTTCAAAGAGATGCTTATAACTCCTCTTGATATTCCTGTCTGGACAGACGATTTACAGCACCACGCAAGCGGTTGCTATTCCGCAACATCACTTGTAAAACAGCTTAACCGTCAAGCAGAAAACCGCCTTGCAGCTGCTGAAAAATTCAACACTGTTGCTTCAAAGATAGCAGGTGCAATACCCGCTACAAAGGAATTTGCAGAAGCATGGCGCAATGTCTGTTTCAATCAGTTCCATGATATTCTTTGTGGTTGTTCAATTATGGAAGCTTATGAAGATGTCAAAGAAAGCAGCGGATATGCTTTAGATGTTGCTTCCAAGATATACAACACCGCACTTATTAAAATCGCAAGACAGATTGACACATGGATTGACGGCGTTTCAGACCCCGTTTGCACAGAGGTACGCAACCTTGGCGCAAGACAGGATTTTCCAAGACCGATTGTTGTATTTAATCCCCTTTCATTTGATATTGATATGCCTGTACGCGTTTACCACCCCAGCGAAAAGGTAACTGACAGCGAAGGCAACAAGATTCTTTTTCAGAATGTACGCTCATCCCGCTCAAACGACAGCCATCTTGACACACTGTTTATGGCAAAGGTACCTGCAATGGGCTACGCTACATATTGGCTGAGCTTTGAGGCAGAGGAAAAACAGCAGACAAGCTCACTCACCTGTGGCGATGGCAATATTTTCTTTATGGAAAACGAGCTTGTAAGAGTTGAGTTTACAAAGGAAGCCGGCGGCATTTCAAAGCTTGTTGACAAGACAAGCGGTGTTGAATTCACCAACTACCTTGCAATGCCAACAATTATTGATGACCACGAAACAGACACATGGGCACACAATGTTTTTAAGTTCAACAAAATCAAGGGTACTATGGATGTTAAATCCATTGAGCTTGTTGAACAAGGTCCGCTCCGCGCAAGTGTCAGAATCAAATACTCCTTTAACTCTTCCACTCTCACTCAGGAATTCTGCCTGACAGAGGGTAAAAAGGTAATCAGGGTAAAGTGCAAGGCAAACTGGAGCGAACAGTTCACAATGCTCAAGCTTCCCTTTAACATCGGCGGTACAAATGCGATTTCAACCTATGAAATTCCCTGCGGTTACATAAAGCGCCCCTGTAACGGTGAAGAAGAGCCTGCTCAGCAGTGGGCAGACATCACATCGACAATTAATGGCAAACGCGCAGGTATTGCAATAGTCAACGACAGCAAGTACAGCTACGACTGCCCCGACACAACACTTCGTCTGACTGCTATAAGAAATGTAATTTTTGCTGACCATTACTCACACAGACCTGCCGCAGACTTTAACTTTACAGATGAGGGTATGCAGAGATTTGAATATGCAATCTTCCCGCATGAAGGAGAGATTGAAAACACTGAAATCATGAAGCTTGCCGCAAAATTCAACTGCAGACCTGTTACGGTTGCCGAAAGCTACCATAAAGGTAAAAGCAGACCGCAGGTTGACAGCTTTATGCATATCAGCGCTGACAATATTATTGCAACAGCATTCAAGTTCTGCGAAGACGGCTCAGGCGACACAATTCTTCGTTGCTTTGAAACTCAGGGCAAAAAAACACGCACCAACATAATGTCTGATATGCTTGATGCTGCATTCAGAGTGGATTTCCTGCCACATGAAATTAAGACATTCCGCATTGATGCAGAAGGCAGAGTTGAAGAAGTCAACTTCCTTGAAGGTGTTGCAAAATAAAAAATACTCAGAGGAATGCGTATGAAAATTTATACTTGCGCACAAATGAAAAAAATTGAAGCTCATGCTAACGAAAATGGCTACAGCTATCTTGAAATGATGCACCGCGCAGGCACAGTCTGCGCTACAGAAACAGAAAAAAATTATTTATCTCTCAACGAAAAAATTGCAGTAATCTGTGGCAAAGGTAAAAACGGCGGTGACGGCTATGTTGCCGCCGATGCCTTAAAGGAAAAGGGCTATGATGTAACCGTTATACTTGCCTGTGGCAAGCTGGTTGCAGATGATGCAATAACGATGTTTGAGAAAATGAACAACATTTCTGTTTTGGATTGGAATAACGAGAAATCACAATGTGCTTGCCTTATAGAAAATGCTGATGTGATAATAGACTGTGTTTTCGGTTTTGGATTTAAAGGTAAAGCCGATTCATCAACTTCAGAGCTTTTTACAATAATCAATGCATCAAAAGCTAAAAAAGTTGCAATCGACCTGCCAAGCGGTATTGAATGCGATTCAGGCAAGGTCATCGGTGAGTGTATCAAAGCTGACCTGACACTTGCTATAAGCTGTCAGAAACCAGCACATGTACTTTTACCTTCCTGCAATTATTGCGGCAAGGTAAAAACCGTTGACATTGGTCTTGATACTGAGATAACTGAGGAAGAATTCTTTGTATTACCTAAAAAATTCAGACCGAAATTTGAAAAGCGTAATCCTCTTTCAAACAAAGGTGATTACGGAAAGGTTCTTTGTATTTGCGGAAGCAAGAAATATCCCGGTGCGGCTTATTTCGCCGCTTCCGGCGCAGTCAAAACCGGCGTAGGACTTGTAACCTGCGCATTTCCCGAAAGCGCTTATCCTGCAATTGCATCAAAACTCAACGAACCGATTATGTTACCTCTCCCCTGCTGTGAAAACGGTTTTCTTACAAGGGGTGCACTGGACACTTTACTTGAAAACGCAGAAAAAGCTGATTGCACTCTAATCGGTTGCGGCCTGGGACAGACTCTCGGCACAGCAAGCGTTGCAGAAGAGTTTTATAGAAAAAGCAAGAGTCCTCTTGTCATAGATGCTGACGGCATAAATATTATATCTGAGAATATAAATATGCTTGAAGCAGTTAGGGGCAGAGCGGTAATTACTCCTCATCCCGGCGAAATGGCAAGACTTCTCAGACTCACCGTTGAGCAGGTGCAGGACAACCGCATCATACTTACAAAAGCACTCGCCAAACAGTTCGGAATAACAGTAGTGCTCAAGGGAGCAAACACTGTTGTTTCAGACGGTTTCAAGGTTTATGTAAACCGCACGGGTAACGCAGGAATGGCTAAAGGAGGCAGCGGCGACCTGCTTGCAGGAATGATAGCAAGCTATATTGCTCAGGGCTATGAACCGATGCAAGCCGCCATAACCGGTGTTTTTATCCACGGTGCAGCCGGAGATGCCGCCGCGAAGCATATTTCTCAAAGCGGCATGACACCATCTGATATGATTAAAATCCTTCCTTCACTGCTTTCATTATTTGAACAGTAAAAGGGGTTGGACTAACAGTTGAAAAAGGCAACTGTATCAGCAATTTTAACATTAACGGTATTTTTATGCTCTTGTTCGGCAGCAGACACGCCGAAAAACATTTGTGTAAACCGAAATTTTTCCGCAAGAATGACACTTCATTATAACGAAACAGCGTATACAGCCGATTTTGAATCAGATTCAAACGGCTGCAGCGCTGTTTTTTTGTCTCCTGAAGAAATAAAGGGATTAACAATTATACTTAACAACAATGAAACTATTTACTCACTTGACGGTCTGACATTTTCCGAAAACAATATTATTAACCGCAATTTACCGCTTGATGCTGTATTATGTGCATTAGACTCGCCAATACAGTATTTAAAAAAGGATGAAAACGGATATACTTTATGCGGCAGCACAAAATACGGAAACTATATAATGAATATAAATAATAATTATATTCCCAATTATATCGAATATAACAGTGAAGAAATAACTGTCAAATTTAATATTAAAACATAAAATGAATTAAAACACTATTAAACAAAATCAGCTCCCCGATGATTAAGCACAATGAATATTGGCAAAAATAATTAAACAACAAGCGCAGATGCGTAGCGCACATATTAATCGGAGAGTGAGACTATGAATGTAAAACGCGGAGAAATATACTATGCCGACTTAAGTCCTGTTGTAGGGTCTGAGCAAGGAGGAATCCGTCCGGTACTTATCGTTCAGAATGATGTTGGTAACAAATACAGTCCTACGGTCATTGCAGCAGCAATCACCAGCCAGAAATACAAAACCGGTTTGCCGACTCATATTAAAGTTAATGCTGACGGGTGCGGACTTGCCAAAGATTCAATTGTACTGCTCGAACAGGTACGGACAATTGATAAAAGAAGGCTTAAAGAGAAAATGGGAAATTTAGATGCAATTGATATGAACCGGATTAACAAGGCATTGAGTGTCAGTTTCGGACTTGACAATAGCATTGCAAGCATATAAATACAGATTTTTAAGCTTGATTTGACAAAAAAATCAGGCTTTTTTTATATTTTTTCTATTACCTATTGAAATCAATGCGATTTTAGTATAATATGTATAATGATGTTATAAAAAACATCGTTTTTATGCAATTTTTTTGGAGGTTTTGTATGAATTATTCATTAACTTCAACACAAGTAAAAGAGCTTATTGTCAACAAGCTTTCTCACTTCTTCGGTGTTTCTCCGCAGGAAGCAACATATGAACACTACTATAAAGCTGTAGCAATGATTATACGCGATATGCTCACTAAGGGCAGAGCTGAATTTGCAGCAGAAGCAAAAAAGACAGACACAAAGAGTGTTTATTATTTATCCATGGAATTTCTCATGGGTCGTTCTCTTAAAAATAACCTTTTCAATCTTAATCTTACAGCAAATGTTGAAAAAGCGCTTGCGTCCTTTGGAATTAAGCTTGAAAGTCTTTACGATTATGAGCCCGATGCAGGTCTTGGCAACGGCGGTCTCGGCAGACTTGCCGCATGTTATCTTGACGGACTTGCAACTCAGGGCTATAACGGCATGGGCTACTCAATTCTTTATGAGTACGGCATTTTCAAACAGAAAATAATTGACGGTTGGCAGACCGAATTGCCCGACTTCTGGCTTCCCGGCGGTAAAGCTTGGCTTGTAGAACGCCCACAGAGTGCACAGGAAATACATTTTGAGGGAAGAGTTGAAGAAATATGGGAAAGTCACTATCATCATGTCGAACATGTCGACTATACTTCCATCACAGCTGTTCCTTATGACCTTTTTGTACCGGGTAAAGATGGAAATGCCGTAAGTGTTCTTCGACTTTGGTCCGCAAAAGCCCCCGGACTTGATATGGATAACTTTAATCAGGGTAATTATCTCAAGGCTGTTGAGCAAAATGCAATGGCAGAGGTTATCAGTAAAGTTCTCTACCCTTCCGACAACCATCCTGAAGGCAAAAGCCTTCGTCTTAAGCAGCAATATTTCCTAGTTTCTGCATCAATTCAGGATATTGTTTTCCGTCATGTACGCACATACGGCTCAATTGAAAACTTTGCAGAAAAGAATGCAATTCATATCAACGACACTCATCCCACACTTGCAATTCCTGAGCTTATGAGAATATTCCTTGATGAATGCGGCTATGGCTGGGAGGATGCTTGGAGAATCGTATGTGACACAGTCGCTTACACTAACCACACGGTTATGAAAGAAGCTCTTGAATGCTGGAGCGAAGATCTCTTCAAACGACTTCTTCCGAGAATTTATCAGATTACAAAAGAGATTGATAACCGTTACAGAGCCTATGCCTGGTCAATCACCGAGGATTGGGAATATGTTGAGCGCACTGCCGTTATTTCAAACGGTTCTGTACGCATGGCAAATCTCTGTGTTGTTGCAGGTCACAGTGTAAACGGTGTTTCAGCGCTTCACAGCCAGATTCTTAAAGACAGTCTTTTCAATGATTACTTCCGTTATATGCCTGATAAATTCACAAATGTAACAAACGGTATTGCACACCGCCGTTGGCTCAATCAGTCAAATCCTGAGCTTGCAAAATATCTCACCTCACTCATCGGCGAAGGCTTCACTTATAAAGCAGATGAACTTATCAAGCTTCGCGAGTACAAGGATGATAAGGATGTGCTCAAAAAACTCAGTGAAATAAAGCACGCAAACAAGGTTCGCTTTGCAAAGCTCATCAGACAAAAACAGGGTGTTACAATTAACCCCGATTCTATTTTTGATGTGCAGGTAAAAAGACTTCACGAGTACAAGCGCCAGCATCTCAATGCTCTTCAGATTGTTTCAAAATACCTTGCAATAAAAGAGAACCCTGACGGAGAATTCACTCCGCACACCTATATTTTTGCAGCTAAAGCAGCACCGGGTTATCAGGTTGCAAAGAGAATTATCAACTTTATATGCGAGCTTGGAAAGCTTATTGATAAAGACCCCGATGTAAGAGGCAGACTCAAGGTTGTTTTCGTTGAAGATTATAATGTAACAATGGCAGAAGCACTTATGCCTGCTGCAGATATAAGCGAGCAGATTTCTCTTGCCGGTACTGAAGCAAGCGGAACAGGCAACATGAAACTTATGCTCAACGGTGCGATAACACTTGGCACAATGGACGGAGCAAACATTGAAATTCACGAAGCTGTCGGCGAAGAAAACATTGTTATTTTCGGTATGAAGACCCCTGAAGTCAATGCACTAAAAAATAATTATAATCCCCATACCTATTATGAAAACAACGCTGAAATCCGTAAGGTTGTTGATTTCATTAATAAAGGTATTAACGGCAAGATGTTCCCGGATGTAAGTTCATCAATCATTTACCACGACCCGTATATGGTACTTGCTGATTTTGCAGATTACCGTCAGGCTCAGCAAAAAATTGAAGAGCTATGGAATGACCGGGAAAAATGGAACAGAATGTCACTTATGAATATTTCCGGTGCAGGCAGATTTGCTGCTGACAGAGCAATAAACGAATATGCAGAAAACATCTGGAACACCAAACCTGCTGTAAAGCCTTCTTCAAAGCCCGAAAAGAAAAAAACAGATAAGGCAGAAAAAGCACCAAAAAAGACAGCCGAAAAGAAAACAACAAAAAAATCCACCGCTAAAAAAAGTAAATAAAGCCTTGACAAAGTAGCTTTATAAGTCTAAAATTGAATAAATAAAACTATTGTAGTTTTAAATCCCCAAAAAGGAGGCAAACTGTTTTGGACAGTAAGGACAGCATACCTTTATGTTGCTCAACATTTAAAACAAAACAGCATCCGTTCTGCGCATTAAGCTCAGTTTCAATTGGCCTCCGCTCGTCTTTAAAATAACGGGGAAGCCAATCAGTTTTGCGTTGCCCTTTCTGCACAGAACCGTATGCAGAAAGGGTATTTTTTATGGATGAAAAGATTTTTGAAGAACTTTTCGACCTGCTGAATGCAGGTAAATTCGGAACTCTCAAATCCGAGCTTTCAGAAATGAACGAGGTCGATATTGCCGAATTTTTCAGCATGCTGGAGCCAAAGCAACAGCTGCTTGTTTTCCGCATTCTTCCCAAGGACATTTCAGCCGAGGTTTTCGCATATCTTGAAAGCGATGACCAGATGAACATTGTTAACTCAATCACAGACAGAGAGCTCAGCGAGCTTGTTGATGAGCTTTTCCTTGACGATACTGTTGACTTTCTTGAAGAAGTGCCTGCAAGTGTTGTAACCCGCGTTCTTAAGATAGCTGACAAAGAAACCAGACAGCTTATCAATCGCTTTCTTCGCTACCCCGAAAACAGTGCAGGCAGCATCATGACAATAGAAATGGTTCAGCTTCACGACAATATTACGGTTGCGCAAGCAATAGAAAATATTCGCCGAACCGGTATTGACAAAGAAACTATTTACACCTGCTACTGTATTGATAAAGCTCGCCATCTTGTCGGAACAATCAGTCTTAGTGAGCTTATTTTTAACGAAGACAGCACTCTTCTTAGTGAAATTATGGAAGAGGATGCCTCACTGATTAGCGTTAACACACTTGATGACCAGGAGTATGTTGCAGACATCATACACAAGTACGACCTGTTAAGTGTACCCGTTACAGATAATGAAGGCAGGCTTGTAGGTATCGTCACAATTGACGATGCTGTTGACGTTATGGAAGAAGAAGTCACAGAAGACTTCGAAAAGATGGCTGCCATGACTCCGTCTGATGATGAATATCTTAAAACCGGTGTCTTCAAGCTTGCAAAAAACAGAATTGTCTGGCTGCTTATTTTAATGATTTCAGGCACATTCACCGGCATGATCATTGAAGGATATGAAACTCTTCTTTCCGGCTTTGTTGCACTTACTGCATCTATGCCAATGCTTATGGGCACGGGAGGTAACGCAGGCAGTCAGGTTTCAACACTAATAATTCGCGGTCTTGCTGTCGGCGAAATAGAAATCAAGGACTATTTTAAAATCATATTAAAAGAACTGCGTGTTGCAACAGTCTGCGGTCTTGTTCTTGGTATTGCAAATATTATCCGAATGTACTTCTTCAGTGAAGGAACAATCGAAGTTTTTCTTGTTGTTTCACTGGCAATGTTTATTGCAATAGTTGTTGCAAAGCTTATAGGATGTTCGCTTCCGATTTTTGCAAAAATAATTAAGCTTGACCCTGCATTAATGGCAGGACCCATGATTGCAACACTTGTTGACATTGTGACACTTGTAATTTATTTTGCACTTGCAAAAGCATTTTTGATTTAGGATTAAACTATGGATTACATTCCCTACAATTCCAGACTTCATTTTCACAAAAATATCTTTGGTGCAATCCGTGAGGGTTGCACTGTGTGCTTGCGCGTAATTTTACCCAGAGAAATGAAATGCACCGCAGTCAGACTTGTATGGCACCGTGACGGTGAAAACGAAAACAGGCAAGCATTCGAATGGGATTGTATGGAAAAATACGACGAAGAATGGTGGAAGATTGAGTTTACACCTGAAAAGCCCGGTCTTTATTGGTATCATTTTGAATATGACATACCTTACGGTAAAGGCGAAATTCGACATACCTCAAACGGAATAGGCAAATTCTGTAATGACGGTAACGGCGAAGATTTCCAGCTTACAGTGTACGAAAAAACGCTCAAATCCCCTGACAGATATAAAGGCGGAATAATTTATCAAATTTTCCCTGATCGTTTTTATAAAGCAAATATTGAGCATTCCGATATACCTGACGACAGAATCCTACGAAGCGACTGGGGCGCTCAGCCTGATTGGCAGCCGGATAAAAACGGCAAAGTGCTTAACAGCGACTATTTCTGCGGTAACCTTAAGGGAATTGAAGAAAAGCTCGATTATCTTGCCTCACTGAGTGTTACTTGCATTTATCTGAATCCTATTTTTGAAGCGCATTCAAATCACCGCTACAACACTGCTGATTATAGCAAAATTGACCCTCTGCTTGGCAGCGAAGATGATTTCAAATCCCTTTGTAACAAAGCAAAAGAAAAAGGAATTGATATAATACTTGACGGTGTATTTAACCACACCGGCTCTGACAGTATTTATTTTAACAAAAACTCCAGATACAGCTCAAACGGTGCATACAATTCAACCGAGTCGCCCTACAGCGATTGGTATTCTTTCAGATGCTGGCCTGACGATTACGAATGCTGGTGGAATTTTAATACTCTGCCCAATGTAAATGAAGAAAGTGACAGCTACTGCAATTTTATTTTTGGCGATAACGGAATTATAAAAAAATGGCTCAGACTTGGTGCTTCTGGCTGGAGGCTTGATGTAGCTGATGAGTTACCTGATTCCTTTATTGATAAGCTTAACAAATGCGTAAAAGAAGAGAAAAACGATGCGCTCATACTCGGCGAAGTGTGGGAAGACGCATCGAACAAGTTGGCATATAACAAAAGAAGAAGATACCTTCTTGGCGGTCAGCTTGACTCCGTAATGAACTATCCGTTTGCAGACGCAATTATGTATTTTATGCGTACAGGTATTGCTAACGGTTTCACAAACAAAATAATGACAATTCTTGAAAACTATCCGCCTGAATGTATTCATCTTCTTATGAACCATATAGGCACACATGATACCGCAAGAGCCATAACAGCAATGGTCGGCGAAAGCTGTGAGGGGCGCGACAGAAAATGGCAGGCTGCTCAGAAATTAAGTGAAGAACAGCTTGAGATCGGAACTCTTATGCTCAAAACAGCCTCTGCAATTCAGTTTACATTACCCGGTATACCGAGTATATATTACGGTGATGAAGCCGGTCTGACAGGCTACAAAGATCCTTTTAATCGCGGATGCTATCCTTGGGGCAATGAAAACAATTCGCTTATTGAGTGGTATAAAAAACTTGGCAGAATACGCAAAGAAAACTCTGCTCTTTATAACGGAAGCTTTTATCCCGTTTCCGAAGCAGCCGGATGTATTGCATATGTCAGAAGCAATCAACACAACCGTATAATGACAATTGCAAACCGTAATGTGCACCCTATCACCTATTTTCTTCCTGAAGACTGGCACGGTGCAAAGCTTCTTATCGGAGGCACTTCAATTGACTTTACAAGTGTTGAAATTCCCGCATACGGAGCAGTTATTTTAAGTAATTGACTTTTTTAAAAAAATATGAGATAATTTTAAAAAAATAAAAAGGGTGATACTATGAAAAAAACAGCAAAACTTCTGAGCATTATCCTTAGTATGTTAATGCTCGCACAGCTTGGTCTGACTGCATTTGCAGCAGAAACCGATTACACCATTGTTTCCCCGTATGACAAAGTTGTCTGGGAGGGTGACGATGCATGGGGCGCTTACAAAGGCACACTTCACACACACACAACTTACAGCGACGCAGACCTCGACCTGCCAACAATGATCAAGGGCTACTACAACCGCGACTTTGACTTTGTTGCAAACGCTGACCACGGTGTAACAGGTGTTGAATGGAACAAAGAGCCTGCAAGACCTCTCCTCTACATGTATCAGTACATCATCGGCAACAAGGTAGGTCACCTTACAGACGAAGAGTATGAAGCAATCACAAGCGGTACATACAAGCTTGAGGACGGCACAGCTCGCGGCAAGGGTATGACTTGTGTAACAGGAGCTAACGAGCTTGGTTACATTACACTTACAAAAAGCCATGTAAACGGATACTTCCTTCCCTCTGATGTAGGAAACGCATGGGACGGCGGCGAAAACGGTTTTGAAGAAGCTGTTAAATTTATTGATGATAACGGCGGACTTTCACATATTAACCACCCCGGCGATTGGCTTCAGTCAAACCAGAATCCTGACATTGTAAACGACCCGGAAAGTGTCAAATATTTTGGCGATATTATTCTTAAATACGATTCATGCCTTGGCACAGAAGTATTTAACGAAAGAAACGGTACAACAGGTTACGACAGAGTTCTTTGGGACAATCTTCTTATGTACTGCCTGCCCTACGGAAAGAATGTTATCGGCTTCAGCAACACAGATGCGCACTGGCTTGACACAATAGATACATCATTTATGATATTTATGATGGAAGAAAACACAATGGCTGAAGTTGAAAAAACTATGCAGAGCGGTGCATTCTTCTCGGTAACAAGAAAACTCAGAAACAATACTGTTAAAGGCAGCGAAATCGGTCCTGATAAAGAATTTGATGTTTCAAACCAGGATATACCCTACCCGATGTTCACAAAGGTTGTAACAGAAGGTCACACAGTTACTGTTAACTACACTGATGCAAAACAGATACAGTGGATTGCAGACGGCAAGGTTATTCTTAAGAAACCTGTAAACGGTAACGGCACACTTACACTCGACCTTGACAAAATTGAAAATGCAGAAGATTACTCTTACATCAGAGCTGAGCTTCTCGGCGAAGGTGGCATGTGCATAACACAGGCTTTTGTAATTGATGACGGCAGCGCTCCTCTTGAGTGGAAAGAAGCTGAGGAAAAGACATTCTTCGAAAAGATTGTCGCCTGGTTTATGGACACAAGAATTTACGTACTCTTCCAGGAAATCGCAAGAGCAATAGGCTAAAAAAATATTCAACAAAAAACTCCAAGTTCGAACGAACTTGGAGTTTTTTATATTATCATTTATCAGACAGTAGCCTTTTTATCTTTTGTCAGGAATTTCTGAACAAGCAGAAGGATTACAATTAGTGCAACACCAACAGCATCTGTTACCAAACCCGGAATAACCATACAAAGTCCGCTTGCAAGAGCAATGATTCTCTGCCACCAAGGCATATTTTTAAGAAGATAACCTTCCATGCCTGCAGAGATAATAAATATGCCTGAAATTGCAGTAATAACAAGAAGTACAATCTCATACCATGGAGCATTCGAACCGATTATAAGCATTTCAGGACTGAAAGCAAAGATATAGGGTACGATAAATGCAGTAATTGCAAGTCTTGTTGCTGTAACACCGGTTTTAAGCGGATTTGATTTTGCAATTGCCGAGCCTGCATAGGCAGCAAGTGCAACAGGCGGTGTAATATCAGCGACAATACCAAAATAGAAAACAAACATATGAGCCGCGAGAATAGGCAGATCAAGACTTCTGATAAGGATTGGTGCAACCATTGAAGCCATAATAACATAGTTTGCAGTTGTCGGAACACCCATACCGAGAACAATACACATTAGCATTGTGAGCATAAGAGCAAAAATCGGGTGAATCTGAGAAGCAGACTGAACAAGTGAAGAAAGAACATTAGCAAGACCTGTCTGCTGCACCATTGCTGAAATACAGCCTGCTACAGCACATGCAAGAGCAACACCGATTGCATTCTTTGTGCCGTTTGAAAGTGAGCGGAAATAAAGCTGAAAATCAAATTCAAATTTCTTGTGTACTATCGACTTTACAATGCCTTCAATCAGTTTCACACCTATTGCACACAAAATAGCAATGATTGCTGATTTTGCAGGTGAAAAATGATTCATAGCAACAACAAGTGCAACAACAGGAAGGAGAAGATAACCCTTACTGAAAATTAGCTTAAAAAAGTTCGGAATTGATTCTTTCGGTAGTCCCTTAAGGCCAAGCTTTTTTGCTTCAAAATGAATCATCATAAATATGCCCGTGAAGTAAAGAACAGCAGGAAGAATTGCAGCAATAACAATCTGAGAATAAGGCATACCTGTATATTCCGTCATTAGGAATGCAGCCGCACCCATAATAGGAGGCATTATCTGACCGCCGGTAGATGCTGCCGCTTCAACTGCAGCAGCAAACTCAGGCTTATATCCGCAACGCTTCATTGTTGGAATTGTAACGGATCCGCTGCCTACAGTATTTGCAACAGAAGAACCTGAGTACATACCTTCCATTGCGCTTGAAATAACGGCTACTTTTGCAGGACCACCTGTAGCTTTACCTGCAATTGAATTTGCTAGGTCTACGAAAAATGCACCTATTCCTGACTGTTCCAGGAAAGAAGCAAAAATAATAAACAAAACAATAAATGATGCGCAAACATTCAGCGGTGTGCCGGCAATACCTTCTGTTGTGTAAAAGAGCTTATATACAATAACCCTCAACGGATTTCGGTTAACAACAAAAAATGCATAAGCAATAAATGCAGCCGAAACACAAACAATCGGTAAACCGACAACTCTGCGACAGGCTTCAAACAACAATAGTATACCTACAATAGCAATTGCGATATCAAGCTCGTTAATTCTTGATGCTCTGTCAACAATTGCCTGACAATTTATTGCATAATAGAAAAACGGAGCTGCACCGAGAACAGCAAATATGTAATCATAGAAAGGCACATGATTGAGCCTTTTCTTTTCTTTCTTGCTTACCGGGTAAAGAATAAATGCCATAAAGACAATAATGCCGATAAACCAAGACATTTTCTGTCTTTCCTCCATTGTGCCTGTCCATCCGTCGAACATAACATAGAGCGAAAACAGCATCATTGCAATTTTAATTATTTTATCAAATATTCCTGAGAAGTGACGGGTGTTTGATTCTTTGTCAAAATCCGCCATCAATTTGTCAACATCAATTACTTCATCCTCATCAGCCTGCATGCTAATGGCATTAGTGTTTAAATCTGACATTTCTCACATTCCTTTCGTCAGAATTTCAAATAAGGTGACTGTTTCAAATACAACATTCGTCTGTCTGCCGCACAAGTTACGAAGGCTGATTTCTTCACCGCCAAGAGTGAGAACATGGTCGGAAACAGTTCCGACACAGTATCTCAAAGGGTCATAAGTAATATCAAAACCGGTTATAATCATATTTCCGTCTTCGTCATAGGTCATTATCTGGTCACCCTCAAGTGCGGTCTGAACCCCTGCGCCGAAAGAACGGTAAACGGTTGAGTAAGCACGGATTTCTCCGTTTTCTATTCTGAATGTGTCTTTGACAGGAGATTTATTTACCGAATGAATAAACTCAACTGAAAACATCAATCCGTCCTCAGCTTTTTCGGTAATATAATTCTCCCCGGTTTCAGCATTGTATAAAACCAAATACTGAGTTGACAGACACTTTATAAATACAGCAGCCGCTGTAATGAATATCATTAAAACGGCTGCTTTGATTATCCTTTTTTTGAAGTCGGATGTTTTACTGCTCATTCAGCAATAGCGCCAACCTCTTTAAAGTATCTTTCTGCACCGGGATGGAAGGGAACAGAGATGCTGGAAACTGCATACTCAAGGCTCATTTCCTTTGCCTTATCGTGTGCATATTCATCCTTGTTCTCGTAGATAGCCTTTGTAAGCTGGTAAACTGTTTCTTCATCAAGCTCATTGCTTACGATAAATGTTGCCTTAACTGCAACAGTCTTAGCATCTGCATCGATACCCTTGTATGTACCTGCAGGAACAATGTACTCAGCATAGAAACCGTAATCCTGCTGAAGCTTTGCAAGATGCTCAGCGTCAATCTCAACAAGAACGATACCTGTTGTTGTTGCAAGGTCTGTGATAGCAACTGTGGGAGCACCTGCTGTGCAGAAGAATGCATCAATCTTGCCGTCCTTGAGAGCATCTGCTGATGCCTGGAAGCTGAGGTTCTGCTTGTCAATATCAGCAAAAGTAATATCGTATGCGCCGAGAATCTGCTGTGCATTAAATTCAACACCGCTGCCGCTGTCGCCTACAGAAACCTTCTTGCCCTTGAGGTCAGCAACTGTCTTGATGCCGGAATCTGCTCTTGCAACAATCTGGCAAACCTCAGCATAAGCTGCGCCGAGAGTTGAGAAGCTCTTGATAGCGCCGACATCTGCAAAGAGTGATGTTCCGTTGTATGCATAGTCCATAACATCGTTCTGAACAATTGCCATATCGACATTGCCATCATCAACATCAAGAATGTTAGCCTTGGAAGCACCTGATGACTGAATCATAAGGTTGATGCCTGTCTTCTCTTTGAGGAGAGAGGAAATTGTGTTACAGAAGCCGTAGTATGTACCTGTTGAACCGCCTGTACCAACATAGAGTTCGATTGAGGAAAGGTTGCTGGGATCTTTCTGTTCGGGAGCTTTGTCACCGCAAGCTGTGCAGAACACGAGTGCGAAAACGAGAATTGTTGAGAGAACGATAGCTAATTTTTTCTTCATGGTTTAGCCTCCTGTTTTTATATTTTCCGCAAATAACACGGAAATAATTCTTGATAATTATAAACTATTTTATAATATTTTGCAAGAGCTTTACTGTATAAAATACACAATTAGTGCATTTATATTAAATATTTAACTGTTTGTTCACATAAAAAAGCCGTTAAAATGAATGTTTTTCAGCTGTTCAAATCCTTATACTGATAAACCTTTACATAGTCCACAATAAACTGTGCACCGTTTGCAGGAGCTTTTTCGCGTTCAGAAGGAATACCGTTTTCACCGCGCATTTCAACGGAAAGTATCAGATATTCTTCATTCTGACTTACACCGCCGAAATCTGTACGGAAGCTTTCAACTCCATTTATATAGAAAATATATTCATTTTCGTTCCATTCAAGACCGTAAGTATTAAACTCTTCATAAGGGTTATTTTTAAGCAGAAAACGGGTTGCACCAAGTTTCTGATGCTCATCATTGTAGCCATCAAAATGAAGATTAGATGTAACACTTTTATTAAGCAGCTTATCATAGCAGTCACTTTCAAAAATATCAATTTCCGTACCGTCTATACCGGAGCCGTCAGCATTATAAACACCGTCATTCATAAGCCAGAAAGCACTCCATATATCCGCGCCCTTTGGCAGAATACAGCGGCATTCAAAATAGCCAAACTTCTGACTGAAACCGTTAGAGGAATCTGAATCCGTATCGATACCTGCAGTATACCAGCCTGCACCCTTATCACCCATCCCGTTTTCAAGATATATAACGGGAATAACCAGATTGCCATCCTTGGTTTCAGCAAGGTACTGATTCCAGTAGCTACCCTTTCGTGCCTCAGAAGTATGTCCGTATTGATAGTGTCCGGACCACACATCACGGTTAAGCTCGGAATCAAAATCATCAATAAATGTAGGTGTTTCATCAAACTTTGACATATCAAGCTCCGGACCCATAGGATAGCAAGGAATATCAAGAGCAATAAACAAAAGTGTAATTAACGAACCAAAATATGCAATAATCTTTTTTAAAAAAGTCATATCCAGTTTCTCCGTTCTCAGTGCTTTTCACAAATATAAACATCGCAGACAGCATTGCTTTTTCGTCGGTCGGTAAACACTGCATGAAGAGTAATTCTTTCACCCTGTAAACCGTCAGGCAGTTCAAGGAAAAAGGTGTTGTTTTTATCGCTTCTGCATACGGAATGCTCCCATTGATTTGCCTTGTAATCAGGTGCGCGTTTTGGGAAACCACAGAGCTTACCGTTAATTTCAGCAATGCAATAAACACATTCTTCACCGTGCACCCCTTCCACAGCTACAGCAATACTCGAACCGCTTCTGTATTCGGGCAGAGTGATTGTCTGATATTTATCAACATAAACTTTTTTATGACGGTAATGAGCCTGCATATTGTTAGCAAAAGCATCTTTTATGTCTACAGGCTCACCGTTTTTGATTAATCTGACACTGTAAATTCTGTCAACGGGATTTTCGATACGGAGATAACGTAGTTTGCTGTTAACCGCATAGCTTGCAACAACCTTTTTACCGTGAAGGTCA
Source organism: Acutalibacteraceae bacterium (assembly GCA_045539895.1). GTDB lineage: Bacteria > Bacillota > Clostridia > Oscillospirales > Acutalibacteraceae > UBA8612. The sequence continues at coordinate 37,451 of JAZQGE010000029.1, forward strand.
TAAAGTGTGTGTGCTGTAAATCTGATTATTTTCGCTGTAAAATCATCATCACTGACAGACATACTCACCATACCTGTACTTTGCCAATTCATCAGGTCGGAAGAATATTCCGCAACCAAAGGAGCCTTCTGCGTTTCAACTTCTCTGGTTGCATAATCGCCTGAAAAGAATTCAATTTCAACTTTATCACAATCTATTTCACTGCCAAAATCAACACGAAGACAGCCACCGCAGATTCTTTGATTTTCATCAAGATAGGTTTTACTCTGCGAATCAAAGAATGTATCAGAATTGCCGTCAAACATATTCTTAGCTTCACAGCCTCGAAGCTTATAATGCTCCTGAGAGAAAAAAGCTTCGCGTGCCGCCCTCACCTGCTCTATAGCAGTATCACCCGAACGCTTAAGGCTTCTGCTCTCCAACGAATCATTACCAATCGAATACATTGCAGATTCATATAACAGTTCTCCGTTTTCCGGTCTGATATTTTCATAATCCAACGAACATATAAACTGCGGTGCTTTTTCTTTAACATCAACTGAATCAATATCTGCAAAATATGTTTCTTTGCCCGAACAAAGAAGTTTAATTTCTCCGCCTTCGGACTTAAGATATTTAACCGCAAGAGGTAAACCGTTATTGTCCTCTTTAATTATTTCATATTCACAGCCGGTAAGCATCGGCTCAGCTTCGCCGATTTCAGCAAGCTCAATTAAAGTTGCTCTGAAGGGCATAAGCTCAATTTCAACCGTATCGCCTTTTTTGAATATTCCGATATGCTTTTCATAAGGATGATGAAGATTCACCGCAATAGGCATATCTGTTTTAATTCCCGTTTCTTCACCTATTCTAACTTTGATTATTACAGGTGACCACGAATTATTTCCAGTTGAAATAAAACGTTTTTTATCGCTGCCCCTTGAAACAGCATTTGCTCCGTAGCATTCAGGCAGGAGCATACCGTTTACAAGAATCTTTGCATTGCGCGCATGAAGATTATATACTCTTGCAAGCTTTGCAAGCTCATCATCACGCATAAGCCATGGATTACCGTAAATTTCAGGTGCAAGAATAAGCGAGCGATTAAAAGCCTGATAAATAAGCTCATCCTCAAAATAATCAATTGAAGAAGAAATACAGACACCGTGGTCTTCTGCTAGACGTTCAAGATTCTCAGTGTGACCGCGTGTAAACATAAATGCTCTGTTATGCATTGCAGTATTCTGATTGCAGGAAAGCACATCAACATAAGTTTCCTGTCCATTCCAGAGATATGTAGTTACAAATTCCTCAGCTTCATAGAATTCTAAACGGTGATTGAGAACAATCAGGTCGGGAGAATATTTTCTGCACTCCTGAAGCATCTGCGCAAACACACCTGCTTTTTCAGGGCGGAGATGACCGCATACACCGTCAAGCTTGAACAAAGCAAAGCCGTGGTCACGACAAAGGTGAACGAAAAAATCAAAGCGCTCTTTCTGTGATTCTTCCGTATCACCGTAGCCGTCAGGACTACCCCACAGACCCATACGAATTCCGAGTTCATTTGCTTTTTCAACAACATTTTTATACTCTTCAGGATATTGACTGCGGAATTTTTTGCCGTTTACATCACCGTAGCCTTCGCTTGCACCGTCGAAATTACCGGCATCCCATGCATAAATTTTTAAATTCATGCCATAGGTATCCTGAAGATATTTGAAGAAATCCAAATTTATAAGTGTCTGTTTTTCTGTTGAACCTTCATTGGTATTATTTATCCATGAAAAATACTGCGGTACAGACGGCGTATAATTATCTGCACCGGCATTTTTAGCGGTTTTATTCATTTCAAAGTCCTCCTATCAAATCAGCTTTTCACCTTGCGCTCAGGTATTATAAAAATAAACATAAGTGAACTTAAAAGCAGCATAAACGGATAAACAAGATTTTTGATTATTTCAAATGCAGAAATATCAAACCCCAAGGTTGTTACAACGGATAAGGCAACAAGAACCTGTGCACCGTAAGGAAGAAAACCTTGGAATATACAAGAAAAAGTGTCCAGAATCGATGCGGTTTTTCTTGGTGAAATATCAAAATCCTTTGCCATTTCAGAAGCAATAGGATTAGCCATAACAATTGCTACGGTATTATTGGCTGTAGCTATATCCATAAGACCAACAAGAAGACCCATACCAAGCTGGCCGCTCTTTTTCCCCTTGAAAGCACGACGGATTCCGTTGAGAAGAGCGGTAAATCCGCCGTTATACCTGATAAGTGAACAAAGTGCTGCAACAAGCACGGCAACCATAGCTGTTTCAAACATACCAGAAGCACCGTCTCCCATAGATGATATAAGAGAAGAAAAGCTGACAGCACCTGTTGAAATCATAATTATACAACCGGAAACTATACCTATAATTAGAGTAAGAAAAACATTAACACCCACAATACCGCTTAAAAGAACAAGGATATATGGTATAATCTGAAGCAAATCATATTCTTTCATAATTCCTCCCGAATTATCGGATTTTATTGAAAGAAAATAGACAATTACCAAAGTTACAATTGCTGCAGGAACAACAATAGCAAGATTGGTACGGAATTTATCCTTCATCTTACAGCCCTGACCGTTACACGCGGCTATGGTGGTATCTGAAATAAAGGAAAGATTGTCGCCAAACATTGCACCGCCGATAACTGTACCTACGCAAAGAGCCAGTGAAAACCCGGAACCGGTTGAAATTGCAACAGCAATTGGTGTAATCAAAGTAATTGTACCGACAGAAGTGCCCATAGCTGTGGAAACAAAAGCACTGATTACAAAAAGAACAACCACGGCAAGACGAGGCGGAGTAAAAGACAACATAAAATAAGCAACACTTTCAGCTGAACCTCTGCCGACAACACCGACAAAAATGCCTGCAAGCAAAAAAATGAGAAGCATTGTAATAATGTTTTTGTCGCCTATTCCCTGCCCCATTATTTCAAACTTTTTCTCAAGTGAGATTCCGCGTGTCTGAACAACGGCAGCAAGCAAAGCAACAAGAAAAGCTACTACAACCGGCACATTATAAAAGCCCATAGGGATTTTCATAACATATTCAAAAGCAATTCCCAGTGAAAGATAAAGAAGCACAAAAACTGCTATTGGAATAAGTGCAATGGCATTTGATTTTTTCATAAATAAATCTCATTTCTATAGAATATCGGATGTGTTAAAGTGTCAAAGAATTTTATTTTTCAACATATCATATCCGACAAAGCCTATTTTTGTAAAATCCTCAAAGTTGTGACGAATAATATAGTCAATATATGAGGCGATTAATTTCGCATTAAGAAGATAACCTGCAGCATTGAGATGACCGCCAAGACAAAAGCGACTTGAAAACTCATCATCATAAGAAGGCGCATATTTCCTTAAATCAATTACATAGGTATTTGAAAACAAATCAGCAAAGCTGTATATCAAATCGGACATTTCCTGAGCAAGATTATTATCCTTATCTCTTCGGTCCTTCGGTTTTGTGACAAGAAAGAATTTTGCATCAGGCTGAATTTCCTTATACCGCTGAATAATCCTACCGTAATAGCCTGCGAATGTATCAGCGTTTCTATTATAATCTTCAAGGCATACATCATCAGCTGTACCAACAGTCTGACCGCCGTTGATAACATCATTTACACCAAGTGCGATGATATAGCCCTGAGCCGCTTTTTCCTTATCCCAAAAGCCATTTTCCTCGGCAAAGCTGTTACAATATTCCTTTGCCGTCATTCCGCCGCGCGAGAAATTATAGACCTTACAACCTGCCATTCTGGCAATATACTGTCCCCATGAGTAATCAAAGAAATCGTGATAGTGCTTTACTCCGTTTTCATCAAAAGATTCAAATTCACCTGAGGAAAGACTGTCACCTACACAGGCAATTGTTCGCATTATACCACAAAAACCACCATCACTTACAAGATTGTCAAGCGGTTTTTCATCCGGAATATTGCCTAAAATATAATCAAGATTCATAAAAACACCTCTTGTGAATTATATCAAATGTAATTAATTTTGTAAACATTGCAAAATCAAACATAAAATGATATAATGAAAACAAAAAAGAAGAGGTGAATAATATATGATTCATATTAAACGCATTATTTCAGTTTTTACAGCTATTATTACAACAATTTTTAGTCTGCTTGGCATTAACATTTCAAAGCCGGTTGAAGATTTCCGTGTAACCACTTATATTATAGCTGACCGGATTATCGAAAAAGGCTCACTTTGCAGTGAGGACTTTGATATTATAACCAATGCGATTATATTCGGTTGTGTAACATTTGACCGAAACGGAAATGTGAATGTTAACGAAGAAGTAATCGTACCCGCTCTTAAAAATCTGCGCGAAGTTATCGATAACAGAGACATTACAATAACACTTAATGTTCTCGGACCCTCATACACAACCGATTCAAGCGATTGGAACGAGCAGATGGCTTCGCTTGCTGCTGAGCACAATGCCGCATTCACAAGCGGTAAGCTTGCTGATAATCTTATAAAAGTTCTTGATAAATATGATTTTGAAGGTATTCATTTTGATTATGAATATCCTATTTCAGAAGAAGCTTGGAATATTTTCAGCAGATTTCTTGTTGAGCTTGATTCAAAGCTTGGAGAAAAAAAGCTTGGAATTGCCGTTGCAGACTGGGATTTAAAAATAAGTACAGCCGCTATAGAAGCTGTAGATTATTTTGAGCTTATGCAATACGACCTGTATGATGAAGAAGGCAGACACGCACCGTTTGACGAATCAACGAAGCGCTCTTTTAAGGCTATTCTAAGAGGAATCCCTTCAGAAAAAATTAATTTCGGTCTCCCCTTCTATGCCCGTCCTACCGACAGTGCTGCATACTGGTACGATTACAAAGGTTATTATAATCAGCTTGACGAAAACAATTATTATAAAGACGAAAACATAAACAAAACTTTCTGGTTCAACACACCTGATCTGATTAAACAAAAAACACAGTTTGCGGTTGATACAGGTTACGGCGGAGTTATGATATGGCATTACAGTTGTGACCTTCCTTCAACACATTCGGATTCACTGCTCAGAGCAATAGGCACAGTCACTAAGTAAATTTTAAAGGCATCATCAAAACGATGATGCCTTTTTCTTATCCATGATATATTTCTGCCGCTTTCTTAAGCGCTTCAACAGAGAATGAAGGTACTCTGCCAAGTCCGTCAGGACCGATGTTTAACAGATAATTAATGCCAAGCTTATTAAGCTTTTTTCTTCTTGAAACAATCTCTTCGGCGGTAACCCAGTTCTGATCATAATACTTATATCCCCATGATGTGTTGAGAGTACCTGCAGTTTCGTAAAGACCGTAGGGCGAATATTTCATACCGTTAAGACTGTTCGGGTCAGAGTCTGCTTCAAGCTTAAACTCTGAAGGATATTCATTGTCACCGAGAGAAACATAGTCATATGCGCCATTGCCGATGCGCGAATTAATAAGACAATCGGGCTGATAATGTTTTACAAGAGTGTTCAGCTCAAGGCTCTGCTCCTTTGTTATCGTGTGCGGAACATCAAACCAGATAAGGCATAAATCGCCGTAACCTGTGAGAATCTCCTTGACCTGCGGTTTGATTTTTTCTTCAAAGCAGATTGAAAAATCTTTTTTGCTTCTGTCGGGAAAATCCCAGCTGTTATCCCAGCTGACGCCAGAACAGCCCGCAAAATTATCATAACCGCCGCCATGCTCATGATGCCAGTCAAGCTCCTGAGAATAATAAAGTCCGAATTTTAAGCCGTGCTTATAACAGGCTTCGCCAAATTCTGCAACTGCATCTCGTCCAAAGGGAGAAGAATCAACTATATTAAATTTATCCGCTTTTGACCTGAACATCGCAAAACCGTCATGGTGCTTTGATGTGAATACAAAATATTTCATGCCACAATCTTTTGCAAGTTTTATGATTTCCTCAGCATTGAAATAAATCGGATTAAATATATCTGCAAGCTCAGAATATTCGGCATTGGGTATTGCCATATAACTCTGAATCCATTCAGCATAATCGAGCACTCTTCTGCCCTTCCACTCTCCTCCGAGCATTGAATAAAGCCCCCAATGCATCATCATTCCGTATCCTGCCTGCTTAAACCACTCTCTGTTATTCATAAAAATTACTCCCGTGTAAATTAGTCTCTTTTGATTATGCCACAACAAAATCACACGGTCAACAATAAGTTTTTAAAGCACTATTGATTAAAATCCGTTTTTCTGTTATTATTGTAAGGATAAATTGAAAGGGGCGATTAACCAATGAACAAAATTTATACCGTCAAGTATAAAATTGACGGCAGAGAGGTTATCTCTCACGACAAAGAAAATGATATTTACTCCCTTGATATTCAGCAAAAAGATAACAGATACACTGTAATGCTCAACCCCAAAAAGAATTTTGAAATCGTTGAATTTTACGCAGGATTCCCCTTCAAATTCAAAAGCGGCGACAAATTCTTCGGCAGCGGCTATCAGTCATGGACAAAGACAAGAGAATATACAGCCGATGAAATTATGCGCGGTGTTATAAAGCTTTCAAACATCTGCGAATACACAAAGGGTATTGCAAGAAAGACCGGCGACTCATGGATGGTTGATTACCCCGAAAAGCCCGGCGAATTCCACAGCCACTGCTACACCTATATCAGAAACGGCGAAGAAATGAAGCTCTGGGGCTCACTTACAGAAAAGACAGGCTTCACCTACTTCAGAGTCAAAATGAACGAAAACCGTTTCTATTTTGTCAAAGACCTTGCAGGTAAGAAAGTTACCGAGCCTCTACAGGTATTTGATATTGTATACTTTGAAGGCGGCTACGAAGAAGTGTTTGACAACTACTTCGGTATGTGGGATATGCCCGAAACTCGCGGCGGCATGATGAGCGGCTATACATCATGGTACAACTACTTCCAGAAGATTGACGAAAAAATCATTCTCCGCGACCTTGACGGTCTTGACCCCTACAAAGACCAGGTGTCAATATTCCAGATTGATGACGGCTACGAAACATATATCGGTGACTGGCTTGATGATAACCCCGAGAAATTTCCTCACGGCATGAAATACATTGCCGATAAGATTCACGATAAAGGCTACAAAGCCGGTATCTGGCTTGCTCCCTTCAACTGCCAGAAAATTTCAAGAATGGCAAAAGAACACCCCGACTGGCTTATCAAGGACACAGACGGCAAACCGATGGTAGGCTGCATCGCATGGGGCGGTGCATATACATTTGACATTTACAACGAGGAAGTAAGAGAATATATCAGACATGTATTTGATGTGGTACTCAACGACTGGGGCTACGACATGGTAAAGCTTGACTTCCTTTACAGCCAGTGTATCAAGCCCAGACACGGCAAGAGCCGCGGCGAAATCATGTGTGAAGCAATGGCATTCCTTCGCGAATGTGTCGGCGACAAGCTCATCCTCGGCTGCGGTGTTCCGATCGGTGCAGCTATCGGTGTTGTTGATGCATGCCGAATCAGCTGCGATGTTGACCTGGTATACTCAGGTAAGTTTTATAACAAGATTCAGGTTGCAAACGAAATACTCAGCGCACAAAGTGCAATCAACAACTCCATTTTCCGCCGCCATATGAACGGCAGAGTATGGATGAACGACCCCGATGTATTCTTCCTGAGAAAAAACAACCTCAAATTCACTAATGAGCAGAAATACCTTCTCGGCAGAATCAACAACCTTTGCGGCAACGTTCTTTTCGTTTCCGACAACGCAGGTGATTATGATGAAGATGCACAAAAGCTTCTGAGAATCTTCTTTGAAAAGACAGACGAGAAGATTATATCAGCAGAATATATCACAAAGAACGAAATCAAGGTTGTCACAGACCGCGAAACACTTATATTTGACTTGAAGAAAGGTAAAATTCTTTCGAGTAACGATTGGAAGAAGCACTTCACAAAATAATTAATTTTAGTCATAACCACCAGCTAAGCTGGTGGCTTGATTAAGCCCTAAAAGGGCTTTTTACCGGCAAGCATCTAAAGACGCACTAAACATTCTTTCTTCTGCATCTACTGCTCCACCGCCCGTAAACGGGCACAAGCTTTTCTTTCCAAACTTGTGCTAACTTTTAACTTGTTTACAAGTCACTCGCTCCGCTCGATGCTTAAAGCTAAAGCTTTTGACGGAGGTAACCTCCACCGGCAGAGCCGGTGGTTTCCAAAACCAATGACAAAACCCGACACAGTTTTTCGACTGTGCCGGGTTTATTTTTCTTTGCAAAAGCATATCAGGTCATTTTTTCCTGCTTTACTTTATGGTCGATTACATGGCGCGAGGAAAGCTCCTTGATAATATCTTCTGTTGAAATTCCCATTTCAACCATCATAACCATTACATGATACGCAAGGTCTGCTACCTCGTAAATTGTTTCTTTTTTATCATCAGCTTTAGCGGCGATAATAACCTCTGTTGACTCTTCACCGACCTTTTTGAGAATTTTATCAATGCCCTTTTCAAAAAGATAGCTTGTATATGAGCCTGCAGGCGGATTCTCTTTGCGAGATTTGAGAAGTTCTTCAAGGCCCTGAATAGTGAAATCCTGATAGCCTTCTTTTTTATATACAGGCTTTGTAAAGCAGGAATCCGTTCCCTTATGGCAGGCAGGACCATCTTTTTTGACCTTGACCACAAGAGCATCCTTATCGCAGTCGGCAGTGATACTCATAACATGTTGATAATTACCCGATGTTTCGCCCTTGCGCCAGAGCTTTTGACGGGAGCGTGACCAGAAGCAGGTTGTGCCCTCTTCAAGAGTTATTTTAAGACTCTCTCTGTTCATATAAGCGAGAGTGAGCACCTTTTTGCTTGCATAGTCTACCACAATTGCAGGAATTAGACCGTTGGAATCAAATTTAAGTTCATCAATATTAAGCATTTTTACATCCTCACATTTATATCATTTTTTCTGAGCTCGCGCTTGAGCTCGTCAATCGTAACCTCACCGAAATGGAAGATTGATGCGGCAAGACCTGCATCAACACCGGGAAGAGATTGAAACAGCTTTGTAAAATCATCAATACCGCCCGCACCGCCGGAAGCGATAACGGGAACGGAAACTATATTGCAGACAGCTTCCAGCATCTCAAGGTCAAAGCCTTGCTTGACACCGTCTGTATCAATGCTGTTGACAACGATTTCACCTGCGCCGCTGTCCACACCGAATTTAATCCATTCAAGCGCATCAATTTCCGTGTTGACTCTGCCGCCGTTTTTAAACACCTTGAATTTGCCGTCTACGCGCTTTATATCGGCAGAGAGGACAACACACTGGTCACCGTACTTCTTAGCCGCCTGCTCAATAATTGAGGGGTTTTTTACAGCACCTGAATTGACGCTGACCTTATCTGCGCCGCATTTGAGAACGCGTTCAAAATCATCAAGTGTGGTGATGCCGCCGCCGACAGTCAGCGGAATGAAAATCTTCGATGCGGCTTCTTTGAGAATATCGGTAAAAATCTGTCTGCCCTCGACCGAAGCGGTTATATCGTAAAAGACGAGTTCGTCCGCACCTGCTCTGCTGTAATAATCAGCAAGCTCCACCGGCGAAGATACATCGCTTAAGCCTTCAAAATTAACACCTTTTACAACCCTGCCGTTTTTAACATCGAGGCAGGGTATAATTCTTTTTGTAATCATTTACTCTCCCCCGCTGTTATTTCAACTGCATCTGCAAGGTCGATTGCACCAGTATAAAGTGCCTTGCCGAGAATTGCGCCGTAAACATTCATTTCGTTAAGAGCTTTTACATCGTCAAGAGTTGACACACCGCCTGAAGCGACAGTATCAAACTTAAATCTATTTGCCATTTCGCGGTAAAGCTCACGGTTTGTGCCCTGCATAGCACCGTCTTTTGAAATATCTGTGCAGATAACTGTTCTGACGCCGATTTCGCTCAGGTGTCTGAAAAACTCATCTGCCGTAAGCTGGCTTTTTTCTGTCCAGCCTTTAATTGCAACATAGCCGTCTTTAAGCTCTACGCCGACAGCGATAGCATCCTTATACTTGGAAACCATTTTCCGAAGAAAAGCGTCATCGGTTACGGC
>JAZQGE010000030.1:0-4518 GCA_045539895.1 Acutalibacteraceae bacterium
ATGAACATTGTGTTATAAATTTAATTGCTTGCAAAGCAACTTTATTAACAGAATCAATATTACTTGTATATTGAACTGCTCCAAACCATAATCCAAGAATTAATACACCGCAAAACAATAATTTTTTTCTGTTATTTGCAATATCATCAATTTTATTTTTTATCATACTTTTTATTGAGCTAATATTAAACATCATAATTTTATTCAATTCAATCACCTTTTAGTTTTCTTCTTTCTTTTAATATTTACAGCTAATATTCCACCTGTTAAACCGCCAAACAACATAATTATTACACTTAATAAATTACCGATAATTATTCCGCGACTGGCAACACTGATTATAATAAAAACTAATACCGATGGCAAAATCGCTGAAATCAAGCCATTGTTTATACCGTTTTTTTTGATTTTTATTGTACCTGCAAACCCTGATACTAATCCAGAAATTAGAATACAAACTATCAGAATAGGTAAATACATCTGAATATTTATTGAAGATTTCATTGCAAATATTACAGACAAGATAATTTCAATTATTATTACTATAGTTCCAATAATACCACCTTTTATATTTTGTTTTAGTGTTTTAGTTATTATATCTTGTTGCAAAAAAACACCCCCATATCTTCTTAATTGAAGATATGAGGGTAAAGTTATTTTTATGACTGAAGATTTATTCTTCTTCCTTGTTTTTCTTCTTCTTTTTTGCGTGTTTTTTGCCTTCTGCTTCGATTTTGGCATTTCTTTCGGCTTCCTGAGCTTCTTTTGCTGCTGCACGCTCAGCTTCAGCCTTCTCGTTTGCAGTGTTATTAGTCTGGATGGCCCAGCGAGTAATCTTCATCTTGTTACGGTCTGCACCGGTTTCAATAATGAGAGAGTCGTCTTTGATTGTAACAACTCTGCCAACAATGCCGCCGATTGTAGTTATTTCATCACCAATCTGAAGATTGTCGCGCATCTGCTGCTCTTCCTTCTGCTTTTTCTTCTGAGGACGAATCATAAGGAAGTACATTAAACCAAACATAACAACAAGCATGATAATCATTGAAGCTGGGTTCTGTGTAGCACCTGTGCCTGTACCGGAACCGCCCTGAGCCATACCGGCAAGTAAAGTCATTAAATTCATTAAATTTTAACCTCCGATTTAACAATTATTGAAATTATAATAGATTTAAATCCTTGTGTCAAGTAAATCAACATATTTATCATGAAATTCATTGAATGTATCATTATCAAGTGATTCACGGATTCTTTCCATCAGCGTATTATAAAAGTGTAAGTTGTGCATAACGCATAGTCTCATTGCAAGCATTTCTTTTGCTTTGAAAAGGTGGTGTATATATGCTCTGGAGTGATTTTTACAGGTCGGACAATCACATTCGGGGTCAAGCGGAAGAGTATCCTTTGCATATTTGGCATTATTGAGATTACGAATTCCTTCCCATGTGTTTATATGTCCGTGTCTGGCGTTGCGGCTTGGCATTACGCAATCAAATAGGTCTACTCCCCTGCTGACAGCTTCAATAATATTGCCGGGAGTGCCTACCCCCATAAGGTAACGTATTTTATTTAACGGCATATATGGCTCAACGGCGCTGATAATTCGGTACATGTCATCTTTAGGCTCGCCGACTGCTAAACCACCTATTGCATATCCGTCAAGATCAAGCTCGGATATTCTGCACATATGTTCAACTCTGAGCCTGTCATAAGTGCTGCCTTGATTAATGCCAAAGAGAAGCTGATTTTTGTTAATTGTATCGTGAAGAGAATTAAGTCTTTCCATTTCCTCCTTACAGCGCATCAACCAACGAGTAGTTCTTTCACAAGAGGATTTAGAATAATCAAACTTTGCAGGATTTTCAACGCATTCATCAAATGCCATAGCAATGGTAGAGCCAAGGTTTGATTGAATCTGCATGCTTTCTTCGGGTCCCATAAATATTTTTCTTCCGTCAATATGCGAAGCAAAATAAACTCCTTCTTCTTTAATTTTTCTTAAGGAAGAAAGTGAAAAAACCTGAAATCCACCGCTGTCGGTAAGAATTGGACCTTGCCAGCCTGTAAATTCATGAAGTCCTCCAAGTTCTTTAATTAATTTATCACCGGGTCTTAGATGAAGATGATATGTGTTGCAAAGCTGTACCTGACAGTGAATGTCCTGTAAATCATAAGCGCTTACAGCACCTTTAATTGCACCGCAGGTTGCAACATTCATAAAAGCAGGGGTCTGAACAGTGCCGTGGACAGTTTCAAATTCGCCGCGTCTTGCTTTTCCTTCATTTTTTATAAGCTTATACATTGGAAGTTACCTTTCTGATTTATGATAAGTCTGTAAACATTGAAGAATCTCCAAATGAGAAAAATCTGTATTTTTCTTCAACAGCGATTTTATAAGCATTCATTGTATTTTCGTATCCTGCAAAAGCGCTTACTAACATAATTAATGTACTTTCCGGTAAATGGAAATTAGTGATTAATGAATCAATGCATTTAAATTGATAACCCGGATAAATAAAAATACTTGTCCAATCATCATCTTCACAAATTTTTCCGTGTTTTGAAGCAACTGATTCAAGAGTACGGCACGTTGTCGTGCCAACTGCAAAAACTCTGCCGCCATTTTTATGTGTACGGTTTATCAACTCAGCTGTTTCTGCAGGAAGATGATAGTGTTCAGAATGCATAAGATGATTTTCGATATTCTCTTCTTTTACCGGACGAAAAGTACCAAGGCCGACATGCAAAGTAACTCTGCCGACAGAAATACCTTTTTTATTAATTTTATTTAAAAGTTCAGGTGTAAAGTGCAAGCCCGCAGTAGGCGCTGCGGCTGATCCCAAGTTTTCAGAATATACCGTCTGATAACGTTCTTTATCTTCAAGCTTTTCAGTAATATAATGAGGTAAAGGCATCTCACCAATCTTATCAAGAATATTATAAAAATTTCCTTCATATATAAATTTCACAAGTCTGTTACCGCCATCAAGTACATCAACAATTTCAGCTGACATTAAACCGTTAAAATCAAAAAAAGTTCCCGGTTTAGCACGTCTGCCGGGACCGGTAACGCATTCCCATATATTTTGTTCCTTTTGGCTCAGCAGTAAAAACTCAACAACGGCACCGGTTTCTTTTTTTACACCGTAAATTCTTGCCGGCAAAACGCGGGTATCATTGATGATTATACAGTCATTTTCCGTTATGTAATCAAGTAAATCATAAAAATGCCTGTGTTCAATTCTGCCGCTTTTTTTGTCAACAACCATCATCCTTGAGCTATCACGAGGTTCAACAGGTGTCTGAGCGATAAATTCTTGAGGTAAATTATAATAAAAATCTGATTTTTTCATTGCAAATCCTCTAAATATATGTTATTATTACTTGTATTATATTGCAAAATGCGGCTTTATGCAAGCTGTTTGCAGAATTTTTTCGGAGGTAACGAACAAATGAAAAAGTATAAGGTTGGTATAGTAGGTGCAACAGGCATGGTTGGTCAGCGTTTTATTACATTGCTTGACAATCACCCTTGGTTTGATATTACTGCTCTTGCAGCAAGCTCACGTTCAGCCGGTAAAAAGTATAAAGAAGTAGCTGAAAAACGTTGGATGATGGATGTTCCCTACTCAGAGAAGGTTGGCGAAATGGTTGTTATGGATGCAACAGCTGATGTTGAAAAGATTGCATCTATGGTAGATTTTGTATTCTGTGCTGTTGACATGAAAAAAGATGAAATCAAAGCACTTGAAGAAGAATACGCAAAGCATGAGTGCCCCGTTGTTTCAAATAACTCTGCTCACAGACATACACCGGATGTTCCCATGGTTATCCCGGAACTCAACCCTGAACACACAGCTGTTATTGAATCACAGCGCAAGCGTCTTGGCACAAAACGCGGTTTTGTCGCTGTTAAATCTAACTGTTCACTTCAGAGTTATGTTCCTGCGATCTTCCCTCTTAACAAGTTTGGCGTCAAGGATGTTCTTGTCTGCACATATCAGGCAATTTCCGGTGCTGGTAAAAACTTTGAAACATGGCCTGAGATGGTTGATAATGTTATCCCCTTCATCGGCGGTGAAGAAGAAAAATCAGAAATTGAGCCTCTCAAGATTTACGGTAAGGTTGAAGGCGACGAAATCGTTCCTGCAACAAGCCCTGCTTTTACAGCACAATGTATCCGCGTTCCCGTCACAAACGGTCACATGGGCGCTGTTTTTGTAAGATTCGAGAATAAGCCCAGTAAAGAAGAAATCATTGAAATATGGGAAAACTTTAAGGGTGTACCTCAGGAGCTTGATTTACCCAGCGCACCCAAAAAGTTCCTCAACTATTTTATTGAAGATAATATGCCGCAGACAAAGCTTCAGCGCGAGCTTGAGGGCGGTATGGCAGTATCAATCGGCAGACTTCGTGAAGATACTCAGTATGACTACAAGTTTGTTTGTCTTTCTCATAATACCCTTCGTGGCGCAGCAGGCGGTGCTGTGCTTACCGCAGAACTTCTTTGCGCTAAGG
>JAZQGE010000031.1:0-9826 GCA_045539895.1 Acutalibacteraceae bacterium
GCAGAGGGCTGGACCTGTTCCTGCGGAGCGATAAACAAAGGCAAGTTCTGCCCCAACTGCGGACAGAAAAAGCCCGAGGGTGCACCGCTTTACCAGTGCGATAAATGCGGTTGGAAGCCTGAAGACCCGCACAATCCTCCTAAGTTCTGCCCCGAATGCGGCGACAAATTTGACGAAAATGATGTTAAATAAACAGTAATGATTTTTTATGCCCGACCTGTGTTTTGAACTCAGATCGGGCATTTTTCAGCGTGTTTTATTGGTATTAATTTCTTTGGCTTTTCTTTAAGTCATCTGTTGCAGGGTTGTCAATCAATTTACCGTTTTCAGTGAATCTTGAACCGTGGCATGGGCAATCCCATGAATGTTCTTCCTTGTTGTATTTGAGCGCACAGCCAAGATGCGGACATCTTGGTGCAAACGGTGTAATAAGCCCTGCAACTGAATGTAACATATTGGAAAAAAGCTTCGGGTGAAGTATTGAACGCGAAGGCGAGAAAACATCCGCATACGGATTTTTAATTCCGGTTATTAAATCACATAATATATTGGCGGCAGCCATTGAAGATGTCATTCCCCATTTATTGAAGCCTGTGGCTACATATAAGTTTTCGGAAAAGCTGGAATATTTTCCGATATAAGGAATACTGTCAAGGCTTATACAGTCCTGTGTTGCGAATCGGTAATCAATTACAGAGTTGGGAAAATTATCTGTGCAAAATTTTTCTGCAACTTTGTAACCGTGACCGCTTTTTCCCGTTCTGTGACCGCCTGCTCCTATAAGCAGATAGTTTTTATAATTTCTGAATGAAAAACCGTTTTCTTTGTCCTCAAGGTACATTCCTTTAACATCTGAGGCGTTATTTGCGGCAACAACATAAGAGCGATGTTGATATAATTTCAGCGGATAAAAGCCGTGTTTGTTAATTATTGGGAAATGTGTTGCTATAATTATTTGTTTTGCAGTAACGCTGCCGTGTTGACAACGGACCTTGTTTGGCAAAATTTCAATGACTTTTGAATTTTCATATATCTTAAGTCCTTCTGCTATCGAGAACATAAACTCAAGCGGATGAAACTGCCCTTGAGAGCTGATTTTTACAGCTCCTGCACACTCTATGGGTAACGGAAGGTTTGAAACAAATGATGCCTTAACACCAAGCATTTCATATGCTTTTATTTCGTTTTCAATTTTTTGCCGGTCTGTTGCTGAATAAATATACGCATCTTTTTCCTCAAAACCGCAAGGAAAAGATTCTGACATTTTTCTCAGCTTCTCAAGTGCATTTCTGTTTGCATCAAGGTATTGATATGCTTTTTCGATGCCAACGGTTTTTATAAGCTTGTCGTAAATAATACCGTGTTGAAATGTTATTTTTGCAGTAGTGTTCTTTGTAACCCCTGAAGCTATGTTTTTAGCTTCCAGCAGAATACAGTCAACACCTCTGTCTGTCAGCTCTTTCAAGCACAACAGTCCTGCAAGACCTCCGCCTACAATAACAACATCAGCTTTTAAATCGCCTTGAATAAAAGGAAAATTTTCTTTTTTTACAGTGTCGCTCCACAATGAAGTCAAAACAATCACCTCTGACTTTATTGTTCCCTATTTTTGCTTTTTTTACTCTGTACAAAAGAATAATCCATCTCGTTGTTCAACTGTTTCAAAGCTACACAGACAGTTTTATTCTGATGCAGTGAAATTTTGCTTTACAACAAATGGTATTGTTTTCTGTAGCTTAATGCAAAGAATATAACAAAAAAATTGCTACCCGAAAAAGAGCTTTGTTTTTCTCTTCTTCGGGTAGTATTGTCTTATGCTATTATAATTTTTTATAATAGAGGTAATTTTGATTAACAAAAGTTACGAAACCGTTGAAAACAGCTCAGGGTTATTTGTCAAGGCTCTTCATTGTGGGGAAGAGGAGGACATCACGGATAGCGGATGAATCAGTAAGAAGCATGCACATTCTGTCGATGCCGAAGCCTATGCCGCCTGTGGGGGGCATGCCATATTCGAGTGCGGTAAGGAAGTCTTCATCTGTTGTGTTCGCTTCATCATCGCCCTGTGCGAGCAGAGCCTCCTGAGCCTTGAAGCGCTCTCTCTGGTCGATCGGGTCGTTAAGCTCAGAATATGCGTTTGCCATTTCCCAACCGTTCATAAAGAACTCAAAGCGTTCAACATAATCGGGGTTGCCTGGCTTTTTCTTTGTAAGCGGTGAAATCTCAATCGGGTGGTCTGTGACAAATGTGGGCTGAATAAGATGCTCTTCTGCGTATTCCTCAAAGAAGAGAGCAAGAATGTCACCCTTACCGTGGCGCTTTTCATATTCAATATGGTGTTTGTCAGCAAGTGCGCGTGCATCCTCAAGAGTATTAACCTCGTTCCAGTCTACACCTGCGTACTTCTTGACTGCGTCAACCATCGTAATGCGTTCAAAAGGCTTGCCAAGGTCCATTTCAACACCGTTGTAAACGACCTTTGTTGTGCCGAGGACCTCCTGTGCAACATAGCGGTAGAGGTTTTCTGTAAGGTCCATCATGCCGTTGTAGTCTGTATATGCCTGATAGAGCTCCATAAGAGTAAATTCGGGATTGTGTCTTGTGTCACAGCCTTCGTTACGGAAAACTCTGCCAATTTCGTAAACTCTCTCCATGCCGCCGACAATAAGGCGCTTGAGATAAAGCTCAAGTGAAATGCGCAGCTTGAAATCTTCGTCAAGCGCGTTGTGGTGAGTCATGAACGGTCTTGCAGCTGCACCGCCTGCGTTGCTGACGAGAATAGGTGTTTCAACCTCAATGAAATTCTCACCGTCAAGATACTTGCGGATTGCGCGAAGAATTGCAGAACGCTTGTAGAATGTGTCCTTGACTTCGGGGTTCATGATAAGGTCAAGGTAGCGCTGACGGTAGCGTGTGTCTGTGTCTGTCAGACCGTGATACTTTTCTGCAAGGGGAAGAAGTGATTTTGAGATAAGACGAATCTGCTGAGCATGTACGGAAATTTCGCCTCTGCGTGTGCGGAAAACAAAACCCTTGACCTCAACAATATCGCCGATGTCCCACTTCTTGAACTCGGCAAAATTATCTTCGCCGATGTCATTAATGCGTACATAAACCTGCATACGGCCTGAACGGTCGCGGATGTCAATAAAGTTCGCCTTGCCCATGTCGCGCCATGTCATAATTCTGCCGCAGATATATACTTCTGAATTTTCAAGCTCTTCAAAGCGCTCGTTAATTTCAGCAGCGGTAATGCTCTGCTGTGCGAGTGTTATTTCAAACGGATCCTTGCCTGCCTGCTGAAGTGTTTCGAGCTTTTCAAGTCGGATTGCTCTCTGCTCATTTTCGTTTTTTAATTCTTCTTCCGGGGTAAGGACAACATTGTTTTCTTCTGCCATTTTAATTATCCTCTCAAATGCTAAAACTTACTTTATAATCTTAACAATACGGTAGCTGAATACACCGCCGGGGGCTTCAACCTGAACGGTATCGCCGACCTTTTTACCCATAATAGCTTTGCCTGCAGGTGACTCAGCCGAAATGTAGTTGTCTTCAGTTGTTGATTCATTTTCGCCGAGAATTACATAGTCCTCTTCTTCATCGTCATCGACATCGGCAAGTGTAATAACTGAACCGACATGAACTGTACCTGCGGCAGAAGCACTGATGATAACTGCATCCTTAAGAATTGCCTCAAGCTCGGTGATGCGTGCTTCAAGACGGCCCTGATCGTTCATCGCCTCATCATATTCTGCGTTTTCGGAAAGGTCGCCGTGTGAGCGTGCCTCTTTAATGTCTGCTGCTGCCTTTTCTCTGCCTTCAGTTTTAAGGTATTCAAGTTCCTGAGCGAGTTTTTCATAACCCTCTCTGGTAAATTCCTGTGCCATGTATTGTCAATCCTTTCAAATTATTTTTATCTGAAAATACAAGTCATAATATTATATAATAAGAAATTATTTATGTCAAGGAGATTTATTGATTCGTTTTTTCCATTATTTGTGCGTTGACGGTGTAATGTGTCGGATGTTAGTATTTGTTTGTCGAACGAAAGAGTTTCGCACAAAAAAACAAAGAAGGAAGGAATCAGTCAATGAAAAGCAAAAAGTTTCTGGCAGCATTGCTGGCAGCTGTGATGTGTCTTTCTCTTTCAGCTGCGGCATTTGCTGTGAACGGTGAAGAGGAGTCAACACAGGAAAGTGTTTCGGTTGAAGACTCTACCGCAGAAGAATCTACAAGCGAGCTTGTAAGTGAAGAAGTTTCTGAAGAGGAAATACCCTCTGATGAAGAGTCTTCAAAGGAAGAAAAGCCCTCTGAAGAGGTCAGCGAAGATGTAAGTGAGGAAGAATCTACACAGGCACCTGATAAGGATGATGTTCTTAAGGCAATAATTGCTTTCCTAAGTAAGGTTGACCTTAATGAAGTAAAGGATGCTATCAATGATATAAATGAAGCTCTCGGTCTTCCAAGAGTTGAAAGCTTTACCGACATCCCTGATTATGCAGATGCGCTTTATTCAAAGCTTGAAGAAATGGGACTTGGATATGCTGATATTATAAACGGCATAACTTCAAGTGACCTTCTTGAGTGGCTCAATGGTCTTCTCTTTGGCGGCTCATCAAAGCCTGAGGCTACAACTGCACCTGCAGACGGTGAGGCTGACAGTGAGCAGGGCGACTCAGAGAGCGAAATCCCCGACACCGGTGCCGCAATCGGTGCAGCTGCAATTGCTGTTGCCGCAATGGGTGGCTCAGGTGCACTTGCACTTTTCCTGCGCAAGCGTGACGAGGAATAATAAAAGGTCAATATTTTTAGAGTTGTGAAGAACACCGCGGTTTGATTTTGGTCAGACTGCGGTGTTTGACTTTTGTTTGCTGCTTTTGAAGGTCAAAGAAGGTCAAAATTTAAGAAAAATAAAGAAAACGAGAGCATATGAGAGCTATTTTAAAAATTCAGACTGCAAAAGAATAATTTGACCTTTATTGACCTTTGACGGAAAAGTCAAAAAGTAATACAATTTAGTCAAGGTCAAAGAAAGTCAAAGTCAAAAATGACGAAATTGAAGGAGAGTGAGCGATGTGAATATCAGCAACACTATCGCAAAGCTTATTATGGATATGCTTGAGGCGGACGGAAGCGCTGAGATGCAGCGCAACGAGCTTGCTCAGACCGTAGGCTGTGTTCCGAGCCAGATAAACTATGTTATAGCCTCGCGCTTTACACCTGAGCAGGGCTATATTGTTGAAAGCCGACGGGGTGGAGGCGGATATATCCGAATCACACGCGTCAATCACACAACCCCTGCATCGCTTGTAATGCATGTTGTAAATCATATAGGCTCTGCGATTGATGAAAAAACAGCGCGTGCGCATATAATTAACTTAGCAAACAGAGAAATAATAACAATGCAGTCGGCAAAGCTTATGCTTGCGGCGGTGCTTGATACCTGTTACCGCGAATTGCCGACGGATATGCGTGACAAAGTCAGAGCGGCAGTTTTCAAACAGATGCTGCTGCAAACTGTATAAGATAAATGAAGGAGGAGTTTTATTATGGTATGTCAGAATTGCGGAAAAGCACAGGCAACAACTCACATCAAGCGTGTCGTAAACGGCGACACAACCGAGCATCATCTTTGCGCACAGTGCGCAGGTGACCTCGGTTATACGGATATGTTTTCGGGCTTTGCACCACTGAGTCTGAGTGATTTCTTCGGTGACCTTCTCGGTGATGCAGGCAGAAAATCGCTCGGCACAAAGGTAGTGCGCTGCCCCAAGTGCGGCAACTCGTTTAATGATATTGTCCGCGACAGTCAGGTAGGATGTGCAGAGTGCTACAGAGTTTTCTTTGACAAGCTTGCACCTTCGCTTGAGCGTATTCACGGAAGAGCAGTACACTCCGGTAAAAAAATTGATGTAATCCGCGAAGAAAAGAGCGGACCCACAAAAGAAGAGCAGATTGCACAGCTTAAGCTGAGACTGAATGAAGCGGTTGAAAAGCAGGAGTTTGAACTTGCAGCAAAGCTTCGCGATGAAATAAAAGATCTTGAAGGAGGCGAAAACGCATGAGCAAATGGTATATCGGCGGCGGTGAAAAGAATGAGGTTGTTGTAAGTACCCGCATCCGTCTTGCCCGTAATCTTGAGGAATATCCGTTCCCTGCAAAGCTCAGTGCGGCAGGTAAGAAACAGGTTAATGAGCTTGTGCGGGATGCACTGTTGGGCGGATGCGATGAGGATTTGAGCTACATTGAAATGGAAAATCTTACCCGTGCACAGGCAATTTCGCTTGCCGAAAGACATCTTGTAAGCCCCGAATTTGCAAGTTCGGTCAGCGGCAGAGCGCTTTTGCTTTCAGAAGATGAATCTGTCAGCATAATGCTTTGCGAAGAGGACCATATCCGCCTTCAGGTAATGGAATCCGGTTTTGCTCTTGACAGTGCATATAAAAGAGCAGACAGCCTTGACAATGCAATTTCATCAAAGCTTCAGCTTGCCTTTGATGAACGCATAGGCTTTCTGACACAGTGTCCGACAAATCTCGGCACAGCGATGAGAGCTTCAGTTATGCTTCACCTTCCGGGGCTGGGTAAGAGCGGTCAGATTACAAGAATTGCATCAACCGTATCAAAGCTCGGTCTTACAATCCGAGGAGCATACGGTGAAGGTTCATCGCCAAACGGTGATATGTATCAGCTGAGTAATCAGGTTACACTTGGTATAAGTGAAGAAACCGCGCTCAATAATCTTAAATCAATAGCTCAACAGCTTGTTGCACAGGAGCTTGCCGTAAGAGATCAGATGCTTCAGAGTGTGGCTTGGAAGGACAAAATCTTCCGTGCGCTCGGCATTCTCAGCAGTGCAAGGCTTCTGAGTGCGGATGAATTTATGCAGCTTGCCTCTCTTGTGCGTCTTGGAGCAGCACAGGGTCTGATTGATATAAGTCTTGAAAAGCTTAATGAACTTATGGTTGATATGCAGCCGGCAACGATTAATGCAAGAGAAGGAAAGAATCTTGAGCCGGCTCAGCGCGATGAGCTCAGAGCCAAGGCGGTAAGAGAAGCACTTGGTTGATTATAAATAAATCATACTTTGTGGAAGGAGTAATGATTGATATGTACAAGTTTACTGGCTTTACAGAAAAAGCAAACAGCGCTCTTAACAGCGCAATAAGTGTTGCGGAAAGCATGGGCCACACTTATGTCGGCAGTGAGCATTTGCTTGCGGGTCTTCTGCACAGCGACAGCAGTGTAGCCTGTCTCTCACTCAACTCAAGAGGAATCGGCAGTGAAGATGTTGAAAACATTCTTAAATCCACGGTAGGGGTAGGAACACCTACCGTATTGCTGCCCGATGATTTTACACCAAGACTCAAATATATCATTGAACTGGCTATGTCTTCTGCACGTTCAATGGGTCACACATATACCGGAAC
This sequence comes from Acutalibacteraceae bacterium, assembly GCA_045539895.1. Classification (GTDB taxonomy): domain Bacteria; phylum Bacillota; class Clostridia; order Oscillospirales; family Acutalibacteraceae; genus UBA8612. The sequence continues at coordinate 7,431 of JAZQGE010000031.1, forward strand.
GGAGCATCTGCTGATTTCTCTTATCAAAGAAGGTTCTAACTGTGCGGTAAATATTATAGGCAAGCTTGGTGTATCAGCTTCTGATGTGCTCAGTGATGTAATGAAAGCTGTCAGCGGTAATAACTCAAAACAGGGTAAGGATAAATCAGGCGAAAAAAGCTCGAAGACCGAAACACCGACACTTGACCAATTCGGCAGAGAACTTACAAGCCTTGCTGCGCAGAGCAAAATTGACCCTGTTATCGGAAGAGAAAAAGAAATTGAAAGAGTAATTCAGATTTTGTCCCGCCGCACGAAAAATAACCCCTGTCTTATCGGTGAGCCGGGTGTAGGTAAAACCGCAATAGCTGAGGGACTTGCACTTAAAATCGTTTCAGGTGAAGTGCCGGAAACACTCAGCGGAAAACGCATTGTCGCACTTGATCTTACCGGAATGGTTGCAGGTACGAAATACCGCGGCGATTTTGAAGAAAGAATAAAAGCCGCACTTGAAGAGGTTGTGAAAAGCGGCAATGTAATACTGTTTATTGATGAACTTCACACGCTTATAGGAGCAGGCTCTGCTGAGGGGGCGGTTGATGCCGCAAACATCCTCAAGCCCTCTCTTGCAAGGGGAGAGCTTCAGGTGATTGGTGCAACTACACTTGAAGAATATCGCAAGCATATTGAAAAAGATGCCGCGCTTGAAAGACGTTTTCAGCCTGTGACGGTAGGCGAGCCGAGCGAGGATGAAGCAATTGAAATTCTTAAAGGTCTTCGTGATAAATACGAAGCTCATCATAAGGTTAAAATAACGGATGAGGCACTTGTTGCCGCCGTGAAAATGTCGGTGCGTTATATTGGCGACAGATTTCTGCCCGATAAGGCAATTGACCTTGTTGATGAAGCAGCATCTCGTGTAAGGCTTCGCGCCTTTACAGCACCGCCTGATGTTAAGGCACTTGAAGAAAAAATCAAATCGCTGACGGATGAAATGTCAGCCGCTGTAAATTCGCAGGATTTTGAACGCGCTGCAAAGCTGCGTGATGAAAAACGCGAGGTTGAAACCAAACTCAGAGAAGAAAAGGATAGCTGGCAGCAGAGAAGCTCAGGTACAGCAGGTGAGGTTACTGCAAATGAAATTGCGGAAATTGTATCCGGCTGGACAGGTGTGCCTGTTGTTGAGCTTACTCAGGAGGAAAGCCAGCGGCTTCTCAATATGGAGTCCGAGCTGCATGAGCGCATTGTCGGTCAGGATGAAGCTGTCAGGGCAGTGTCGCGTGCAATCAGACGCAGCAGGGTAGGGCTTAAAGACCCGAAGCGCCCGACAGGCTCGTTCATTTTCCTCGGTCCTACCGGTGTGGGCAAAACAGAGCTTTGCAAGTCGCTTGCACAGGCTATGTTTGGCGATGAAAACGCGATGATTCGCCTTGATATGTCTGAATATATGGAAAAGCATACGGTTTCCCGCCTTGTAGGTTCACCGCCCGGCTATGTCGGCTATGACGAAGGCGGTCAGCTCACAGAGCGCGTGCGTCGCAAGCCTTATTCGGTTATTCTTTTTGATGAAATTGAAAAGGCACATCCTGATGTTTTCAATATGCTTCTGCAGATTCTGGATGATGGCATTCTTACTGATTCACAGGGCAGAAAGGTTGATTTCAAAAACTGTATTATCATAATGACCTCCAATATCGGTGCAAAGCAAATTGCAGGCAGCGGTTCTTCTTCTCTTGGCTTCGGTGCGGAAAAAGGCAGCTCGATGAGCGATGAAAAAATCAAAGAAGCTGTAATGGGCGAACTGAAAAAAGCATTCCGTCCGGAATTTCTCAACCGTGTTGATGATATTATTGTTTTCCGAAAACTGCAGAAAGATGATATAAAAGAAATTGCTAAGCGGATGCTGAACGGACTCAAGCAGCGCGTTGCGACAATGGAAATCAGAATTGATTTCGCCGATGAGGCAGTAGTAAAAATCGCCGATGCAGGCTTTGATCCGGTGTATGGGGCAAGACCTTTACGCAGAGCAATTCAGTCAAAAATTGAAGATAAGCTTTCAGAAGAAATTCTTGAAGGTAAGATTCACTCAGGTGACAACTGTGTCTGCAAACTCAGCGGAGCTGATTTCATTTTTGAAAAAGAATAAATAAAAAAATCCCACATTAAAACCGGTTGACGCGATTGCTAAACAGTTTTGAATGTGGGATTTTTATTTTTATTAATACAAAAAGGAAAAGCAGCCATCCTATTGGATGACTGCTTTTATTGGTGTTGGCAACGACCTATTTTCCCGGGCGGTGACCCACCAAGTATTTTCGGCACGATTGAGCTTAACTACCGTGTTCGGAATGGGAACGGGTGGACCCTCAATGTCATAGTTACCAACTAAGGGAAGTCGGAGGCCAAGCGGTCTTAGG
>JAZQGE010000032.1:0-119285 GCA_045539895.1 Acutalibacteraceae bacterium
CTAATGCAAGAACCTTTTTAAGGAGGCGCTATGGCAAATTTAGAATCAACAAAAAATAAAATACTTCGTGTTTCAACCACGATGTTTCTTGAGGTAGGATATTCAAAAACCTCGCCGCAGATGATTGCCAAGGAGTTGAAAATTTCAACAGGCAATCTGACATATTATTATCCCACAAAGGAACATCTTCTTGCGGTACTCACGGATTTGCTTTGCAAATATCAGTGGAAACTGATAAAAGATGAAGCGGATGACGGAATAAGTTCGTTGCTTGCTCTTTGTTTTGAACTGATGACAATGGCGGCGGCTTGTGAAGAAAGCGAGGTTGCGAAAGATTTTTTCGTTTCGACTTATCAGAGTCCGAAATGCCTTGAAATCATCCACAACAATGATACCGCCCGTGCAAAAGAAGTTTTTGCTCAGTACTGCCCCGATTGGACAGACGAGCAGTTCAGAGAAGCGGAAATTCTTGTGGCGGGCATTGAACACGCAACTCTCAGCAACATTGATTACACTGTGCCGCTTGAAACACGAATTTCGGGAGCATTGAATACCATAATGATGATTTATAACGTGCCCGAAGAAATCCGAAAGATAAAGATTGATAAGGTTCTTGCAATGGATTACCGTTCAATCGGCAAACGCATTTTCAACGAGTTTAAAGAATATGTTGAAAAGGCGAATGCTTTTTAAGCGCAGAACGACGAACGCAGATATAGCCTTCCTCTTGAGGGGAGGGGGATCGATTGCGGTGGATGAGGAGGAAGAAAATATAATACTTTATATTACACCTCATCAGTCACACCGTGACAGCTTCTCCTCAAGGAGAAGCCTTTGGTAGGCAACCGAGCCGAAAGGCTTTTATATACATAATAAATAATCCTCAAGGAGGTTAAACAAATGAAAAAAACAAACAAACTCATAAGCATACTGCTTGTATTGGCAATGCTTCTGTCGATGGCACCGCTGAGCCTCACGGCAAGTGCGGCAGATATTGAGGTTTATGCAACGGGAACATTAGGCTCCGGAAGCAGAACAGCGTGGACTATTTATGACAACGGATTGCTTGTAATTGACGGCAAAGGCAACAGTGTTTCTACAAAATGGGATTCTACCACAGCTTCGCCTTGGAAAGATTATGCCGACATTATCACAAGAGTAAGTTTTGTGAACTGCGAAAATTGGGAGTGCATTCCCGAATGTACATTTCGTAGTCTTTCAAAATTGAAAGATGTTACACTTCCCAAAAATATTGAAGAAATTTGTCAATATGCATTCACCGGAACTGCGATTGAAACGATTTTATTGCCGGATGGGCTTATAACGATTGGATATTATGCTTTTTCTTCGTGCGAATCATTGAAATACATCAATATTAATGATGGGGTAACATCTATCGGCTCCAGTGCTTTTTACAATTGCTCAAGCTTAAAGGCTATTTCAATCCCCGATAGCGTAACTTCGATTGGACAAACGCTTTTCCAAAATTGTACGAATTTAGAGTACGTGAGATTGAGTGAAAATGCAGACAAAGTTGGCGGTTCAATGTTTTCTGGATGTACTATGTTGAAAAACGTTTCATTGCCGGCTTCTGTAACTGTAATTGGCTCAAAAGCTTTTTCCAATGCTTCAAATCTTGAAGGTGTCTACTATCACGGCATTAATGAGCCGACTACCTACAATCCTGGCATTAATAATGCTACCTTTTCGTTAGCACCGGATACAATGGTGATTTATGCTTCCAATGATTATTCAGCTACTACAATGGGCTTGAAGGCAAATTGGGAAAATGATGTGCAAACCGTTACCAAAATTGAGGGCCATTTCGTGAATATAGCACACACCGCCAACGGTGCCGTAAAGGTTGGTGCTTCTATTGTTCCTGCGGGTGATACCGTTACCATAGATATTATGGCTTATAAAAACTATGAGCTTGATACCATTACGGTCACGGATTCCAACGGTCAGGTAGAGCTAAGCGGAAGCGGACACAGCCGTACCTTTAGTATGCCTGAAGGCGACATAAGAATTTCGGCAACCTTTAAATCAACTGCAACACCGCACGTTCACAGCTGGACTTATTCTGCAAACGGCGCAACTATCACAGCTACATGTGCTTATGCGGATACTTGCCACAATCCGATAAGTAAGGTTGAAATATCTAAAGGTAATACAAGCAGTCTGACTTTCCGTCCCGATAATGCAAAATATATGACGGTTTCAGGAACAATGGAAGACGTTGTTATTCCTGATTTGGTCTATACCCTGAAAAGTACGGGTGAACCGACAACACCGATTAATCCCGGAATTTATGTAGCGAGCCTTACGATAGAAAATGTAACTGCTACCTATGAATTCGAGATAACCCGTGGAAATTTTAATTATACGTATTTCACATACACCGCACCGCAAAACCTTACATATGACGGTACACCCAAATATGCATCGGTTGTCATGTCTGAAGATTATGTACCGTATGCCGGTGAATACACAGTATATTATAATAGCGGAACAACCGAACCGATTAACGCCGGTACTTATACTGTTAAAGTTAATGTTGCAGAAAGCGACTATTTTACTGCTGGCACCGCTATATCCGGTCGTGCTTGGCGCTTTACTATTGCTCCTAAATCTATTGAAGATTTGACCTATGAAGGTCTTGGAACAAGCTATCCAGTTGGTGCTACACCTGATGTTATTATCAAGCATGGCGATATGGTGCTTGTAAAAGATACTGATTATACGGTTGAATATGCAAATAACACCGAACTCGGTACAGCAACTATGACGGTTACTGGTGTTGGAAATTATACCGGAAGTAAAACATTAGAGTTTGAAATTGTTCCTCACACTCACTCATTTACATACTCTGCAAGCGGTGATACAATTACCGCTGTTTGCGCAAACGCAGACGGCAACTGCCCTGACCCCGAGGGTACGCTCACAATTCTTGCCCCTGCAGACCTTTATGTTGACGGCACAGCAAAGGAAGCAACTGTTGAAAACAACCTTGTTGATACTTCGGTTGCAATCAGTGATATTACATATTCAGCCCCTTACGGCTTGCCCCCTAAAGATGCAGGCACTTATACCGCAAGCGTAACAGTCGGCGGTGCAACGGCAACGGTTGAGTTCACTCTGCTCAACTATGCCGCAAAGGTAACCGATAAAGACGGCAACGCTGTCGGCACTTACAAGACCTTTGCAGATGCAATAACAGCGGCAAGTGCAAGCGAGGGCAGCACAGTAACTCTGCTTGACGATGTCACGCTTACCGAAGAGCAGGATATTAGCTCCGGCAAGTTCACCCTTGACCTTAACGGCAAAACTCTTCTTAATGAAACTGCAGCAGCTATATGCATTGAATCTGATGCGGATGTAACAATCAAGGACAGCGGTGAAGGCGGTACGATAGAATCCAAAGCGGATACTTGGAATACTGTCTATAATTACGGAACTCTAACCGTCGAATCCGGCATCATCAAGGGCGAAGGCGGTATTAGCAATTCCCGTTCCGGTACGCTCAACTTTAAAAGCGGCAAAATTGAAGCCGATACTTATTATGCAATCGGTAATTATGGCACAGCCTATATTTACAACGGCAGCTTTAAATCTGTTAGTTCAGGTGCAATAGAGAACCGCTCCGATTCAACCGTCTATGTTTACGGCGGAGAGTTCAGCGGTTCTGCCGGCATAGTCAACCACAGCACAGCCTATATTGAAGGCGGCGAATTCACGGGCAACTCCTATGCGGCACTTAATCTGCACGGCGGTACGGTTGAGGTAACCGGCGGCAGCTTCACGGGAACAGACTTTGCAAGCGGTTCTTACAGCGGCACACCCTACGGAGAATATACCGTTTATTGTAACGAAGGTGCAACCCTCATCCTCAAGGGCGGCGAATTCCCGAACGGATTTGTTGTTAATAACACAACCGCAAACACATTCCTCGCAGATGGATATTACTTCCGTGATTCAAACGGAAAAATTATTGAAGTTGAAGAAGATGCAAGGATAATTGATGGCTATGTGAAGGTAACAAAAGGAGCTGACCTCTCAGAGGCGGTTATTACCTTTGAAGAAACTGAATTTGTTTATAACGGTCAACATCAAGCACCTGCCGTTACCGTAACAATCGGCGGAAAGACACTCAAAGAAAACGTGGATTATGTTGTAAATGCTCGAAGATGGGAAAACGGTGTTCCAGTTCAGTGGTTCTATTACGTAGATGCAGGTGTTTATACCTCAGTTATTGACGGTTTGGGAGATTACACAGGTAAGGTTGAAAAAGAATTTGTAATCAAGCCCACAACGGTTGACATCATCTGGGAAGGCGACGTGTTCTATTTCACAGGCAACCCCCACAAAGTAGCCGCAAAATATATTGACATTGACGGCAACGAAAGTAATGAATTTGAACTTATAAACTACGTTAACACAAATGTTGGTGTTTACACCGCAACGGCGATTTTTGCCGACAACAACTACTCCGCAACCGAAGCAACGATCAATCACACCTATGAAATTAAGTGGTATGACGGCGCACCCGATGCAGAAATCGGCGGAATAAAGGGCGAAAACGGCTGGTATATAAGACCTGTTATCGTAACCGCACCGGACGGATATGTGATAGACACACTCGTTGACGGCACCTACGGTAACACAATAACCTTTGTTGAAAATGAAGAAAATGCTGTTTTCTATATGAAGGAAATCGCTACCGGCTACATCGCAAAGGTTGAACTTGGCGAAATCAAGGTTGATCTTAACGACCCGACAGCAGAAATTACCGTAGGCGAGAACAAGTGGAATTCTTTCCTCAACACTATTACCTTCGGCAAATTCTTCAAGCAAACACAGTCGGTCACAATTGAGGCTTCAGACAAAACAAGCGGCCTTGCAAAGATTGAGTACTTTATAGCAACCGAAGAAATCACCGATTTTGAAAACATTGAATGGATTGAATACACCGAAAAATTCAACATTGAGCCAAACTCAAAGAACATAATCTACGCAAAGGTAACCGATAACGCAGGCAGATACGTTATCGTTAACTCTGACGGCATCGTTGTTTATACCGACAGTACGCTTGATACTTCGTTCAAAGATGAAGTTGTCTATGTTCTCACAAAGAACGCGTCGCAGGCGTTTAATCTCAATTTAAACGGCAACACCGTTGCTTACATTAAGATTGACGAATCGGTTCTCGGTGCAGAGGATTACGAAGTTCTCGGTAATATGGTTTTAGTTTCAGCCGAAGTTCTTGAAAATTTTGAAGCAGGCGAGTACATAATCACAGTCGGTTTTAATCCGATGGGCGAGGTTTATGTTGAAGGTGATGCTCCTGCAGAGGTAACAATTCCTCTCACGGTTAAAAAGGCTGACGTAACAATCGAAATCAGCGATATCGGCAAGATTTATGACGGCAAGCCTGTAACTGCAGAATACAAAATCAGCAAGTCAAGTGATTCTTCTCCTGCAGTAAGCAATATCAACTATAACGAAACTGTCGAATTTAAGGTTAAGGATGCGGACGACAGCACATACACAACCGAAGCTCCCGTAAATGCAGGTGAATATACAGTCAGAATCACAGTTGCACAAACAGATAAAATCAGTTATGCACAGGCAACTGCAGACTTTACAATCGCAAAGAAGCCTGTAACCGTTACAGCAACAGCACCCGACAAGGCTTACGATGGCACAAGCGATATTGATGTATCCGAAATTGTTATTACCTTTGACGGTATTGTGGAAGGTGACACTGTCGGCTATACAATAAAAGAAGCGTGGTTTAACGGTATAGTTGTTGGTACAGATTGGCCCGTTTCCATAGTTTATAACGTAACCGGTGAGGATGCAAATAATTATACATTCCCCGCAGGCGGCGAATATATCGCACCCGACTACTTTGTTGAGACAACCGCAGATATCACCGCAAAAGATATTTCCGACGGATTTATAATTCTCGGCGCTCCTCTCACCTATAACGGCACAGAGCAGACACAGACCGTTGAAAAGGTTCTTCCGACGGGCACAGCTCCCGAAGCAACCTATACAGTCAGCGGCAACAAGGCAACAAACGTCGGCGTATATCTGCTTACAGTAACAGGTACGGGCAACTTCACGGGCGAAGCAAAGATTGCTTATGAAATAGCGCTCGATGACGAATGCATTTCTCACCTTGACCGTGTTGAAGATAACGGCGTGATGAAGTGGAATGTTAAGTCAACCGACAGAGAGAGCCTTGAATACGTTATTGATCAGCTCAACAACGCAGTAACCGATATTGCAGATGATGACACAAAGAACGAATGGGCAGACACCAAGGAAGCTTGCGAGGATATGCTCCGCATCATCAACAGCATTGAGCTGGCAATTGCAGATGTTGAAGAAGATTATGCAGGTTTCAGCGAAGATACAGTTAAATCAAGTGATATTCCTGCGCTTGATGAGCTTGTCAGCAAGGTGAACGAAATCAAGGACCGCTACGGCTTCAACCTCACGGACGAAGAAGAGCAGCTTCTCGAAGATATCCTTGACGGTGTTGAAAAGCTCAGAGAAAAAATTGCCGAGACCGAAGAAAAGCTTGAAGAAATCAAGGATATCGAAAACAACTTCAATCCCGAAACCGTTTCAAGCGACGACAAGGCAGCTATCGAAGATAAGATTGCTGAAATCGAAGCTGTAAATCCCGATAATCTCACCGATGAGCAAAGGGAAGAATACGAAGAAATCAGGGCAGGTCTTGAAGCTCTTCTTGATGAAATTGCAGCAGCAGAAAAGGATGTTGCAGACATCGGCACTCAGCTTGAAATGTTTGGCGAGGAAAGAGTAACAATCTTCTGGGAAGATGATATTGAAGCTCTCAAAGCAAAAATTAACGAGCTCCTTGCAGACAAGAACATGGGCGAAGCAGAAAAAGCAAAGCTTAATGAATACAAAGCTCAGGCTGAAAAGCTCATCGAGATTATCAACACACCCGTTGAATATTTCTCACTGCGTTTCTTCTATCTTATCTGGGATTGCCTCACCTGGAAATACAATGGTATTCTCTGGCTCTTTAAGCAGATTTTCGCTTTTTGAACTTAAAAAACTAATAACCTTATAAAACCACCAAAGCCGCACGGATTTTTACATCCGTGCGGCTCGCTTGATTAAATCTGAAGTTTATTTAGTCTATGCATTTTTAGTTAATTCTTAGCAGTCTGAACCGTGCAAAATTAACTTTTGTCAAATGGATTATATTTGAATGATGTAATATATGTTCAGAAAAGCTGAAACGGTAAAATGCAATTTTTATCGGTTTGTAGTATACTTTTATCGGTTAGTTTATGTTATAAACTTAACAATAAATCAACTCGTGATTAACAATTTCTCTTGCTCTTGTTTCAATGTTATTCATATGGTAAACCCATTTCATTTGGCCATCTGATTTGAGCTGATCTGTGACCTTCATCTGTTCTACCAGCCGAGAGAACATATCTGATGCTTTTTCATCAACCTCTGTACCAACGGTAAGTATCCACAGTGTGTGGGTGCTGATTTTTTATGCCGGAACCCTTCCCTTGACAATACAAATGCTAAAATGTAAAATAGAAAATACACATACATTTATTTATACTGTAAGAGATAATTTTAATGAAAGCTACTGGAATGAATGCCGTTTTTGGCATGAACTGCCTGCGGGTATGGGTGAATTTGAAAAGGGCACGATAATCTTTGCCGCAACATCAATCTGCGGTGAAAGCTTTGTGTCCGTTGATAATCCAATTCAGTATTCGCTTATGCTTTATGAAAGTTGAGGCTACAGCCCATCACTCTTTTTGTTACCCGATGGGTAAAATGTTTTCTATATCAACAATCCTCCATGTTACGGATCAACTTATAAAATTACGGTAGAAAAAATCAGTATAGGGGAATAATATGACTGAGTTTAAAAATTATATTGAAAGAGCCTTCAGCAGTAGAATTCAGAAGGCTGTCATCAGCAAGCCTGCTGATAAGAATGCAGAATATAAAAAAATCACCGTTGCACTGCTGCCGAAATATTATCAGATTGCAAAGTACACTGAAAAGCAGGTTTTTCACGAAAACATTGCGTTTGACAAAATAGTTGAGCGCTGTGCTGAAATTATGGAGAGCGGCTATATGCAGTTCAATGCGTGGGCAGAAGACAGGGAAATTCAGCTGATGGTTTCAAAAAAGGGAAAAACTTTTTTTAAAGAAAAGAAAACAGGTAACGCACCTGCTCCTTGTAAATCTAACGAGCATAACAGACAAAAGCATTATCTTCTGCCTGAAGGCGAAATAATAGAGCCGCTTGTGGATATGGGTATATTCACAAAAGAGGGTAAGGTTGTGCAGTCGATGTACGACAAATATAAGCAGATAAACCGCCTTATTGAGATTATTGACGACTCTGTTAAACAGCACGATTACAAAAAGCTGAACATAATTGATTTCGGTTGCGGCAAATCATATCTGACTTTTATTGTTTACTACTATCTGACTGAAATAAAGGGGATAGAAGCGCACATAATCGGTCTTGACCTAAAAAAAGATGTTATTGAAAAATGCAACAAAGCGGCAGAAAAATACGGCTATAAAAATCTGCACTTTGAGCTTGGTGATATAAACGGCTACAAGTGTCCGTTTGATGTTGATATGGTTATAACTCTGCACGCATGTGATACGGCAACAGACTTTGCTCTTTACAATGCAATTAACTGGGGCGCAAAGATGATATTCTCCGTGCCCTGCTGTCAGCACGAACTTAATCAGCAGATGCATACCGACAGTCTTTCACTTCTTACACGCTACGGAATTGTGCAGGAAAGATTTTCAGCCTTACTGACGGATGCAATTCGCGCTAATCTCCTCGAATACTGCGGTTATAAAACACAGCTTCTGGAATTTATAGACTTTGCGCACACACCAAAAAACATTCTCATCCGAGCAACTCTTAAACAGAGTCAGACAAAAGCTGCAAAAGAAAAAGCAATGTCTGAAGTCACGGCTGCAATGGAAGAATTCGGTGTCAGCCCCACTCTGTATAAGCTTATTGTAAAGGAATAATACATATAGAATATTATAAAAACATTAGTATTATGTGAGGTGTATTTTGAAATGGCAACTAAAACTCTCACTCCTGAACAGCTTGCAAAACGCAGGCTGAAAACAGAAAAAGAAATAAAAAAATGGGAAAAGCAAAAGTCCGGTTCAAATACAAAAACCTATTTTGCTTACCTTGTTTTTATTATTACTCTAATTTATGCTACTGACGAAATAGCTTCGCAGATTGGCATGCTTATGAAAAGTGAAATAGCGGCAGACCTTTTTGCAAAGCACGGCGACAGCTCTGTAGGTATGCTGGACCTGGTTTCGGCTCTTGCAATTCCTTTTCAGGCTGTAGGTCTGCTTTACAGACCGCTTGCGGATCGTTGGGGCAGAAAGAAGTTTCTCATAATTAACACCTTCGGTATGAGCTTTGCTCTGCTTCTTATCTTCCTTTCGGGTAATCTTGTGCTTTATTTCCTCGGCGCATGTCTTGTTCAGTTCTTCATTCCGCACGATATGCATGTGGTTTACATAATGGAATCATCTCCGTCAAAGCACAGGGCAAGGGTATATTCAAGCATCAAATTTTTTGCGAATATGGGCGTTATGCTCGTGCCGCTGTTAAGGCGATGGCTTATCAGTGCCGCAGGAGATTCCTACGGATGGAGAATGGTTTATTTTATTCCTTCTGTAATCGGTCTTGTTGTCAGTTTTATTGCCTTGCTCAGCGCAAAGGAAACTCCTTCGTTTGTTGAGTCAAGACTAAACTACCTGAAAATGTCAGACGAAGAAAAGGCTGCGCTTGCCGCAAGCAAGCATGCGGAAAGTAAGCAGGGCGGTCTGATACCCGCGCTGAAATTTGCTCTCAAGCATAAACAGCTACGCTGGCTCTATGTTGTTTCCGCTCTTGCAAACATCGGATTTTACGGCAGTATCAATTACGAGCCGATTATGAATTTCGGTTATGAAAGCAGCGGTATTGCTTCTGCGCTCGATGCGGTTACGGCGGCACTTGTGCTCTTTCCCATCGGCTCTGCTATTGCACAGGTTGTAATGGGCTTTATTTCCGATTCAAAGGGCAGAAAAACAGCAGCAATCATAACTGCGGCAAACTGTCTTGTCGGTTTTCTCGGTTTTTCAATCGGTGCTAAAATTGGATTTAATCCGGCTATTGTCGGCTTTCTCTGCGGCGTGTTTGTCGGCAGCTACTATTCGCTGAATGATGTGCTTATTATGATGATTGGCGAATCCGCGCCCACAAACCTTCGCTCATCTGCAATTTCCGCACAGTATATCGTAACTGCAATCGGTTTTGGTATTTCGCTCGGTGTCGGTACGGTTTCTGCAATTGTGTTCGGAAACAGCTTTATTGCTACCGTTGCAATTGCAATGCTCGTTCCCGGCTTTGTGTCTGCGCTCGTTGTTCTTTTCAGAAATGTGGGCGAAACCAAGGGCATTGATATGGATACCGTTACAGGTGCGGAATGGGACGGATAATTATCAGATATAATATAAAAGAGATTTGCATCAGGTTTTTTCAGATGCAAATCTCTTTTTGTGTTGAACATATAAAATGCAAACAAGCAGACCTATTGGCCTGCTTGTTTGCAAAAGGAAGGAGTAAATGAAAAAGAAACAAAAAGAAGAAATCAAAATAATAAAAAGAAAAAGAATTGGTGGAAAACATATTATTTTCCGTGGTTTAATATTACAATAAATTTTGACACAGTGTGATAATAAATAGTGTCTTTTTTGTGAACAAATTGTAAATAGCATCTTTCAATATTATTGCAAAAATATTTTTTTAATTAATAAATTATTTTTTTCATTTTTTAAACACCTTATTTTGTGCTTTGTTTTGATGATATGTACCACTAATCGACACATTAGTCTTTTTTCACAATGATTTGTGAAAAAATCACCATTCTTTTGTACTTTTAAAAGCCTTGACACATAAAACATTTTTTAGTATAATAGCTGCTTGTAAAGAACAAATGCTTTACACAAATACGTTAGGGGGAGATCCTTTTGGCTAAAAATCTCGGTGTCACTGTTTTGCTGGATTTTTACGGCGAAATGCTGACCGAGAAGCAGCGCAGCTTCTTGGATTATTACTATAATGACGACCTTTCGCTCTCTGAAATTGCAGAGAACGAGGGCATCACAAGGCAGGGTGTCCGCGATGCTATCAAGCGCGCTGAGGCTCAGCTTTTCGATATGGAAAATAAGCTCGGACTTGTTGCGCGTTTCGAAGAACAGAAAAAGGGTCTTAACGAAATTGTTGAGTGCGCAAACATGATTTACGAACAGAACATGCGCTTCGGTCTTTCAAGGGAAATAAACGAAGCTTCGGTCCGTATCCGTGCAATTGTGTCAACACTTGTTGAGTAATTTCTTTATTTCTACATATACCGCTTTAGTAAAGGAAGTGTATTTTCTTGGCATTTGAAGGCCTTTCCGACAGACTTGAATCCGCGTTCCAACGCCTTAAAAGCAAGGGCAGCCTGACAGAGCACGACGTTCGTGAGGCTATGCGTGAGGTGCGCCTTGCCCTTCTTGAAGCAGACGTTAACTTCAAGGTTGCCAAGGATTTTACAAACACCGTAACTGAGCGCGCAATCGGTGCTCAGGTTATGGAAAGCCTTACTCCTTCACAGATGGTTATCAAAATCGTCAACGAGGAGCTTACCGCTCTTATGGGCGGCACACAGTCTTATCTCACAAAAGCACCGCATCCGCCCACAATCGTTATGATGTGCGGTCTTCAGGGCTCAGGTAAAACAACGCACAGTGCAAAAATTGCACTTTCACTCAAGAAGAAGGGTCATCGTCCGCTTCTTGTTGCTTGTGATATTTACCGTCCTGCCGCAATCAAGCAGCTGCAGGTTGTCGGTGAGCAGGCAGGTGTGCCTGTTTTTGAGATGGGTCAGTCAAACCCTGTTACAATCGCTCAGGAAGCAATAAAGCTTGCAAAGGACCAGGGCTACGATTATGTATTCCTTGACACGGCAGGCCGACTTCACATAGATGAAGAGCTTATGAACGAGCTCAAATCAGTTAAGGATGCTGTTCATCCGCACGAGATACTGCTTGTTGTTGACTCAATGACAGGTCAGGATGCTGTTACGGTTGCAAACGGCTTCAACGATGCGCTCGGTATTGACGGTCTTGTTCTTACAAAGCTTGACGGTGATACAAGAGGCGGTGCGGCACTTTCAGCCCGTGCAGTTACAGGTAAACCCATCAAGTTTGTCGGTGTAGGCGAAAAGCTTGAAGACCTTGACACCTTCCATCCCGACCGTATGGCTTCCCGTATTCTCGGTATGGGTGATATGCTTTCCTTCATTGAAAAGGCAGAGCAGGCGCTCGATGAGAAAAAAGCACGCGAGCTTGAAGAAAAGCTCCGCAAGAACAAGTTTGATATGAACGACCTTCTTGACCAATTTGAGCAGATTCAGCGCATGGGTTCAATCAAAGATACGCTTGCCATGATTCCCGGCATCAACAAACAGCTTAAGGATGTTGATGTTGATGAAAGACAGTTTGACAGAATCAGAGCAATTATTCTTTCAATGACTCCGCATGAGCGCGAAAACCCCGATATTATCAATCCCTCACGCAAGCGCCGTATTGCGGCAGGCTGCGGTATGCAGGTTGAGGATGTCAACCGTCTTCTTGCTCAATTCAGACAGATGCAGAAGATGTTTAAGCAGTTTGGCGGTAAGGCAGGCAAGCGCATGTCAAAGTCGTTCAAAAAGCATAAGAAACGCAAATAATTAAATTCAGGATGTAATTACAATTTTCAAATTGTTACATTATAAAGCAAATCATTTTTTGGAGGAAAATCAAAATGGCAGTAAAAATCAGACTTCGCCGCATGGGCGCAAAGAGAGCACCCTTCTATCGTATCGTAGTAGCAGATTCCCGCTATCCCCGTGATGGTCGTTTCATTGAGGAAATCGGCACATACGACACAACAAAGAACCCTGCTGACATCAAGGTTGATGTTGAAAAGGCACAGCAGTGGCTCAAGAATGGTGCACAGCCCACAGACACAGTTAAGGCTATCCTTAAGAAGTCAGGCGTTATCGGCTGATTATCATTAAGATAAAGCTTAAAATCTAAAACGGAGGTGCACGCTATGACAGAGCTTTTAATCGCAATTGCACAGGGTCTTGTAGAAGACCCCTCAGCAGTAACTGTTACTGTTGACGAGCCTAACGAAGAAGGCGTAACGGTCTACCATCTCCACGTCGGCGAGAACGATATGGGCAGAGTTATCGGCAAACAGGGCCGAATTGCCAAATCAATCCGCACCGTTATGCGTGCTGCTGCGACCCGCAACAACGAAAAAATCGCAGTTGAAATCGAATAATTCGATTTGTTTGATCCCATTTTAAAAGGTTAAACGCTGATGCTCTATGTCCGATAAAAGACATAGGGCTATTGGTGTTTATGTGTTATATAAAAAGGAGATAATTATGCTTAAAGCATATCTTGAACTTGGTCAGATTGTTTCAACTCACGGAGTCAGAGGTGAGCTTCGCGTTAACCCCTGGTGCGACAGCCCTGAGTTTGCCTGCAAATTCAAAACGGTTTATTTTGATGAGAAGGGTGAAAAAGCTGTAAAGGTTATGGCTTCGCGCCCTCACGGCAATGTTGCACTTATGAAGCTTGAGGGTGTCGACACTGTCGAAAAGGCACAGGCACTCAGAAATAAAATCATTTATATGGCGCGTAAAGATGCGCAGCTCCCCGAAGGCAGTTGGTTTATTGCAGACCTTATCGGCTGTAAGGCTTATGATGCTGACGATGAAACAAAAATCTGGGGCACAGTAACTGATGTCAGTCAGACCGGTGCAAACGATGTGTGGCATATTACAGACGAAAAGGGCAGAGAATACCTTATCCCTGTAATTCCTCCCGTTGTTATTGACACCGATGTAGAAAATGAAAAGGTAATTATCAGACCGCTTAAGGGGATTTTTGACGATGAGGATTGATATTCTGACACTCTTCCCCGAAATGTGTGAAGCAGTAGTGAGTGAAAGTATACTTGGCAGAGCGCGTGAAAAAGGTCTGGTGGAAATAAATTGCCGCAACATCCGCAAATACACACTTGACAAACACCGCAGGGTAGATGATGCACCATATGGCGGCGGTTCGGGCATGGTTATGCAGGCGCAGCCTGTGTATGATTGCTATCAGTCGCTATGCGAGGACCTTGGCAAGAAACCACATCTTATCTATATGTCACCTCAGGGCAGTGTGCTCACACAGCAAAAGGCAATTGAGCTGTTGGAATATGACAATATTGCTCTTCTTTGCGGACATTATGAAGGAATAGACGAGCGTGTGCTCGAAGAAATTGTTGATGAAGAAATCTCAATAGGCGACTATGTGCTCACGGGCGGTGAATTGCCTGCGATCATTGTTGCGGACAGTGTCTGTCGTATGCTTCCCGGTGTGCTTTCAAGCAGTGAAAGTTTTATGAATGAAAGTCATTTTTCATCTCTTCTTGAGCATCCGCAGTATACGCGCCCCGAAGAGTGGCACGGCAAAACCGTACCCGATGTGCTTTTGAGCGGGCACCATGCGAATATTCAGAAGTGGCAGCGCGAAAAACAGCTTGAGCGCACTCTTGCAAAACGCCCCGATATGCTCGAAAAAGCCGAGCTTACAAAGAAAGATAAAGAATATCTGAATAAAATCAAATGATGTGGAAAAGGTGAATTGAAATGTTGGAATTCTTACAGTTGATGCCCGATTTAATTGGCATCTTTTCGGTTGTATTTACCTTTGGCGCGGTTATTCTTGCGCTGAAGCTTTTCAAAAACAAGCTCCCCGTTGACGGCGGACGCGATTTTGCGTTTAACGGTAAGCTTTCTGCAGGTAAACAGCGCGGCGCAGGCATTGTTTTTATCTGTGTTTTTATTATTTCGTCGCTTCTGTTTGTGAGGCCCACTGTTGAGAATGTAATGTATTATGCCGTTATTTTTCTTGGTATGCTTTCGGGTTACCTTGATGATGCGTCAAAAGTGCCTTGGGGAGAATACAAAAAAGGTGCAATTGATCTTGTAATCTGCCTTCTCACTTCCGGTGCATTCGTCTGGAAAAATCCTGAGCTTCTCTCTCTTGATTTCGGCTTCTTCGGTTTTAAACTTCATTGGGCAGTTTTCCTCGTTTTATCAACGGTTTTTCTTTGGATGATGATTAATGCAACAAACTGCTCTGACGGTATTGACGGCTTCTGTGGCTCGCTTTCAATAAATTCAATTATTTTTATCAGCATTATTGGTGCCGGTACACAGATGAAAAATATGAGTCTTATTATGATTTTTGCAATCCTTGCATATCTGTGGTATAACGCAGAGCCGAGCACAATGATGATGGGCGATGCAGGCTCACGCGCAATCGGCCTTTTCCTTGGTATTATGATTCTCAAGTCCGGCAATATCTTGATTGCGATCCCGCTTTGCTTTATGCTTCTGCTTGACGGACTTATCGGCATTTTCAAGGTTTCGGTTACCCGCTTCCTTAAAATCAAGGTGCTTAAAAATATTCGCACACCCCTGCACGACCATTTCAGAAAGAATAAGGGTTGGTCAAATACACAGACAATCTTCCGCTTTAATATTGTTCAGAGCCTTATTTCCTTCTGTACTCTGCTTCTTGTTAATGCTCTTAAATAAATCATATTTTGCTTCACCGGCAAGACTGTCGGTGAAGCTTTTTTATCGGCATAACAGCTTCTCTGCGCAGTTTGATTATTGCAAATATGTTAGGTATTGCCATAAGTGCGTTGAAGATGTCTGCTGCCGCCCAAACAGTTTCAAGCTTTGATGAGCAGCCGATAATAATAAACACCAGATAAATAATCCGATACGGTTTAATTGATTTTTCACCGAAAGCATATTCGGCAGCCTTTTCTCCGTAATATGCCCAGCCTGTTACAGTTGCAAAGGCAAAAATACAAAGTGAAGCGGAAACAAAGCCTTGTGCCTTTGTACCGAATACTGTTTCAAATGCAGCAACATTCATCTGTGTAGGTGTTAATCCGTCGATATATGCGCCGCTTGAAAGCAGCGCAAGAGCGGTAAGTGTGCACATAAGCACGGTGTCGATAAAAACCTCCGCAATTCCCCACATTCCCTGCACGGCGCTGTCTGGCACATCTGCAGCGGAATGTACGATAGGGGATGAGCCAAGCCCTGCCTCGTTTGAAAAAACACCCCTTGCAACGCCTGTTTTTACAGCTTTGGCAATTGTGCTGCCTGCAATTCCGCCTGCGGCAGCATTAATTCCGAAAGCCCCGTTAATTATTTCCTGCAAAGCATACGCAAGACCGTTCCTGTTTTTTATTATAACTGTAATCAGTGCAAAAATAAAAACGGCAGAGGCGAGAGGAATTATCTTTTCCGTGAAAGAAGATATTCTTCTGACTCCTCCGAGCAGTATCATTCCCGTAAGCGAAGCAACTGCAATTCCCACCGCAACAGGTGAAATATTGCGCGATTCACAGACAGCTGATGAAATTGCATTTGCCTGAGTCATATTTCCCATTCCGAGTGAAGCGCCGATGCAGAAAAAAGAAAAAATACAGGCGGCTTTCCTGCTTGAAAAAGCTTTTTCAATGTAGAGCATCGAACCGCCTAGCCATTCGTTTTTTTCATTTTTCACTCTGTATTCAATTCCGAGTATATTTTCGGCGCAGCAGGTCATTTCGCCAAGCAGTGAGGATAATATCATCCAGAATACAGCACCGGGTCCACCTGAAGTCAGTGCGGCGGCAACACCAATTATGTTGCCTGTGCCCATGCATGCGGCAAGTGCGCAAGAAAGGGCGGAAAACGGTGGAATTCCGTCTTTGCTTCTCTCTTTACCAAGTGAACCAAATGTGTTTCTGAATATAATCAAAGGATGTTTAAATTGAAAAAATCCCGATTTTACGGTGAAATAAAGTCCGGTCCCCATAAATGCACTCAGTGTGAGCGGATTCCAGCAAAGCTTTTGTAAATAAAATATTATTTCAGTCAAAATAATCACCCTGTAAAAAAACTCTTTTAATTTTTATGATTGTGTTGTATTATTTATGTAATAACTTATATATGTCGGGTGATGATTATGAACAGAAGCTATGTCAATGAAGATACGATAAGGGTTACAAAATATGAGGTGCTCGGAAAGCTCCCCGATCCATTTGTATTTGATGACGGTTCTTTTGTAAAGACAGAAGAAGACTGGTTCAGACGACGTAAGGAAATATATAAGACAGCTGTTGAGCTGCAATACGGTACAATGCCTCCTGAACCTGAGTTTATCGAAGTTGAAAAGCTCAGCGGTTGGGGCGGTATAAATGAAACCTACCGTATAACGAGCGGAACAAGAGCTTGCCCTGTAAGCTTTACAATGTACATAAAGGGTGGCTGCGAGGGTGAAAAGCGACCGGCGGTAATTGACGGTGACCTGTGCTTTAATTATCCGTTTAATAAGGATTTTATTTCATTTTTTAATGACAGTAATATTATGCTTGTTCTTTTTAACAGAACGGAGCTGGCACATGATATTCAGAACGAGGGAAGAGGAAAGGGCCAACTTTATAAAGCCTATCCTGACTATACCTTTGGTGCACTTGGTGCGTGGGCTTGGGGTTATTCACGCTGCGTTGATGCACTTGAAATTCTCGGACTTGCTGATATGAGCTGTATTGCATTTACAGGCCATTCACGAGGCGGCAAAACAGCTGCACTTGCAGGCGCGCTTGATGAACGCGCGGCGATAGTTAACCCTAATGAAACCTGTGCGGGTGCATGCTCCTGCTACCGTGTTGTTATGGAAGCGATTACCGAAGGCGGCGAGGAAAAACGATGTGAAGAGCTTAGGGATTTGTGGCAAGCATTTCCGTTCTGGATGGGTCCTGAGCTTGGCAACTATGCAGAGCGCGTTGAAGAATTACCGTTTGACTGCCACTTCTTAAAGGCTATGATTGCGCCTCGTGTGCTTCTCATTTCGGAGGCTGCAAGCGATATTTGGGGTAACCCCATAGGCTCGTGGCAGACAACTATGGCTGTTAAAGAGGTGTATAAATTTCTCGGTGCGGAAGATAAACTGCTGTGGTATTTCCGCAACGGAAAGCATTTCCATGAGTTGGAGGATCTTGACACACTCGTCAATGTAATCCTTCATTTCCAAAAAGGCAAAAAGCTTTATGATAATTATTTCAGAACACCGTTTCCGCAGCCGGAGCTTATTTTTGATTGGAAATGCCCGGAAAATTGATTATAATATCTGAAAAGTTAAAATACTTTACATATATCTTGTTGAAATACGGTTATTCGTTGATTTAAGCAGAATCTTTAGTGCTTTTAAATGTTGAAATTGATTTCAAATCTGTAAAGTGAATTTACTTTCTGTTTGATAAATTTGTTTTTAGGGGCTTCTCAAGGCAGATATAAAAATAATATGTGAATATTTATTCAGTTGATCTGTATTTTTATTTATAAAATATTTAGATAACTATTTACAATTTTAAATTTTTTTGTTATTATAATTCAAAAATTTAAATTTTTAAAGTTAAGGTCGTGATTTAAAAATGGAAAAGCGTTATTTCCAGCCGGATGCAGAATGTGCCTCTCGTGAACAAATCAGAGCATGGCAGTCTGAAAGACTTGTTGCTCAGGTAAAACATGTTTACGAAAATGTGCCTTATTACAAAAAGCTGATGGATGAGAAAGGTGTAACACCTGACGATATAAAAAGTGTTGATGATCTTCACAAGCTTCCTTTCATCACTAAGGATGATTTGCGCGAGGCTTATCCCTTTGGACTTCTGGGTGCACCTCTTGAGGACTGTGTAAGAATTCATTCAACAAGCGGCACAACCGGCAAGAGAGTTGTTGCGTTTTACACCCAGAGTGATATAGATTTATGGGATGACTGCTGCGCCCGTGCACTTGTGGCGGCAGGCGCAACAAATAAGGATATAGTTCATGTTGCATACGGCTACGGTCTTTTTACCGGCGGCTTCGGTCTTAACGGCGGCTCACATAAGGTTGGCTGCCTTACGCTGCCCATGTCTTCAGGCAACACTGACAGACAGATTGAGTTTATGTGTGACCTTGGTTCAACAATTCTGTGCTGTACACCTTCTTATGCTTCGTATCTGGGTGAAACAATAACAGAAAAAGGTCTTAAAGATAAAATTAAGCTTAAAGCAGGTATCTTTGGCGCTGAGGCATGGACGGAAGAAATGCGCCGCGATATTGAGAACACTCTCGGTATCAAAGCTCTTGATATTTACGGTCTTACCGAAATTACCGGTCCGGGTGTTTCTTATGAGTGTCTTGCTCAGAAAGGTATGCATATCAACGAAGACCACTTTATCGCTGAAATCATCAATCCTAAAACAGGAGAGGTGCTTCCCTATGGTGAAAAGGGTGAGCTTGTATTTACCTGCATAACGAAGAAGGGCTTTCCGATGCTTCGCTACCGCACAAAGGACATTTGCGTGCTTAATGCAGAGCCCTGCGAATGCGGCAGAACATTTATCAGAATGAGCAAGCCTATGGGCAGAAGCGACGATATGCTCATTGTAAAGGGTGTTAATGTATTCCCGTCACAGATTGAAACGGTGCTTCTTAACAAGGGCTATCCCGCAAATTATCAGATTGTTGTCAGCCGTGAAAATCACAGCGATATTCTTGAAGTAAATGTAGAGATGACACCTGAGATGTTCTCTGACTCACTTCGTGAGATTTCTACAAGAGAAAAAGAGCTTGTTGAAGCGCTTAAGGCAATGCTTGGCATTTATGCCAAGGTACGCCTTGTAGAGCCTAAGTCAATTGCTAGAAGCGAGGGCAAGGCAGTACGCATTATTGATAAGCGCAACCTTTATTGATTTAAGGAGGATATGAGATATGTCAGTAAAACAGATTTCCGCTTTTGTTGAAAATAAACCCGGTCAGCTTGCAAGGTTTACCGATGTACTTACTCAGCACGGTATTGATATGCGTGCTCTCTCGCTTGCAGAAACTGAGGATTTTGGTATTGTCAGAATTATTACGGACGATTCATATAAAACGGCATGTGTTCTTAAGGACGAGGGATACATTTTCTCAATCACTCCGGTAATTGCTGTTGAAATTCCCGATATTCCCGGCGGACTCAATAAGGTTCTTCATCTTCTCAATGATAAGGGTATAAATATTGAGTACACATATGCTTTCACTGCAAGAAAGCAAGATGTTGCTTATATGATTTTCCGTGTAACAGATAACGAGGCAGCTGCTGAGATTCTTACAAAAAACGGCATCAGCATGCTAAACCTTGAAGACATGGACTGATTTAACTATTTTTAAGGGGCTCGGATATGGCTAGAAAAATTGTAATTGCATCAGGAAAAGGCGGTGTAGGCAAGTCCTCAGTTTCGGCGGGCCTTTCGTGCGCGCTGCAGAATGCAGGGCACAATGTGCTTGTTGTTGACTGCGATATAGGCTTGAGAAGTCTTGACATAATGCTCGGTGCGGGCGAAAATATGCTTTTTAATTGGGGCGATGTAATTACCGGCCGCTGTTTTCCGGAAGCAGCGCTTACTCCGACAGCTTACGGTCCGACTCTGCTCTGTGCCCCGAAAGAGTTTGAACCTGAATATACTGCTCAGGCTATGCAGAAGCTTGCCTCTGAGTATGAGGAACGGTTTGATTATATGATTTTTGACTCTCCTGCAGGTGTCGGTATGGGCTTTAAGCTTTCCGCTGCTGCGGCAGATACTGCGATTATTGTTGCAACGCCGGATGAGGTCTGCGTGCGCAACGGCGCTATTGCGGCAGACAATCTTGCCAAGCTCGGCATAGAATACAGCCGGCTTATAATTAACCGTTTTGATGTAAAGGCAACAGTCAAACGCAGACTCCTTAACATTGACGATGTCATTGATTCAACGCGTCTTCGTCTGCTCGGAATTGTTGAGCAGGACACTGCGGTTTCGTTCAACCTCAGCCGTGGCAAGCCTCTTCCGGTGCGCAGCAATGCAGCCAAGGCTTTTAAACGAATTGCAGGCAGACTTGACGGTAAGCGTATTCCTCTTAAAATAAACTAAAATAAAAAAATATTTGACTTAATGTTTTCTTTTTGATAAAATCAAATTTGGATAGAGGGGACTTTATTACAAAAACTTTAAAAGTTTCTCGGAAAGGAAAGAAATATGAACATTGCTTTAATTGCACACGACGCCAAAAAAGAACTTATGGTTCAGTTTTGTATAGCTTATTGTGGCATACTCAGCAAGCATACATTATGTGCAACCGGCACAACAGGCAAGCTTGTCAGTGATGCTACGGGCCTTGACATTCAGTGTTTCCTCGGCGGCTCACAGGGTGGCGACCAGCAGATTTCCGCCAGAATTGCCTGCAACGAGATTGACCTGCTCCTTCTTTTCCGTGACCCGCTTAATCCTAAGCCGCACGAGCCGAAGGAAGCGACACTTCTCCGCTTATGTGATGTACACAACATTCCTGTTGCAACCAATATCGCCACAGCAGAAGCGGTTATCCACTCGCTTGAACGCGGCGATCTTGATTGGCGTAATATCGTTAACCCGAAAAAGTAATTATAATTCTACGGGGCGGACAGATTTCTTTGTCCGCCCTGCAGTCATATTTTATTCACTTGCGAAAGGATACTTAAAATGGCATTAGTGACCAAGGCAATCAAAGGCACGCAGGATCTTTTACCTGCTGACAGCTATAAAAACCGTTATGTTGAGCAGACTATGCTTGATATTGCAACAAAATTCGGATATAAAGAAATCCGCACACCCGTTTTTGAACACACAGAGCTTTTCAGCCGCGGTGTCGGCGATACAACAGACGTGGTTCAGAAGGAAATGTATACCTTCGATGATAAGGGCGGCAGGTCAATAACGCTCCGTCCCGAAGGAACTGCAGGCGCAATGCGTGCTTTTCTTGAGCACGGTCTTTTCAATGAACCTCTGCCTCAGAAGGTCAGCTATCTTACATCGTGCTATCGTTACGAAAAGCCTCAGGCGGGCAGACTGCGTGAGTTCCATCAGTTTGGTGTGGAGTGTCTTGGTACGGCTGCTCCTGCAGCGGATGCAGAGCTTATATCTCTTGCGTATGAAATTTTCTCGTTCCTCGGAGTTGAGGGCATTCAGCTTGAAATAAACTCAATCGGCTGTCCCGAATGCCGCAAGAATTACCATGCCGCTCTGCGGGAGTATTTTGAAACCCACAAGGCAGAGCTTTGCGGCACCTGCCTTGACAGACTAGGCAGAAACCCGATGCGTATTCTCGACTGTAAGAGTCCTGAATGCGGTGCGGTTGCCAAGGATGCACCTAAGGTGCTCGACTATATCTGCGAGGATTGTGCGGCACATTTTGAAACAGTTAAAAAGCACCTTGATGCTATGAATATTCCCTATGTGGTCAACCCTACAATTGTGCGCGGTCTTGATTACTACACACGAACTGTTTTTGAATTTGTTTCAAACCAGATCGGTGCGCAAGGTACTGTCTGCGGCGGCGGTCGTTATGACGGTCTTGCAGAGGAACTTGGCGGTACAAAAACTCCGTCACTCGGTTTTGCTCTTGGTATTGAACGCCTTATGATGCTTATGCAGGCGCAGGGCACACCGCTTCCTGAGGAAGAGCGCCCCGACCTCTACATTGCATCAATGGGTGATGCGGCAAACATTGTTGCGGCAAAAATCGCATCCTCTCTCCGCGAAGAGGGCATCAGTGTACAGTACGATGTTGCAGGCCGTTCAGTTAAGGCTCAGATGAAGTTTGCGAACAAGCTTGGTGTGCGCAACACAGTTGTTATAGGCGACAGCGAAATTGAATCGGGTAAGGTTATAGTAAAGGATATGGATGGCGGCGAGAGTGTAGAAATGGAGCTTGAAGGCTTTGAAGACAGCTACCAGAACTATCTTATTCAGAATGCGGTGCGCGGTATAGCATCATCTGATTCAATTGATATGAGCGGTATAAATATTGCCGATTTATTCTAAAGGAGTGTAAATGAGATGGATTTTATGACAGGACTTAAAAGAACAAACTACTGCGGCGAGCTTCGTGCTGCAGATGCAGGCAAAGAGGTTGTTGTCGCAGGTTGGGTACAGCGCCAGCGCGACCTCGGTGCACTTATTTTCATCGACCTTCGCGACCGTACAGGTATTGTACAGCTTGCATTTGACGATAATACTGACAGAGAGATTTTTGAAAAGGCATTTACTGCAAGAAGTGAATTTGTCCTTATGGCAAAGGGCATTGTGCGTGAGCGTTCATCTAAAAATACCGATATTCCCACAGGTGAAATTGAAATTGAGGTAACAGACCTGCGTGTGCTCAACAAGAGCGAAACTCCTCCCTTTGACATAGTCGCAGGCTGTCAGACATCGGAGCTTACCCGTCTTAAGCACCGCTATCTCGACCTTCGCCGTCCCGACCTTCAGTCAAACATCATTCTCCGTCACAAGATTGCAAAGGTAACACGCGACTATTTTGACGAGAACGGCTTCATCGAAATCGAAACTCCCATCCTCATCCGTTCCACTCCTGAGGGTGCGCGTGACTATATTGTTCCCAGCCGTATCCACAAGGGCAGCTTCTATGCTCTTCCCCAGTCGCCTCAGCTTTACAAGCAGCTTTCAATGGTTGCCGGTTTTGACAGATATATGCAGATTGCGCGTTGCTTCCGCGACGAGGACCTTCGTGCGGACAGACAGCCCGAATTTACACAGATTGACCTTGAAATGTCTTTTGTTGAGATGGACGATGTTCTTGCAATTGGCGAGGGCTATGTAAAGCGTCTGTTCAAAGAGATTCTTGATGTTGATATTCCCACTCCCATTGTCCGTCTGACATATAAGGACGCAATGGAGCGCTACGGCTCGGATAAGCCCGATACACGCTATGCAATGGAGCTTTATGACCTTACCGACATTGTAAGAGATTGCGGCTTCAGTGTGTTCTCAGGTGCAGTTGCAGAGGGCGGCAGTGTAAGAGGTATCACTGCAAAGGGCGCAGTTACAACTCTCACCCGTAAAGAGATTGATAAGCTCACGGAGTTTGTAAAGGGGTCAGGTGCAAAGGGTCTTGCGTGGATAAGACTCAATGAAGACGGTACAGTTGCTTCTTCTTTTGCAAAGTTTATGAGCGAGGAAGAAATGCAGGCAATACTTGCAAAGGCAGATGCAAAGGCAGGCGATGTTGTTCTTATAATTGCAGACAGAAAGAATTCGCTTGTTCTTTCAACTCTCGGTCTTCTCCGCGGTGAAGTTGCACGCAAGCTCGATATTATCCCGAAGGATCAGTACAACTTCCTCTGGATTACAGAATTCCCGTTCTTCGATTGGGACGAAGAGCTCGGTCAGTTTGTTGCAATGCACCATCCCTTCACATCACCGCTTGACGAGTGCATTCCTTACCTTGAAACAGACAAGGCAAAGGTGCGCGCAAAGGCTTATGACCTTGTTCTCAACGGTATTGAGCTTTCTTCAGGCTCAATCCGTATCACAAATCCTGAGCTTCAGAATCAGATTTTCTCACTTCTCGGTCTTACAGATGAGCAGGCACACGAAAAGTTCGGATATCTGCTCGATGCCTTCCGCTACGGTGCACCGCCTCACGGTGGTATGGGTATTGGTCTTGACAGACTTATTATGCAGATGCTCGGCTGTGACAGCCTTCGCGATGTTATCGCATTCCCGAAGGTACAGAATGCAACAGAGCCGATGACTGAGTGCCCTGCACCTGTTGACGGTGTTCAGCTGACAGACCTCGGCATCAGCGTAGTTCCTCAGGATAAATAAAAATCTATTACTACTCGGAGATAAATAATGGGTATTTTTTCTAAAATAAATAAGGGCCTGCAAAAGACAAGACTGTCAATGGCAGGCGCAATTGACACCGTGCTCCACGGTGTCAATGAAATAACCGATGAAATGTTTGACGACCTTGAAGAGATTCTTGTTATGGGTGATGTCGGTGTTACAACGGCTACTGAAATCATTGACCGTCTTCGTGCAAAGGTTGCTAAAGAAAACCTTCGTAACGGCAAACAGGTAAGAAAGGCAATAAAAGAGATTGTTGCCGAGCTTCTTGATGGCGGCGAGCAGATGGAAATGATTACAATGCCGTCAATCATTCTTGTAATCGGTGTAAACGGTGTCGGTAAAACCACAACAATCGGTAAAATGGCTGCTCTCTACAAGTCACAGGGCAAAAAGGTTATTTTAGGTGCGGCAGATACATTCCGCGCAGCCGCTATTGACCAGCTTGAAATCTGGGCAGACAGAGCAGGTGTTGACATTGTCAAGCACAAAGAGGGTGCAGACCCTGCCGCTGTTGTTTTCGATACAATCAATGCAGGCAAGGCAAGAAATGCCGACATTATCATAATTGATACCGCAGGCAGACTCCATAACAAGAAAAACCTTATGGATGAGCTTGCAAAAATCTACCGTGTTATCGACCGTGAGCTTCCCTGGTCAGACCGTGAAAGCCTGCTTGTCCTCGATGCAACAACAGGTCAGAATGCCGTCAATCAGGCGAGAGAATTCAAAAATGTTGCTGAAATTACAGGTATTGTTCTCACCAAGCTTGACGGTACTGCAAGGGGCGGTGTTGTGCTTGCAATCAAGCACGACCTCAATGTGCCTGTTAAGTTTGTCGGTGTAGGTGAGCAGATGGATGACCTTCAGCCCTTCAGCCCTGCTGCATTTGCAGAGGGTCTGTTTGATGTGGCTGAAGACCCCGATGAGGAATAAGAATATGAAATATATTATCGCAACACACAATATGAAAAAGCGCAACGAGCTTGCCCGTATTCTTGAACCTCTCGGTGTTGAGGTTCTCACTGCCGAGCAGGCAGGTGTTGAGCTTACAGATGTTGAAGAAACAGGCACAACATTTGAGGAAAATGCAAGACTCAAGAGTCAGAGCGGATGTAAAGAAAGCGGTATGCCCTGCATCGGTGACGATTCGGGTCTTATGGTTGATGCGCTCGGAGGTGCGCCGGGTGTATATTCTGCGCGCTATGCAGGCGACCACGGTAATGACCCTGCCAATATTGCACTTCTCCTTGAAAATCTTAAGGATGTGTCCGATGAAAAGCGTACAGCGCGCTTTGTATGTACCGTTTGCTGTACATACCCCGATGGCAGAGAGATTGTTGTCAGCGGCAAGTGCGAGGGTAAAATCGGCTACGCACCCAAGGGTGACGGCGGCTTTGGTTATGACCCTGTCTTTATGGTGGGTGATAAAAGCTTTGCCGAGCTTACAGCAGAAGAAAAAGACAAAATCAGCCACAGAGGCAATGCACTCAAAGCACTTGCCGAGGCACTGGCTAAAAAGGATTGAATAAAATGACAGGTAAAGAAAGAGCTGCGTTCCGTTCGCAGGCAAATACTCTTGAACCGCTTTTCCAGATTGGTAAGGGCGGTATGTCCGATGCTATCATAAAGCAAACGGACGATGCACTCCGTGCAAGAGAGCTTATTAAAGTAAAGGTTCTTCTTGAATCAACACCCATCACACCCCGTCAGGCAGCTGATGAGCTTGCCGCTGCAACAGGTGCGGATGTTATTCAGGTTATAGGCGGTGTTATTGTTCTCTATCGCTACAGCCCTGAGCTCCACGGTGAGAAAAAGGCGGGCGAGCCTAAGAAGCGCCCCGCAACCAAGAAGGAAGCAAAGAAGCAGGGCTACAAGGTTCACTTTGTACGCAAGAGCAGAAGAACCACAGGTAAAGAAAAATGAAAAGACTTGGTATTTTCGGCGGCACATTCAATCCGCCTCATATCGGTCATGCAAGGCTTGCCGAGCACTTTGTGAAAACACTTGAGCTCGACAGGCTTCTTGTTATTCCTACTGCCGAGCCTCCGCACAAGGTCAGTGCCGACCTTGCAAGCGGTGAAGACAGAATGACCATGTGTATGCTCAGCTTCCCCGATGCTCTTATAAGTGATATTGAGATGGCGCGTGGGGGCAAGAGCTATACTTATGATACACTGTGCGAGGTTAAGGCACTTTATCCGGATTATGAGCTTTATTTCATAGTCGGCTCGGATATGCTTTTAAGCTTCAACAGATGGTACAGATATGAAGAAATTCTGGATATGTGCACACTCTGTGCAGCTGACAGGCAGGAAGAAAATTCAGTGCTGAAACAAAACGGTGTTCCCGATTTCTTTGAGGGAAAGAAGCTGATTGTGTCCGAGCTTGCACCGTTTGAGGTGAGCTCTACCGAAATCAGAAATCTTATAAAGAACGGTGAAGGTACAGACGGTTTGCTTGACCCTGCCGTGAGAATTTATATTGACGAAAGGGGACTTTACCGTTGATTATTGACGAATATAAGGCACTGCTTGCCGAGCGGCTCAGTCCCTACAGATACACCCATTCTCTCTGTGTTGCGGAAAGTGCGGTTGAGCTTGCCGAAAAATACGGTGCGGATAAAGAAAAAGCACTTGTTGCAGGCTTGCTTCACGATATTACAAAGGAAGCTGACCGTGAAGAGCATTTTTCTCTCTTTACAGAGGGTAAAGTTGTTCTCACACAGCTTGAAGCGGTAAACCGTAAGCTGTGGCACGCAATGAGCGGCGCGGAATATCTTAAATTAAAGCTGAATATAACTGATGAGGAAATACTTGATGCAGTGCGTTACCACACAACAGCACGCGCAGGAATGTCATTACTTGAAAAGGTAATATACATTGCCGATTTTATTTCGGCAGACAGAGTTTATGAAGATGTCGGTGTTGTGCGTGAGCTTGCAAAAAAGAATCTTGACGAAACAATGCTCTACACTCAGCGGTACAGCATAAATGAGCTGCTGCAAAAGGGTGCTTGCATTCACCCGGACAGTGTGGCTTGCTATAATGAGCTCATGCTTTCAAAATTTTTATCGGAGGGATAATATGTCTTTCAAAGAAATAAATATCCGTGAAATCAATCAGTCTGCAGTTAAAATGATTTCGGATGATTGGGCGCTGGTTACTGCAAGCGCCGACGGTGTCACAAACACAATGACTGTCAGCTGGGGCGGTATGGGCGAAATCTGGGGCAAGGATGTTGTTTACATTTTCATCCGTCCTCAGCGCTATACCTATGTGCTGCTCGAAAAAACAAATGATTTTTCAATGAGCTTTTTCGGCGGCGAATATAAAAAGGAGCTTGCCTACTGCGGCAGAAACAGTGGCAGAAACGGTGACAAGTTTGAAGCAACAGGACTTACAAAAGTTACACTCGACGGTGTGGAGTGCATTGAGCAGGCAAATGTAAACCTTGTGCTAAAAAAGCTTGCCTTCCAGGATATTGACCCCAAAGGCTTTATTGATGAATCAATTGAAAGCAACTATAACGGCGACTATCACAGAGTTTATATTGCCGAGATTGTAAAAACATATATTGCTGAATAAAAGATAATTATAATGAAAAGGTGCAAATTGTTTGGATTTGCATCTTTTTTATTTGAAATTCCTTGATTATTTTGATTTTCTGATATGAAAAAGCTGTAATTGTTGAATTGAAAAATCTCTTATGATAAAATTAAAATCAGAAAAGCGGGTGATGTTATGCAATCTCTGACTTCAAAAATATTTATGTCAACCTTGCGTTTGATTTTTCATTCACCGTTATCCGACAGTTCAAAGCTGTCCGACAATGCGGCAAAGCTGACGAAGGATAAAAAATCAAAATACAAGCCCTCAAAAAACTTTATACATTCAAAACACATAACCGACAGTGTGAAATATGAAAAGCTCATAAACCGTAACTGCAAAACAGAAAAAATTATACTGATGATTCACGGCGGCGGATTTAAAATTGAACTGAATGATTTTTACCGCAGGCTTGCCGAAAAATACAGCAAAATGTTTCTTGGTGCAACGGTTATAAATGTTGATTACGGAAAATTTCCCGAGCATCAGCTTCCGTCGCAGATGCACGATGTTGTAAAGGTTTATC
Source organism: Acutalibacteraceae bacterium (assembly GCA_045539895.1). Taxonomy (GTDB): domain Bacteria; phylum Bacillota; class Clostridia; order Oscillospirales; family Acutalibacteraceae; genus UBA8612. The sequence continues at coordinate 29,045 of JAZQGE010000032.1, forward strand.
TTCATCTGCTCGATGAAGGTGTCAAAAATTCCGATATTGTTATCATTGGCGACAGCGCAGGTGCAACTCTTGCAATGACATCATCCTTGTGGCTTCGTGATAACGGTTATCCCATGCCGAATCACATTGTTTGTTTTTCACTGTGGGCGGATGCAACATCAAGCGGTGATTCAAGAATCACAAATGCATACACAGACCCGTTTTACGGAATAGCAAAGCATAAGAAAATCGAAGATAATCTTCATCTGCTCAGAAGAATATCAAAGTATGTTCTGAATGTTGACAGAACCGACCCGTATATCTCACCGTTGTTCGGCAGCTTTGAAAAATTTCCGAAAGTCACTCTGATATGCGGTACCGCAGAGCTTGATGAAAGCGACAATGACAGAGTTTATGAAAAACTGAAATCCACAGGCACAGATGCCGAGCTTCATAAATTTGAGGGTATGTGCCATTGCTTCCAACTGTTTTCATTTTTACCCGAAAGCAAAACCGCATACCAGATTGTTAAAAGAAGAATAGTGGAGGAATAACGATGAAAATTCTTGATAACAGTAACAAAAATATATTGCCGATAATACCTGAACTTGTTTCTGAAAAACTCAACAAGAAAGTTTTAAATATTAAATTTATCGGCGGAGGCAGTTACGGAAGAGTTTATAAAACAGTCCTTTCAGGCGGAAAACCAATCGCCATCAAAGCATACAGAATTCAGGGTTCCCAGTACGAAGAAGCTCAGCAGCTTAGTCTTCTTTCCGCAAACACAAGCGTAGAAATGCCGAAAGTTCTTTTTACTTATGAAGATGATGAAACCGCAATCCTTGCCATGACATTTGTTGAGGGGCAGAATGTACTGAATCCATTGTTCTTACTAAAGAGCAAAAGTCAAAAACAAAAATTTGCTGATGATGTTATTTCGGGTATGCTCCAATGGCACTGTGTTACAAATGACAAATTCGGTGAATTATCAAATCCAAAATATGATACCTGGATTGAATATTACAAAAAAGAAAAGCAGGAGCCTTGGCTTGCCGGTCTGAAAGAATTGAGCGAAAAGGGAAAGTTCAGCAAGAAAAATTTGAAACTTCTCTGTGAAGCAACGGAGATTTTTAATAATCTTCCCGAAGAAAACTCATCTCCCGTTCTCATTCACAGCGACCTCAATATAATGAACATAATGGCTGACCCTAAAACTTTAAATCTTACTGCATTCATTGACCCTTGTACCTGTATGTGGGCAGACAGAGAATATGATTTATTCCAGCTTTGCAATATGTGGGGCGATGCTTATGGTTTGTATGAAACATACAAACAAAAATATAAATTATCCGAATATGTCGATTTCAGAGTTGCTTATTACGGCGCAATGAATGAGGCACATTGCCGTTTGGGTGGCGGTCTGATTATGCCGCTGTGGGAAGATTTGAATAATGTCCGACTGAAAAAAGAAATGAAAAAGCTGAAAGAAAAGATGTGATTCAATGAACATAGGCGAACTCGTAACCGTCAAGACAATAGAGAAAAACACTCTTGAAAAACACACGCCTTACAGCGCAGAAATCCGTTTGTTTTCCTGCGTTCAGCAAGGTGATATTGATTCGCTGATGATGCAAATCAAAAATCTTGATTCTCTTATTGTTATGGGCAAAATGTCTGACAATGAGTTGATGCAGCATAAATATATGGCTGTCAGTGCAATCACTCTCGCAACCCGATATGCAATACAAGGCGGACTCAACGAAAGCAAAGCCTATGAATTTTCGGACAGGGTTATTAAAACGATTGATTCGCTTGCGGATAAAAATGAAATATTTATGTGCTTCGGTATTGAAATATTAAAACTGACGCAGGATGTGAAAAAGAACAAGAAGCAACCTGAATTTTCTCCGCATATAAGAAACTGCATCAAATATATAAACGAAAACCTTGGTAAAAAAATAAGTGTTTCTGCTGTTGCAGAGCATTGCGGAATCTCTGCTGATTATTTGTCCCAGATTTTCAAAAAAGAAATAAGCGAAAATCTGAGCTCTTATATTTTGCGCCAAAAGCTTGAAAAAGCAAAATGTCTGCTTATGAACGGAATATCTTCGAAAGAAATATGCGCACAAACCGGCTTTTCTTCACAGGCGTATTTTGTTACGGTGTTTAAAAGATTTTATAATATGACACCAACAGAATATATCAAGATAACCGCAAATAGTGTGCAAACAAAAAACAGCCATCAGTGATGATGGCTGTTTTTATCTGAAGTTAAGTTTTACAGAATGCTCATATTCGCTCGGACTCATTCCTGAAATGCGTTTGAATGCCGATGAAAAATACTGCGGTGAGCTAAAACACAGATATTCCGAAATTTCCGTAAAATTCATTTCATCTTCTCTTATAAGTTGTTTAGCCGTGTCTATGCGAAGCCTTAAAAAATGCTCCATAATTCCGCAGTTAAGGCTGCTTTGAAAAAGTCTTTTTATAACTGAGGCAGATACATTGAATTGTCGCCTTATATCGTCAAATTTCAGCGGCTTGTCAATGTTGGCTTCAAGAAATTCGCAAATTTCAATCAGCAGCTTGCTGTGCTCGTTTTTTGTTGATGCTACATCTGTTTTGTTTCCTCTTATCAGACTTATCAGCAGCAGCTCAAGGCTGATTTCAATTATCTGCTCACCTGCGAATTTTCCGCTGCCTGATTTAATCATTTTTGTTGTATAAGGTGATCCGAGCGGATTTGAAAACACTTCAAAAGCTTCGCTTATTATAAGACCCATTAGCTTTTTTTCATCTGTACTGCAGGTCAGTACCTTGCCCGCGATGTCAGAAAGCTCTTTGCAGCTGCAGTCAAAAGAGATGACAACCGAGTTTGCCGCGCTTGTACCGTCACAGCGTATGCTGTGAAATTCATTCGGCCTGTGAATATAAAGCTCACCTGCTTTCAGTGTCAGCTCTGTTGCGCCTGCAGTAATAACAACACTTTTCTTATCAGCATAAACTATTTCCCAGAAATCGTGAAATTCACCCGAATAGTTAAAATCTTTTGTGTATTCGAAATAGTGTATAGTGTAAATTCCGTCTATTTTAAGCGATGTGTCAAGCGCAGTTTTTTCGTATGCCAATTTCTTTCAGCTCCTTTCGCAGGTTTATTATAAATGCTTACAATTCTATTTTCAAGCCAAAATGAGCTAAAAACATAAAAATATAGGCTATTTTTGTAAATAAATCTGTTTTATGTGTGCTAAAATGATAAGCAGAAAAGCACTTTATCAAGGGGGAAAGCTGAAATGATAAAATTCGGTACTGGCGGTTGGCGTGCGGTAATCGGTGCTGACTTCACTCAGGAAAATATCAGGCGCGTTGCGGCAGGTGTTCTTGCACTTGCACGCAGGCAGAACAAAGCGGACAAGCCGATTATTGTCGGTTATGACCGCCGATTTCTTTCAGTTGATGCTGCAAAATGGGTTGCAGAGGTGCTCGCAAATGGCGGTATTGAGGTCTGGTTTCTTAACCGTTCTGCGCCCACTCCGCTCATTATGCACACTGTAAAGGATCAGGGTCTGTACTTTGGTCTTGAGATTACGGCAAGTCATAACCCTGCAAGCTACAACGGAATAAAGCTTTTTACTGATGAGGGCAGAGATGCCGATGTTGAAACGACAACCTTGCTTGAACAGCTTATTGAAGAGCTTGAATCGGTAGACTACTGTGATTTTGATACAGCAGTAAGAGAAGGCAAAATTACATATATCCGTAATCCCTTCAATAAGTTCATTGACGATATTATAGATGTTATTGATATGAAGGCTCTGCGCGAGAGAGGCTTGCGTGTGCTTTTTGATACAATGCACGGATCAGGCACATATCCGCTTCAGGTTATTCTGTTTTCTGCACGCTGTACGGTTGACACAATAAATCTTAATAAAGATGCTTATTTTGGCGGATCTATGCCTGCACCCACTGAGCAGACACTTGGTCTTCTTAAGGATATGGTAACCAAAGGCGAATATGATATGGGCATTGCAATGGACGGCGACGGCGATCGCCTGGGTATCATCGACCGTACTGGCAGATATATCGATGCAAACGAGATTCTGTGCATGCTTTATTATTATCTTGTAAAGTACAAGGGCTGGAAAGGTCCGGTTGTACGAAATCTTGCAACAACACACATGCTTGACAGAATCGCAGAAAGCTTTGGCGAAAAATGTTACGAAGTACCCGTAGGCTTCAAGTATATTTCGTCAAAAATTGATGAGGTCAATGCTGTTCTTGGCGGTGAATCATCGGGCGGACTTACAGTAAGAGGTCACATTCACGGTAAGGATTCCGTTTATGCCGCTTCACTCTTTGCCGAAATGGTGAGCGTAACGGGCAAGTCACCTGCAGAAATGGCGGATATGCTCGAAGCACAGTTTGGTAAGTTTGCTATGGTAGAGGACAATATGCCGTTTGCACCTGACAAGAAAACGGCAATAATGAAAATGGTTTATGAGGACAAGCTTTTACCTGATTTTAATAAAAAAGTTGTCCGCGTAAATTATGAAGATGGCTGTAAGGTCTATTTTGAGGATGACAGCTTTGTAATCTGCCGTTTCTCCGGCACAGAGCCGCTTCTGAGAATATTTGCAGAAAGCAGTAACGAAGAAACAGCGAAAAATTATATCAAGGCATTTAAAGATTTACTCAATATATGAAAACAGACCGTAAAGGAATAGTCCTTTACGGTCTTCATTTTTTTTATCAGGTTTCAAGTGTGAATTCCTGTATAGCTTCGTTTGTGTTAATAAGTTCAAGCAATGCCTTCATGGATGTTTTTTTCTTTGTTCTTACGGTAAGCTCTGCTTTTGTGATTCCGTTGTCCTGCTTTTTGAAGCGAATGCCTGTTACCAAGATACCTGCCTCTGTAAGCTGCTTGGTTATATCTTCAAGCGCTTGTGATCCTTCATTGATTTTGATTGAGATTATATTTGTTTCCATGTTTTCCGAGAAGGGCATAAATTTGTGAAGTAAAAGCTGGATAATAATCATACCAAGCGTACATGCTATTCCTATGGTGTACATTCCTGCACCAATTGCCATGCCTATACCTGCTGTAGACCAGATACCTGCAGCGGTTGTAAGACCCTTTATTGACCCGCCACGAACAAATATAACACCGGCACCAAGAAATGATATTCCAGTAACAATATTTGATGCTATTCGTGAACTGTCTGCACGAAGGCTGTTCATGTCCATTTCGGCAATGTCAAAAAATCCGTATTTTGAAACAATCATCATCAGCGCTGCACCGAGTGCAAGAATGATGTGTGTTCTTATACCTGCCTCTTTTTGTCTGAAGCTTCGCTCAATGCCGATGATACAGCCGCAAATGCACGCAACAAGCAAACGCACAAGCAGCTCCCATTGACCTATGGTAGCTTCAAGAAACTCCTGCCAATTCATTCTGATGCTCCTTTTTTCTATTTTATAAATATATATTATACTTTATTAAAAAATATTTGTCAAGTAAAAATACTATACAGTTATTATCAGACATTGATTGACATTTTTTTACTGATTTGTTACAATTAAAATGCTAATTTAAAAATCAGGAGAGAAAAAATGGGAATTAAGGAATATATCAGAGGTGCACTCAACGGTCCGGAGCCAGGCGATAAGGTTGAATATTTTAATCTTAAAGCGAGGGCTTCCGGTAATGTTTTGTCCAATGCAGCTGATATGCCGGCAGGTGGATTTCACTACGAGGCGGATATTACAAAATTTTGGGAAGTATTTCAGTCAATGAGAAAATCGGTTGATTATCCGCTCTCTTTCAATACGGTTATGCTGCGCATACTTGCAGAGGGTCTGAAGGCTGCGCCCAGACTTAATGCGCATATGGATTACAGACGCAAATCATCTTGTGGCAGACTTATAATCAAAGAGCATATTGATGTTGCAGTGCCTGTGTTTATGAAGGATGGTTCAACCTTCCCTATAAAGCTCAGAAAACTTGAAACTCTTACACTTAAGGGTATCTCCGAAGAGATGGACCGTCTTATGAAAACTCTTGAAACAACCGATGTTGACCGTGTGCTTTTTGATGTAATTCTCCAGCGTATTATAGGTTTTTTGCTTAAGGGCAAGCTTGGTACGACAGCGGCACAGATTGCAACGGGATATGTAGGCAAATTCAAGGTTGCAAAGCTTTCTGGTCTGTTTGAACACGCACCGCGTGACAAGACTTCTCTGCAGATGAATGAACTTAATGAGGGCACAGTATGTATGACAAACCTCGGCTCTCTTGATACAGGGCTCAAGGGCAATGTTACATATGCACCTCTTCTATATCCTCAGGTATTTATTATGGCACTCGGTGCTGTACAGAAAAGAGACTGTGCTTTCAGAAATGAAAAGGGTGAAGTGGATCTTGAAACAAGGCGTTTCTTGCCTATAAATGTAATGTTTGACCACAGAATCGGCGGATTTGCAGATGTTGTACCGTTTATCAAGCGACTTGATGAAATTTTTGAAAACCCCGAAATAATCAGAGAATGGTAAAAGAAAAGGCTGTATCACCGTAAAAGTGATACAGCCTTGATTTTTTATCCTGTCTTACTTTTTGGGTTGCTTTTCTTTTGAAAAGAACATGCCGATTGTCATAATTATAACAAAAAGAATCAGGTAGCCAATAACAAATTTGTGGTGAGAAACGATTGTTGCAACCATCATGAATGCGCTGCCGACAATTGCAAGAAGGGGAGCAATGAATCGCTTGAAGCCGCTGAGGTCCTTCATTCTGAACATCATCATAAGGAATATCGGGATATAGAGGAAATAGCTTGTGACAATGGGAAGCTCTGTCGGGTCGAATGCGAAAATTCCCCAGCTGCTGCCAAATGATGAAAACTGTGAGCAGTAGAAGAAGAGAAGCCATATAACACACATAAGCAGACCGAATGTAGCTGAGCTGGGAGCCATATTTGTTGCCTTGTCAACCTGAACAAAAACCTTGGGCTTGAGTCCTTCGTTGCGGCTTGCAAGTGAGAACATGCCTCTTGAACAAGCGACCATAAGACCGTTGAGCGTGCCAAAGCAGGAAATGATGACGAAAACAAAAAGACCCGTGCCGCCAAGACTGCCGAAAATTGCAGAAAAGGCTTTTTTTGCGCCTGTTTCGCCGCCTGCCATCATTTCTGCATTTGTAATACCGCCGGCAAGACCTACATAGTAAAGAATGTAGACTATGATAACTGCAATGGAGCCGAAAACAAGTGCACGGGGAAGATTCTTCTTCGCATCCTTAAGTTCTGCATTGATTGTTGTTGCAACAATCCAACCGTCATAGGCAAAGGCTGTCGCACAAATTGCAGTGAAAAGAGCCGTGCTTTTGTCAACTTCATTGACAACTGTTGTGAAGTTTTCTACAGTGTAGCCCTTGGTAAGACCGAAAATCAAGCCGCCTACAGCCATAAGAAGAAGAGGAATAAGTTTGATAATTGTTGTTGAAACCTGAATTTTACCTGCAATAACGGGTGAAAGCAGGTTGATTGCAAAGCTGAGAATGAGATAGCCTGCAGCAATTGTCATGCAAAGACCGCCTGTAATATCTGCCGCGTTGTCAAATAAAAGTACACAGGTGTAACGCGCTGTTACCCAAGCCAGAGTCATTGTAAGACAGGGGTAGTAGATTACCGTTGTAAACCAACCGATAAAGTAAGCGTACTTTTTTCCGACTGTTGCCTCTGCATAGTCTACAAGACCGTTGACTTTTTCAAACCTGTTTGCAAGAATTGAAAAAGCATAGGCACAAGCGAGCATAATTAAGCCGCCTATTATCCACGAGATAATGCCAAGCTTCAGGTCGCCGCCGGTGGCGCTGAGCACTTTTTCTGCTTTGAAAAAGACACCGCTGCCGATAACAACACCTGTTACCATTGCGATTGCGGTCATAAGACCGTATCGTTTGTTGAGTGTGTTTGCCATAATATCACTCCGTTTAATTTTTATATACCTTAGAGTTTATAATATAATATAGGTTTATGCAAGCTTTTTTATTTAATATCTTTAAGAAAATCTGCAAGCGCTGTTTTCCACTCAGGCAGCGGACTGAAGCCGCTGTCAATAAGCTTTTGCTTTGAAAGTCTGCTGTTTGCGGGTCTGTGAGCCTTTGCGGGATATTCGGAGGAAGGAATCGGAACAACTCTTGCATTCAGTCCTGCTTGCTGCATAATTTCAAAAGCGAAATCTGCCCATGAGCAATAGCCCTCATTTGTTGCGTGATATGTGCCGTATTTGTCTGTTACGATCATGTCGCAGATTAGTCTTGCGAGGTCCTTGGTATAGGTCGGTGAGCCGAATTGGTCACAAACAACATTAATGCTTTCGCGCTCGCTGCCAAGGCGGAGCATTGTTTTTACAAAGTTGTTTCCGTTTTTGCCGAACACCCATGCGGTTCGTATAATAAAATGTTTTTGGCATGTGTGGCGAACGCGGTTTTCTCCCTCAAGCTTTGTTAAACCGTAAACCGTTTTGGGTCCGGTCGGATCGTCAATCTCGTAGGGCTTGTCCTTTTCGCCGTTAAAAACATAATCTGTGCTGATGTAAACAAACTTTGCCTGTGCTTCAGCTGCGGCATCTGCAAGGTTTTGTGTGCCTTGTACATTTACCTTGTAGCAATTGACGGAATCCTCTTCTGCTTTATCAACTGCCGTATATGCGGCACAGTGTATGATTGCGTCGGGATTGCAAGCGCCTACAAATCCTTTAACTGCTTCTTTATTTGTCAGGTCAAATTCATTTTTGTCTGCCGCAATAAAGCTTATACCTCTTTTTGCAAGCTCTGCCGCAACATCATATCCGAGCTGACCTGCAAAGCCGGTTACAAGTACTTTCATTTTTTTATATCCCTTTCAAATTAATCAAGGCAGGGGAATAGCCCTGCCGTGAAGTTTTTCAATATGTAAAATCAGCATCGCTGTCAGCAAAAAGAGGTGCATTGCTGTCCTTGGCTGAAAGCTGAGGTGTATCAATGCCCCAATCAACACCGAAGGCTGGGTCATCAAAGCGGATGCTTCTGTCTGCGCTCGGCTCATAATAGTTATCAGCTTTGTACATTACTTCAACATCATCTGTCAGTGTGAGAAACCCGTGAAGAAAGCCTCTCGGAATGAAAAGCTGACGCTTGTTTTCTGCAGTAAGCTCAACGCTTAACCACTTCATATATGTAGGTGAGCCTTTGCGGATGTCAACTGCAACATCAAGGATTGCGCCTTTTGTGCAGGTTATGAGTTTTGCCTGTGCATATGGTTCAAGCTGACAGTGAAGACCTCTTATAATTCCTTTTTGCGATGAGTAAGAACGGTTGTCCTGCACAAAGTCTGCTTTTATTCCAAGTTGTTCATACTTGCGCTTGGAGTAGCTTTCATAAAACCAACCTCTGTTGTCACCGTGAACAAGAGGTTCTATAATGATTACACCTTCAAGCTCGGTTTTAACAGCTGTCAGCGCATTATTCGGTGTCATAAATGTTTTCACCCCTGCCCCAGATCGGTCTTTCGTTTGTGCGGTTGGATTTTGAATAAAGAATTTTACCTTCGGCAACACGAAGAAGATGCTGACCGTAGGGGGATTTGCCGTATTTCTCAACCGATTCAAGAAGCTGCTTCTTGGAAATCCAGCGCATGTTGTATGCGATTTCCTCAAGCGCGGAAATCTGAATGCCCTGAAGCTTTTCAATACTTCTTATGAAGTTTGATGCTTCGATAAGAGAATCTACCGTGCCTGTGTCAAGCCAAGCAAAGCCTCGTCCCATGAGCTTTACATCGAGCTCACCGTTTTCAAGGTAAATACGGTTTATATCCGTGATTTCAAGCTCACCGCGCTTGGAAGGCTTGAGCGACTTTGCATACTCTACAACACGGTTATCATAGAAATAAAGACCTGTAACTGCGTAGTTTGATTTGGGTACTTCCGGCTTTTCTTCAATTGAAATCGGTTTACCGTTTTCATTAAATTCTACAACACCGAATGCATTCGGGTTTTCAACATAGTAGCCGAAAATAGTGGCTCGTTTATTGTTTGTAGCAGCACTTCTGAGCAGTGAACCAAGACCGTTTCCGTAGAAAATGTTGTCGCCAAGCACCATTGCAACATCATCGTCACCGATGAAATCCTCAGCGATAATAAAAGCCTGTGCAAGACCTTCGGGTCTTTCCTGTACTGCGTATGAAAGATGCAGTCCGAATTTTGAACCGTCACCCATAAGGGCTTCAAACTTTGGTGTGTCTGACGGAGTGGATATGATAAGTATCTCGCGGATACCTGCAAGCATAAGTGTTGAAAGCGGATAGTATATCATCGGCTTGTCGTAAACGGGAAGAAGCTGTTTACTTGTTACCATCGTAAGCGGATAAAGTCTTGTACCTGAGCCGCCTGCAAGGACAATGCCTTTCAATTGTTTCACGTTCCTTTCGATTGTTTTGCGAAATAAACTGAATTAACTATACTACTTTCTTGCACTTTAGTCAATCCTTATGACCATTCTTTAAGATTTTGTTTACGATTTGTGCAAAATGTCAATGCGTCATACTTGTTACTGAAATTGACCTTTGGGAGAGTGTATGATATAATATTTTACATCAAAAAGTAAAGGGTGCAATAAAAGTGAAAATGTGCGAAGACTGCCTTAATTATGAATATAATGAAGAAACAGGCGAAAATGAATGCATAGTTGATATGGATATGGATGATACCGAGCGTTATATAGGCGGAGGTATGAAAAGCTGCCCCTATTTTATGATAAATGATGAATATGCGATAGTTCGCAAGCAAAATTAAAAGTAAATTGAAAACAGGCTGTAAAAACATTTAGTTTTTACAGCCTGTTTTCAGAATATTGCCGTCGGTGATACCTCGCTGAGTATAAGCGCTGCCGCAGTTACGATGCTCATAAAAGCACCTGCCAGACCTATTGAGCAAATATTCAGCTTGTTGCGTACAATGTAATCCTTCATAGAGTATCGCTCCTTCCTTTGTATATATTATAAGACCGCAAGGGGCGGAAAGTTACCACAAAGCTGTTACAAACGGTTACATTTTTGTAATTGTTTGTACTGCAACGGTGTCAAAAGGTTACAATTGGTTACGAAAAGGTTGCATTTTGCTTTAATTGACTTTTATATAAATAAGTGTTAAAATATTAAGTATACTTTTAATTATTTATGAAGGTGAAAAAATGGACGGAAGTAAAGAAAAGAATATCCTTTCTGACCGTGTCGGTGCAATAGAAAATATGGTTAGATATATTGCTGCAGCGTTTGCAGGAATTATTGCATTATTGACATCTTTTTTAATTATTAAATCCTTTGATTCGCCGGATTTAAGCATTTACGACAAGCTGCTTCTTCCGAATACACTTGAAAACTGTCTGCCCGAAAACGATCTTGTGGCATACGCAGCTTTCGTGGTTATTTTTCCTGTGTGTTATGTTTTGTTTATGCACCTTTTCAGACGGCTGTTCGGTGACTTTTCACCGCTCAGGCACGCAAAGCTTATCAATGCTGTTGATTTTTTGTGGTCAGCTGCAGTGTCGTTTGCAGCACTTGCTTTCGTGGCTATTATATATATCCATCCCGATTATGCAAACAGATATTTTTACGGCAGAGATAAAATATTACTCGTGTTGATATGCGCTCTTTTCCTCTTTGCAGTAGGTTTTGCATACAGCCGTAATAAGCTCAGGACAGTGAATGAAATTTCTGCGGTGGTAATCGGTGTATTATTTCTTCTGTTTGTGCTTTATACAATGGGCAATCACAATTATATGTACAGCTACTCCGCTTATAATATCCACCATTACAGTGCATGGTGGTTTCCGATATATAAAGTAGGCTCAGGTCTTACGCTAGGAGATGGCTTCAATGAGCTTTACGGATTCTATCCCTATCTCATAGTTCCTGTTTTAAAGCTTTTCGGCGGAGTCAATCAGGAGTCGCTTTCTCTTTACATATCAATTATTTTTACCATCATGGCTGCCTGTCTTCTGTTTTTTTGCAACCGCTTTTTTAAAAACAAGCTTCTAGGCACCTTCTGTGCAATTGGTTTCTGCGCAATCGGTCCGATGATTCGTTTTTGTAATTCTGAGCTTTATTTTCAGTATTACCCTGCAAGAGCACTGTTTGTCTTTGTTGCGCTCGGATTGATTGCTCTGTACTGTTCGGTAAGGAAAATCCGCGGATTTCTTATTGCCGGCGGTACGGTTATGTGTGCGTTGGCGCTTGTGTGGAATACGGAATCAGGTCTTGTCACAACGATTGTCTGGGCAGGCTTCCTTATTCTCGATAAAGCGATTGAGCACCGTCTTAACAGCAAAGAGATTATAAAAAGAATTGTGCTGGCTGTTGTTTCGTCGGTTGTTTCGGTTGCGCTGTTTGTTGCGATTGTTGAAATTGTTACTTATGTCAGATCGGGTATATTACTCAGTGCAGACGATATTCTTTTCGGAATACTCACTTTTTCTGATATGGGCTTCTATATGCTGCCGCTTAAACCGGGAATATGGTTTGCAGTTGCATTTGCTCTTGTCTATGGTCTTATTGTGAGTGTGCCTTCACTTGCACTCGCAAAGAAGAAGGGAGATACAGCTGTTCAGGACAGGGATTTTACAGTTGCAATGTTTATGACAGCTGTTGCCGGTATAGGAAGCTTTATGTACTTTATGGGCAGAAGCTTCTCGACCAATTGCATGACATTTATGGCATGGCCTGTTATGATATGTATGCTTCTTGCAGACATAAATGTCAGTGCTTTTTCACAGCTCGTTGCTCTCAGAAAAGAATCAAAATCCGAAGTTCCTTTTTTGAAAATCTCAGGATGTCTTATGCGTAATATTGCGTGCTTTGTTGTTGCGGGTGTTTCATTTTGCGGTGCACTTATTATGGTTGCAAATGCTTTTAACAGTGACAGCAAGGTCAATACAAGATTCAATACGGAACAGCCTGCATTTTCTCAGACCGCTGAGCAGATAGAAAGGTGGACGGAAGAAGAGTGCGGCGGTGAAACACCGTATATTCTTCACACCTACGGTGCTTTTGTTCAGGAGCTTATGGGCGTTCCTGCAAGAGAGAATGTATATGAGCAGATAAACTGGTTCCGTTACAGCGATGCATATACTTATATCGATTTTATCAATTCACATTCTGATTCATCCTTTGTTATTGATGAAAGCGCAGTGACAAGTCTTAAGAGCTTCTTCCCCGAAGAGTGGAAGGCAATAGAGCAGAAATATGAACAAAGGGGCACGGCAAGCTTTAACTATTATGTAGCAGAGAATGACAGAACATATGCATGCTATCTGTATGTTCCGAAAGCGGATTGATTTTGTTTTATTATAAATATTTAAATAATATTGCTTTATATAGCGCGATAGTGTTATAATAATAAAAATACAGGTTGAAGGAGAATGAAAATGAAGGTTGTAATTCTTGCAGGCGGCTACGGTACAAGAATAAGTGAGGAAAGCCATCTCAGACCCAAACCCATGATTGAAATAGGCGGTATGCCGATTCTCTGGCACATTATGAAAATGTATTCAAGTTACGGATATAACGAATTTGTTATCTGCTGCGGCTATATGCAGCACTCTATCAAAGAGTTCTTTGCGGATTATTTTTTGCACCGCAGCGATGTAACCTTTGATTTTTCGGCAGACGGCGAAATGACTGTTCATAACAATTTCTCTGAGCCTTGGAAGGTTACACTTGTCGATACAGGCCTTAACACAATGACAGGCGGCAGAGTGAAGAGAGTGCAGAAGTATATCGGTAACGAGCCTTTTATGCTCACCTACGGTGACGGTGTGTCTGATGTTGACATCGGCAAGCTTGTTGAGTTCCATAAATCACAGGGCAGAATGGCAACTCTTACAGCTATCCTTGTCAGCCAGCGCTTCGGCGTTCTTGACATAGACCAGGCAGATGCAGTGCGCGAATTCCGCGAGAAAACAGCACAGGACGGCAGCTATATCAACGGCGGCTTTATGGTTCTTGAGCCTGAAATATTCGACCTTATTGAGGGCGATTCAACAGTGTTTGAAAAGTATCCTCTCGAAACAGCTGCAAAGAGCGGTCAGCTAAGCGCATATAAGCATGACGGCTTCTGGCAGTGTATGGACACTCTGCGCGACAAGCAGCTTCTTGAAAAGCTGTGGGCAGACGGTACTGCTCCCTGGAAAAACTGGTGAAATTAAGGAGAACTTTTTTATGTTCGATTTATCGTTTTATAAAGGTAAGCGCGTTTTCCTCACGGGACACACCGGCTTTAAAGGTGCGTGGCTCAGCCGTATTCTTGTGAATGCAGGGGCGGAGCTTACGGGCTATTCACTTGAGCCTCCAACAAATCCCAATCTTTTTGAACTTGCAGATCTTGAAGATAAGATGACATCGGTTATAGGCGATGTACGCGACTTTGCAAGCCTTAAGGCAGCTTTTGACAAGGCACAGCCTGAAATAGTGCTTCACCTTGCCGCACAGCCTATTGTTCTCACTTCATATGAGCAGCCGCATTACACATATGAAACGAATGTAATGGGAACTGTAAACATCCTTGAATGTGTCAGACTTTGTGATAGTGTCAAATCTGTGCTTAATGTAACAACCGATAAGGTTTACGAAAACAATGAAAGCGGCAGGCCGATAAAGGAAAACGAGCCGCTTGACGGATATGACCCGTACTCAAACTCAAAATCCTGCTCTGAGCTGGTGACTCACAGCTACAAGCGTTCATTCTTTGATAAATCGGGTGTAGCGGTTTCAACTGCAAGAGCGGGTAATGTTATCGGCGGCGGTGACTTTGCGGATAACCGGATTATCCCCGACTGCGTTCGTGCTGCAATGGCTTCAAAGGTTATCACAGTTCGCAATCCCAATTCCGTAAGACCTTACCAGCATGTGCTTGATCCGCTTTATGCCTATCTTATGATAGCGGCGGCACAGTACGAAAATCCCGCGCTTGCTGATTATTACAATGTCGGTCCGAATGAGTGTGACTGCTTGACAACCGGCGAGCTTGCAACACTTTTCTGCAACCATTGGGGTAACGGTCAGACATATGAAGTGCTCAGCAAGGATGGTCCACACGAGGCTAATTTCCTGAAGCTTGACTGCGATAAGCTTAAATCGGTTTTCAGGTGGCAGCCTAGGTGGTCTGCACCTAAGGCTGTTGAAAAAACAGTTGAATGGACAAAAGTATATGCATCTGGCGGCGATGTACCTGCAAAGCTTGATGAACAGATAAACGAATTTTTTGCGTAAAGGATAATAAGAATATGAAAGACGAAAAACAGGCAAGAGAAGAACTGCTCAGAGCAGTTGCTGAATACTGTGATACCTACCACAATATTAAAAAACCTTTTGAAGAGGGTCAACGCATTCCCTATGCTTCCAGAGTTTACGATAAGAACGAAATGGTGAATCTTGTTGATTCGGCTCTTGAATTCTGGCTGACAGCAGGAAGATATACAGCAAAGTTTGAAAAACAGCTTGCAGAATATCTCGGTGTTCGTTTCTGTGTTCTTGTGAACTCAGGCTCAAGCGCTAACCTGCTTGCATTTATGACTCTCACTTCACCTCTCCTCGGTGACAGAGCTGTCAGAAGAGGCGATGAGGTTATCACAGTTGCCGCGGGCTTTCCTACAACAGTTACACCTATGATTCAGTTCGGTGCCGTGCCCGTTTTTGTTGATGTTACCGTAGACCAGTACAATGTTGATGTAACGCAGCTTGAAAAGGCACTCAGCCCCAGAACAAAGGCTGTTATGCTTGCCCATACTCTCGGCAATCCCTTCAACATCAAAGCTGTAAAAGAGTTCTGTGATAAAAACGGACTTTGGCTTATTGAAGACAACTGCGATGCACTCGGCTCAAGATATACCCTTGACGGTAAAGAGGGCTTTACGGGTACATTCGGCGATCTTGGTACATCCAGTTTCTATCCTCCACACCATATGACAATGGGCGAGGGCGGTGCAGTTTATACAAATAATCCGCTGCTTTCAAAGGTTATGCACTCAATGCGTGACTGGGGACGCGACTGTGTCTGTGCATCGGGTCAGGATAATCTCTGCGGTCACCGTTTCGACGGTCAGTATGGCGAGCTTCCCTATGGCTATGACCACAAGTATGTATACTCACACTTTGGTTATAACCTTAAAGCTACCGACCTTCAGGCTGCAATCGGCTGCGCACAGCTTGAAAAATTCCCAAGCTTCGTTGAGCGCAGAATTGAGAATTTTAACCGTCTTCGTGCGGCACTTGAATGTGTCAGCGATAAGCTTGTGCTTCCTACAGCCTGCGAAAATTCCCGTCCCAGCTGGTTCGGTTTTCTTCTCACCTGTAAAGAAGGTGTTGACAGAAAGAAGGTTGTGCCATATATCGAAAGCAAAGGTGTACAGACCCGTATGCTCTTTGCAGGTAACCTTATCAAACATCCCTGCTTTGATGAAATGCGTGCAAGCGGTGAAGGCTACCGTGTGGTTGGTGAGCTTAAAAATACCGACAGAATTATGGAAGATACCTTCTGGGTCGGTGTTTATCCCGGTATGACAGATGAAATGATTGACTATATGGCAAAGACCATCATCGAGGCAGTTAATCTATAATTTTTTGGAGTTATTATTAATATGAAAGCTGTTGTTACAGGTGCAAGCAGTATGATTGCTTCGGCACTTATCAGGCTTCTTGTGAGTGAGGGGCATGAGGTTTATGCCTTATGCAGACCTTCTTCAAAAAAGCTCGACAACATTGTTAAAAGCGAACGCGTGCACATTGTTCATGCAGATATTTCAGACATTACCGCAGTCGGTCATAGGATCGGCTGCGGTTGTGATGCTTTTTTCCATTTTGCTTGGGGAGGAACTTCTGGTGCACAGCGTAATGACAGCTGCGTGCAGTCAGACAATATCCGCTATACACTTGATGCGGTTGATCTTGCACATTCGCTCGGCTGCCAGGTGTTTGTCGGCGCAGGCTCTCAGGCGGAATACGGCAGGACAGACGGCAAGATTTCGCCGCAGACTCCCTGCTTTCCCGAAAATGCCTATGGTGCTTCAAAGCTTGCGGCAGGTCAGCTTTCGCGAATTGCCTGTGCAAAATACGGCATCAGGCATGTATGGGCAAGAATCTTGAGTGTTTACGGTGTTGGTGATAACGGCTTTACAATCACTGTTTCAAGCCTTAAGAAAATGCTGTCAGGTCAGGTTGCGGAGTTTACACCTGCAGAGCAGATGTGGGATTTCCTGTACTGCGATGATGCGGCAAGAGCATTTTATTTAATGGCAGAAAGCGGCAAAGACGGTGCGGTTTATACACTTGGCAGCGGCATTGCGAAACCGCTTAAAGAATATATTTTTGCAATGCATAAGGCTTCGGGCACGGAAAGTGAAATCAAAATCGGTGCACTGCCTTATAATGATAAACAGGTTATGTACCTGTGTGCAGATATATCTGCACTTACGGCTGATACAGGCTTTGTGCCTCAGGTCAGCTATGAGGAAGGAATAAAAAAGACAGTTGAGTGGATGAAAGGAAACATATAAAATGGAGAAAAGAAAAAAGATTTCCGTAATGATTCCCTGCTACAATGAGGAAGAAAATGCAAGACCCATATACGAGGCGGTAAAGAATGAGCTTGTGACAAATCTTCCGCAGTATGATTATGAAATCCTGTTTATAGACAATAAGTCAAAGGATAATACGCGTGAAATAATCCGCGGAATCTGTAAAGAAGATGAAAATGTAAGAGCTATTTTCAACTGCCGCAATTTCGGTCAGTTCAACAGCCCATACTACGGAATAATCAACACAAGCGGCGACTGCTGCATTACAATCTGTGCAGACTTTCAGGACCCCGTAGAGCTTATTCCGAAATTTGTTGCTGAGTGGGAAAAAGGCTACAAGGTGGTAATAGGCGTTAAAACCCAGTCGAAGGAAAGCAAAATAATGTATGCTCTCCGCTCCGTTTACTATAAGCTTATCAAGAAGATGAGCGATGTTGAACAGATTGAGCATTTTACAGGCTTTGGTCTTTATGACAAGAGCTTTGTCAAAACCCTTCGCGAGCTTGACGACCCTCAGCCGTTTATCAGAGGCATTGTTGCAGAACTTGGTCCGGAGCGCAAGGAGATTGAATATACTCAGCCTCAGCGCAGAGCAGGCAAAACCCATAACAATTTCTACAGCCTTTATGATGCCGCAATGCTTTCGTTTACTTCCTACACTAAAATCGGTCTTCGACTTGCTGTCTTTGCGGGCGGCGGATTTTCGATAATTGGTTTTATCATTGCGCTTGTTTATCTTATTCTTAAGCTTATTCATTGGTATGATTTCCCTGCAGGCACAGTGCCGATTCTTATCGGTGTGTTCCTTATGAGCTCTATTCAGCTGTTCTTTATCGGTCTTCTTGGTGAATATATTATGAATATTAACCGACGCGTTATGAAACGACCTCTTGTTGTTGAGGAGGAGCGCCTCAATTTTGACAAGGAGGAAGAATAAATGGCTGAACAGAAAATTCCCGAAGTTAAGGGCTATCTCAGAAATTTTATGCTTCATGTGCCTGATCCGATTTATAAGTGTTCAGGTATCAAAATATTCGGCAGACGCATTAAAGCGGTGTTGTTTTCAACAGATGTCAGCATCATCCGCAACACAAACGCAGATGCAGTAATTGCAGTGTATCCTTTCACACCTCAGCCTGTTATTACTCAGGCAGTCACTACTGCAGCAGATGTTCCTGTTTTTGTCGGTGTTGGCGGAGGTCTTACACAGGGCACGAGAGTGCTCAATCTCGCACTTCATGCAGAGTATCAGGGTGCAATAGGTGTTGTTGTAAATGCACCTACTAAAAACGAAATTATAAAACAGCTCAAGCAAACCATAGACATTCCCGTTGTTGTTACGGTTGCTTCAGAGGATACGGACATTGCCGCAAGAATTGAAGCAGGCGCTGACATACTTAATGTTTCTGCCGCTGCAAAAACACCGCAGCTTGTGAAAGCAATCCGTGAAAGATTTCCCGATGTGCCGATTATTGCAACAGGAGGCCCGACAGACGAAACAATTGCCGCAACAATAGAAGCAGGCGCAAACGCAATCACTTGGACTCCGCCTTCAAACGGTGAGGTTTTCAAGGACATTATGGAGGCATACCGCAACGGCAAATCTCATCCGGACTATTAAGTTTATTCAAGGAGAAATCATGGATACAAAAGAAGTAACCGTATTTAAAAATACGATATACAGAGGAAAAATTCTCAACCTTCGCGTGGATATTGCAGGTCTGCCCAACGGCAAGGAAGCACCGCGTGAATTTGTTGAGCACAGTGGCGGTGTTACAGTTGCCGCTCTGACAGACGATGCCGAGCTGATTTTTGTAAAACAGTTCCGCTACCCCTATATGGAAGAGGTGCTTGAGCTTCCTGCTGGTAAGCTTGAAAAGGGCGAAAATCCGCTTGTTGCAGGCAAGAGAGAGCTTCGCGAAGAAGCAGGTGTTGTCGCTTCTCAGTATATCAACCTTGGCGAGCTTTATCCCTCACCGGGATATACAAACGAGGTTATTTATCTTTACGGCGCAAGAGGGCTCACCTATGTTGAGCAGGAACTTGACGAAAATGAATTTCTCAATGTTGAATATATTCCGCTTGAAAAGGCGGTTGAAATGGTGCTTAACAACGAGATTAAAGATGCGAAAACACAGACAGCCGTTCTCAAGTTGTCCGCCCTTATTGAGCGCAATTCAAAGTGAACAGATTATTATAATGTAATAAATAAGGGATAGTATTCGCACAGAATACTATCCCTTGAAATTTTTATTTTGTTAATTAAAAGCCGCCGCCGACTTTTATAAGATAATCAACCGAGCCGTGACCGCTGTCTATGGTAACCTTTATAGGTAATCTTACATTTTCAATGTAAAGGTTTTTAAGGTTGACTCTTACAGTGTAACTCCATGTGCCTTTTTCAATTACACCGTTATTGTTGATTTTTACTTTAAGTGTGGGGTTGGCATATCGGATTTTGATGTCCGAGTTTTCAAAATCAATTGCAAACATCGGAAGGTTTTCTTCGATAACCGAAAGGTCGCCTACAACAGAAATTGCGTGACCTACAGTGCCCGATTTAGCGTCACCGTGAACACCGTCAACTTGTTCAATCATTGTCATTTCAACTACTGTGTAGTTGCCGCTCTTATAAGCCTTTGCTGTTTTTATATCTGAGGCGGAGAGCTTTTCATGTCCGCCTGTAATGCCGTCAAATTCGGTTGAGTTCTTTGCAAGCGCTGATTTGAAAATGGGAGTTGCCATTTCGATAAATTTACCGATAAGACCGCTGCCGTTATTAACCACAAGCTCCTGCATTGTCATTGTCTGCTGTGATTTTGCATTGACTGATTTTTTTGCTGCGTTTTTATAAAACTCAACAATCTGCTCTTTGCTCCATTCAGCAGGGTTGGCAGAAATTGTTGTTTGTTCCTGCGAAGACTCCTCTTCAGAAAGGGTCGTTTCTTCATTTGAGTTTTCTTCCGGCGCTGTTGTGTCAGATGTGTCAGACTCTGTTCCGTTTACCTCTTCGCTAAGCGTTGTCTGTTCAGTCTGCAAATCTGTCGTGGTTTCGTCTTCTTTCGGATTGTCTGAATTGCCGCAGGCAGCGAAAGAAAGAAGCATGGCTGCAACTGTTAAAATTGAAATTATCTTTTTCATAATAAACTCCTCTTTAATTTATAACATACCGTATTTTACAATAAATTTAAGAGTATGTCAATTACAATAAGGTTGAAAGACCCTTACAAAAACTGTAAGAGTCCTTCTTTTGTAATTATTATTCAAAAGTAGAATTTTATTTTAAGCTTTGTGAAATATATTCCTCTGCATGGTGCGCGGCAATAGCTCCGTCAGCAGCTGCGGTCACAACCTGCCTGAGTGCTTTGGTGCGGATGTCACCTGCTGCAAAAACTCCCTCAATATTGGTTTTAGTTGATTCGTCAGCAATTATATATCCGTTTTTGTCTGTTTCAATTGCATCAGCAAGAAATTTTGTTGCAGGCTCTCTGCCTATGCTTATAAATACACCATCGCATTCAATCTCCGAAATGTTGCTGTTTTTGCCGATGATTTTAATGCCTTCAAGCTTTTCATTACCGACAATTTCGACTACTGAGCTGTCCCATAAAAATTCAATGTTTTCCGCATTCATTAAAGGCTCGTGATAAATTTTGGTTGCTCTGAGTTTATCTCTGCGGTGTATCAGATATACCTTTTCCGCAAGGCGAGAAATGTAAAGAGCATCAGCTGCGGCAGAGTTGCCGCCGCCTATTACGGCAACCGTTTTGCCTTTGTAAAATCTGCCGTCGCAGTGTGCGCAGTAGTGAATGCCTCTGCCTGTGAAATCTGCCTCTTTTTCAAGTTCGAGCTTTCTTGGGTTTGCACCTGCCGCTATGATAACTGTTTTTGTAAGAAAAGTGCCGCTGTCCGTATTAACCTGTTTTATTTTGTCTTTTAAGTCTACGGAAAGGATTTCACAGTATTCGGTTTTGGCACCGAACTTTTCAGCACTCTGTTGCATTTTCATTCCGAGAGTGAAGCCGTCAACACCTTCTTCAAATCCGGGATAGTTATCTATATCGCCGGTAAGTGTCATCTGACCGCCTGCAGAAATGCGCTCCGTAACAACGGTGTCAAGACCCGCGCGTGCAGCATAAAGTGCCGCTGTGTAGCCTGCGGGACCTCCGCCTATGATTAATGTATCGTAAATGTGTTCCATTGATTATCTCCTTTCCTGTTGTCTGTTTTTATTCTATCATTTTTCAAATATTTTTTCTGTGACTCAGTCACTTAGTTGACGGAAAAATAAAACAGTTGTATAATGTGAAAAAAGGGGGCGGCTTTATGAATAGAGAAGCTGTTGAATATGCATATAAAAATATGTTTCCTTTCTGGGATAAAATATCTGATGAAGATAAAACTGTTGTTTGTGAAAACACAGTTTCTGTAAAATACAGTAAAGGAACAACTATTCACGACGGCAACGAGTGTCTAGGAATGGTTTTGGTTCAAAGCGGTTGTCTGCGTGTTTATATTATGTCGGAGGAAGGTAAGGATATAACACTTTACAGACTTCATCCGGGCGAAATGTGTATGCTTGCGGCATCCTGTGTTTTGCAGAGCATTACCTTTGATGTTTTTATAGATGCTGAAGAAGACAGTGAGTGCTGTGTTGTAAACGGTTGTGCGTTTTCGCGGATAACCGACAACAACCCTGATGTGAAAATTTTTATGCTTGAAATGGCGGTAAGCCGTTTTTCGGATGTGATGTGGGTTATGCAGCAGATTCTTTTTATGAGTATGGACAAGCGCCTTGCGATTTTTCTTTATGAAGAATCCTCACGCATAAAATCTGATACAATAAATTTAACTCACGAGCAGATTGCCAGATATATAGGCTCTGCCCGTGAGGTCGTTTCCCGTATGCTTAAATATTTTTCAAACGAAGGTATTGTGGAATCATCCCGTAAGGGCATTAAAATTCTCAGCAAAAGCCGTCTTAAGGAGTTAGCCTTCTAACAGCTTAAGTATTTGCTGCTTGGGCCTTGCTCCGGCCGCTTTGTTGATTATTTTTCCGTTTTTCATAACCGCCAGCAGAGGGATGCTTGAAACACCGAACTGAGCTGAAAGCTCAGGTTCTTCGTCAACATTGACCTTGGCTACAAGGTATTGCGGATTTTCCTCTGCAATTTGTTCAACAAGAGGTGAAACCATACGGCACGGTCCGCACCATTCTGCATAGAAATCAAGAAGAACAGGCTTTTCGCTGTTTATTACAAGGTCGAAATTGTTTTTGTTTATGTGTAGTACTGACATAGTCTTTACTTCCTTTCTTTAGTTTGTGTCTTTATTATATGCGTTTTCAAAGCATTTTTCAGTGACAAAGTCACATTAATCAATTATATTATTTTATGTTGATTTATATTAATACAATATAACAAGTTTATAGGAGCAGAAAGATGAATAACACAATGAAAAAATGGGTGTCTTTGATAATGGTATGTTTAATGATGCTTACAAGTATACCGACAGCTTTTGCTTATGAGAGCGAAGAAGAGCTGACGGTTGAATCTGAAACATCTCAGTTGCCCGATGACAATGAAACTCCGGAAGATTCGGAAGACCCTGAAAATAATAAAGAGCCAGAAAATCCGGATGAACAGCCGCAGGAACCTGAAGAAAACGAAAACACAATTGTTGCAACGGCAACACTTTTTGCAGCAATGTATGTTTTTCCGGTTTCAGGCCATACATGGATTTATGTTGAAAATCTTACAGATGAGCCGATTACGGTGGGGCTTTATGAAGTGCCTGTAAATCAGGGCGTGTCAGTGGGTACATTCTCTTTTTCAGTCAACGACGGTTGGGGAATATACTATAATCTTGAGGCATTCCGTGAAAACAGAAATGATAATATAGGCGGCTGCCGTTCAAGAACAATTGAGCTGACAAGAAGTGAGCTTGAGGAGCTGAGTGAATCTATAAGAGATTACCCTAATCTCTGGGATATATTTATCTTTAACTGCACTTTTTTTGCTTTTTCAATATGGAACGGTATCTCGGATGATTTTCTGATTCCGATGATGATTCCTGCAATGGCAATACTTGAGGTTATAATTCTCGGCTCGCCAAAGGGAGTTAAATCTATGTACTATCCTACATCCGACCAGGTGTTCAAGCAGAAGGGAAGAGGCAATGAGGCTCACCTTGAACCCGTGGGCGAAAAGACGTTGAGTAAATAATAGTACGGAGAGTCAGATAATGATTAAAATCATGTTCGTCTGCCACGGTAATATCTGCCGCAGTCCGATGGCAGAATTTATAATGAAAAATATGGTGCGTGAAATCGGCAGGGCAGGGGATTTTGTTATTTACTCTTGCGCCACAAGCACCGAAGAAATCTGGAACGGTGTGGGCAAACCCGTTTATCCGCCTGCAAGAGATGAACTGAAAAAGCACGGTATTTCCTGCGATGGAAAACGCGCTGTTCAGCTTAAAAAGAGCGACTATGAAATTTACGATTATCTCATTTGTATGGATGAGAATAACCGCCGAAATATGATGCGGATTTTAGGCTCTGACCCCGATAAGAAAATTCATAAGCTGATGAGCTTTGCGGGTGAGGACAGAAATGTTGCCGACCCGTGGTACAGCGGAGATTTTGCCACCTGCTACCGCGATATATACGCAGGCTGTAAGGCTCTGCTTGAAAAGCTGATATGAATTAAACACAACCGCCTGACCACAATTGTGGTTAGGCGGTTGCTTGTTGTTATTCGACTGTTTCTTCCAATGCATTTGTTCCGTTTTCGATAATGAGCTCCGGCGGACGGGCATAATACTCATTTATCAGCTCATTGTCAAATGTGTAGATTATGTCTGCGTTGTAGATTTCGTAAGCTTCATCATCATAGCTGTATTCTCCGTCATTCTCAAACGGATAAACAAGAAGCTCCATATCATTTTCTTTATAAAATTTTTCTCGATTTCGATTTGCTTCGTCAAATTGTTCTCTGGTTATGTTGAAATGCTTGATAAATGAAACCATAAGCATTTCATCAATCTCTCCTGAAGCAAATTTGGGATTTGATTCAAACCAATCCAAATAAGCTTCACCGCCTACAATATCTATATAAGGTGCAGTGATTCGATAATAATTGTATCTGTATTTATATTTTCTTACCCCGAAATAATCGTCGTAATTGGCTTCTAAAGACTGTGTGTCAATGGTATTTTCTGTTGTAATTTCATCAGGTGTAGTGGTATCATAAATTTCTGAAACAGTGTTGTCCGAATCAGACTGTGTGGTTTCAAGATTATTTGAAATATCGTTCTTTATGCAACTGCATAGAAAGAGTAATAAAAAAACAGCAGTAAAAATTAAAAATGTTTTTTTCATAATAAAACCTTCTTTCAAAATCGGTTTCATATTTGTTTTTGATTTAGGTGTTCATTGGAAATACCTCTTAATATATAATAAACACAAAAACAGTAAAAAGTAAAGCAAAAAATGCAGCAATTTTATATGGTAAATATAAAAATACTCCCCCGATATATATAGTGTTATCGGAGGAGTTTTTTGTGATTTCATTCTTATTTCTTAAGTGCGGCAAAGCCTACACAGTTGGGGCCGCAGTGTGCTGTGATTGTACAGCCTGCATCAGCCTCAACAACTTCTTTGAATTTGCCTGTTGCCTTAACTGCTTCAACAAGCGCCTTTGCCTGACCGGCATCAACATTGGTGTGAGTGAGGAAACATATTTCATCGTCAACCTCACCGAGTGATTCTATTCGTTCCTCAACAAACTGAAGCTGTACCTTGTCAATCTTGCCTCTGTATTTCTTGCACATGCCGAGCTTGCCTTCGCGCATCTCAAGGCTTGGGCGGATTCCGAGAATGTTTGCACCCAGCGCGGTTACTGCAGAGCATCTGCCGCCCTTTGCAAGAAACTCAAGGTTGTCAAGCACAAAGCTTGTGTCAACCTTGTCGCGGAGAGCTTCAATCTCTTTTGCAATTTCCTCTGCACTCATACCGTTTTCAGCCATATGAGCGGCTTTGATAAGAAGCACGGAAATGCCTGTGGTCAGATTAAGGCTGTCAACAACATAAACATCTTCAAATTCCTCTGCGGCAATAACTGCGTTTCTGTAGCTTGAGGATACACCTGAGCTGAGTGAAATGTGAACAATACTTGCACCGTCAGCAGTAAGCTCAGCAAATTTTTCTGTGTATTCGCCCACGGGAATTGCCGAGGTTGAGGGCAGAGCCTTTGTCTGCTTGTAGTTTTCAAAAATTTCATCGGGCTTGATGTTAACACCGTCAAGTCTGTCCTCGCCGTTCAGAATAACATGAAGCGGACAGATTTCAATGCCGTATTTTTCTCTGAGTGCTGCAGGAATATCTGCAGGGCTGTCAGTTGAAATGATTACCTTTTTCATTCTTTTTCTCCTTAGGCTTTTGGAATATTATTTCCAAAATATAAAAACAATATAAAAACGGCGAGCGACATCTTTGGGTGCCGCTCGCAATTTTGTGTTTTAGTTTAAGCTTATGCCTTGCCTGCGCAGCCGAGAACAGTCTGAATCTTGTGCTCAACCATGCCCTGGATTGCAGCACGAGCGGGAGCAAGATACTGTCTGGGGTCAAAGTGAGTGGGATTCTCTGCCATGTACTGACGGATAGCAGCTGTCATTGCAAGACGAAGGTCAGAGTCGATGTTGATTTTACAAACAGCCATTGTAGCAGACTGGCGAAGCATCTCTTCGGGAATACCGATAGCATCGTCAAGTGCGCCGCCGAACTTGTTGATTGTGTGAACAAATTCAGGAACAACAGAGCTTGCACCGTGAAGAACGATGGGGAAGTTGGGAAGGCGCTTGCCAACCTCTTCAAGAATATCAAAGCGGAGCTGAGGCTTCTGGCCGGGCTTGAACTTGTATGCGCCGTGGCTTGTGCCGATAGCGATAGCAAGTGAGTCAACACCTGTTCTTTCAACGAAATCCTGAACCTGCTCAGGCTTTGTGAAGGAAGCATCCTCAGCGCTTACATTGACATCGTCCTCGATACCTGCAAGCTGACCGAGCTCACCTTCAACAACAACACCGTGAGCATGAGCGTATTCAACAACCTTCTTTGTAAGTGCGATGTTCTCTTCGTAGGGGAAGTGAGAACCGTCAATCATAACTGATGTGAAGCCGCCGTCAATGCAGCTCTTGCAGGTTTCAAAATCGGGACCGTGGTCGAGGTGAAGAGCAATCGGAAGACCTGAAGTCTCGCTTGCAGCCTCAACGAGCTTTACAAGGTAAGTATGGTTAGCATACTTGCGTGCGCCTGCAGAAACCTGAAGGATGAGGGGGGCATTGAGCTTTTCGCCAGCCTGAACGATACCCTGAATGATTTCCATGTTGTTAACGTTGAAAGCGCCGACAGCATAGCCGCCCTTATATGCGTCTTCAAACATCTTTTTTGTTGTTACAAGTGCCATGAGATTCACTCCTGTTTTATTGTATTAAGTATTATGCATACGATGCTATTATACACTAAACATTTTACGGTGTCAAATATGATAAGTATAATTATTTCGATATGAAAGGCGATAAAATATGTTGCATTTGAACAAAAAAGTACTGCTGTTTAGTGGGTAATAAACTCTTTGAAAAGTTTTTTGGAAAATTTCAAATTTTTTTAAAAAAAGTGTTGACATTTTTAAATGCCTTTGCTATAATGTCACTTGTTCGAGCGAGAGTGGCGGAATCGGCAGACGCGCACGTTTGAGGGGCGTGTGGTAATCCCGTACGGGTTCAAGTCCCGTCTCTCGCACCAACAGTCAGCATCCACGATGTGTGGGTGCTGATTTTTTTATGTCTGAAATCAGCCGAGTGGGACTTGAACCCGCCTTCGCCGAAGGCGATTGTAATCGTTGCCGTAATGACGGCAAAGCGAAGCGACGCCGTCGGGTCCCGTCTCTCGCACCATAGTGAGTATTCATAACACAAGTGAATACTCACTTTTCTTTTTTTACATTTCCTCATAGTTAAATAATATATATTTGTTATGTATCGAGCAGGTTTTGAGCCTGCTCTTTTTTGTTATGCCGTGAGATATTCCACGGCTACACCTTGTCTTGCTTCGAGGACTATATTCTCCTCTTTTATTGGATTTTCAATAACCCCGATGAAGCGGTAATGAATAATGATTTTCTGCGTTCTATTCTTGCCCTTGCCCTCAATAGAATGAACTTCAATTTTCTCAATCAGCTCATTTAAGAGTGCAGGTGTGAGAGTTTCCATCTGCATAAACTTACGAACCGCCATTGTGAATTGCTCTTTGCTTGTACGAAGGTTTTCTATTTCTGAAAGCTCTTCTTGGTATTGCCTGATTTTTACTTTCAGTTCATCACGCTCAGTTTCGTACTTCTGTGATAGCTGCATAAAGCTTTCTTCATTAACAATTCCGTTGATGTGCTTCTCAAAGAGTTTTTCATACATCACGGCTACCTCTTTAGTTCTTGCTGTTGCCTTATCAATACTGCTTTCAAGAAACTTCTGCTGATTGAGTATGCTTTTATTCGTTTTTGCTTCAAGAATATCTGCAAAGGCTTCTTCATCTTCAACGAGAAAACTTGCAAGGCTTCTCAGCTCAAGCATCACAATCTGCTCTAAAGAATCAGCCCTGACATAATGTGTACCTTCACAAGTACCTCTGCGACCTTTGTAATTAGAACACATAAAATACTTGATGTCAGTATTCGGATGATTGACATTGAACCATAAAGGACTTCCGCAATCGGCACAGTATAACAATCCGCAGAACATATTCTTTTCGGCATGTTCAGGATTGGGTGCTCTGCGCTTACCTTTGGCTTTCATCTTCTGAACAGTTTCAAAGGTGTTTCTGTCAATTATGGGCTCGTGAACATTCTTAAAAATCTTCCAGTTTTCTTCGGGATTCTGAAGTCTTTTCTTGTTCTTGAAGTTCTTTGAGTAAGTTTTGAAGTTGATAACATCACCGCAGTATTCTTGTTGAGCTAATATTTTTTGAACAGTAGTCTTGCACCACTTGTATGGGTCAGGCTGTGTTTTTTTACCGCCCTTATTAAGACCTTTGCTCTGCCAATATGCCATTGGTATCATCACCTTGTTTTCCTGAAGTATTCGGGCAATAGTTTCATTACCCTTGCCCTCAATACACATAGCAAAGATACTTTTGACTACTTCTGCAGCTTCGGTATCAACAATCCATTTCTTTTTGTTCTGCGGGTCTTTCATATACCCGTAAGGCGGTTGAGATAAGGGTTCGCCGAGATTACCACGAATTCTGTGTGAACTTCTGACCTTGCGACTTATATCACGGGCATACATCTCATTCATAATATTTTTGAATGGTGCAATTTCATTATCGCCTTCATTACTGTCAACTAAGTCATTGACAGCTATGAATCTGATGTTGTGCTCAGGAAAGAAGTTATCCGTATAGTGACCGACAGAAACATAATCTCTGCCGAGACGGGATAAGTCTTTTACCATTACGGTTGTTACATATCCCATTTCGATATCTTCAAGCATTGCCTGAAAGCCCGGTCTGTTGAAATTCGTTCCCGTATAGCCGTCATCAACATAATACTTTGTGTTGGTGAGTTTTAACTCTTTAGCTTTTTGTGACAGTAACTTTTTCTGATTGCCTATTGAGTTGCTTTCGCTGTCTGTACCGTCATCACGGGACAAACGGCAATAGATGGCTGTTATGCCAAAATTATCTGACTGCATTTATCCTCCCTTCTCCGGCAGTCGAATTTACATATTCTGTATTAAGTGTATTTATATCATCGGCAATTGTCAAATGTGCAAAATCGCTTCCGATAAAAGCTGATATTTTTTCTTTCATTGTTTTGTTTTCTGTTTTGCTGAAACGGGTAGATACAACATAACGGACACCGTTGATAACATATTCATTAGCATCCGAATCTTCAGTTTTAGCCGGTCTGCACTCAGCACGGGTACAGCTCAGCACAGATAAGCTTTTGAGTTTCACATACTCCCAAAAGGATATTATTTTACCTAACATTTTACATCTCCTATCTTTCATCCCGTGAATAACCACGGTTCCTGTTTTGTGTTTTATTTTTCTGTTGCTGTTCGATTTCAAGAATCTGCTCTATCTTGTTTTCCACATCAGGCTCAGATTTTTCAATTCTTTCGCAGGTGTTAATATCCTTACGAAGAATTTTCAGCCTTTCGGAAAACAGACTGATGGTATTTTTGATTTCTGCAATTTCTTTTTCGTCACCCTTACGGACAGCAGATTTTAATTTGTTGCGATAGATTCTTCGTGCTTCGGTTACCTCTGCCATTTCGTTTATACATTCCTGTTTAAACGCCTGTAATTGCTCATCAGTTTCAATGTCGTTATGGCACAAAAGATTCTGCTGCTCAATCAGACGGTCAAGTTTAATGATTTCTCTTTGCAGATATTTTTCGATATAGTAGTTTCCTTTAGGTCGGCTTTTCACCGTCTGAACCACTGTAACGAAATGAACATAAACCTCTCTGTAGTTTCTTTCAAAGTCATAAAGATAATTTCTCCACTCGTCCTGCGGTGGTAAATCAATTCTGTAATGTCTCCAATCGGCATAAAGCTTTTGGCTGATTCTTTCAAAAGAATACTCATCACCAAGGTCACATAACCACACCGGTCTTTTGAATGAGGGATGATTAACCGTTGTATGAGGTTTAGTCAAATCAAATCTGTAACCGAGCTTTTGCATTTCATAAAGAAAACCTCTCGGTGCACCCGAACGAAGAATACATTCATCAATATCTTTTTTAAGCGTTGTAAATTTGTTATACTCACCGTCACGCTCTGCAATATACTGAGGATAGCATTGATGTTTTGACGGTTTCGGATTTTCTATAACTGATAATCCCTGCTCTCTGCAAAGTCTGTCTGATACCTTTCGCATTTTATTCAGAGAAGTTTTGTTATCATTAAATTTTTTACCATCAATAAATGAAACACTATTCACAACAATATGGCAATGAAGGTTGTCTGTATTTTTATGAAGTGCAACAATCACTTCAAATTTTTCACCAAATAATTCTTCTGCTAACTTACAACCGATTTCAAAAACCTGTTCATTCGTGCCTTCATTATCATCAAAAGATTGAATAATATGATAACCGACATTGCCTGAATTTTTATTAAACATATCTTTTGTTTCCTGCATCTGTGCTTTTGCAAACTCAGGTGTGCAGTTTATCCCTCTTACAAAAACCACTTCTTCATTTTTCATACCGTCATTAAAAATTTTATCGGCAGTAGTTTTTGACGGATTCATTGCATAATCGATCAGCTTTGAAAGTCCCGTTTTTAACTTTTTAATTTTTGTTATCGCTATATTTTTTCACCTCCCCGTATCAAAATTTTCAAGCAACTGCTTTTCACAATCACGCAATTCTGTAATTGCATTTCTGATTTCTTTATCAGTAACAAAAGATTTTGAGTTTAAAGCTCTTGCAATTTGGTTTAAGTTATTACCTATTCGGCGAAGTTCGGGAACAACAGAGCGTATTTCTTTAGGCGGAAATTTTATGCATTGATACAAAATCAACAGTCTTATGAGCTTTGAAACGCTGACATTATATTCTTTTGTTTGACTTAAAAGCATTTCGTTTTCTTCATCATCAAGATAAAAAGCGTATCGGTGTTGTCTTTTTCTCGGCAAGTGTTTCACTCCTTTCTTATGCTTCCGAGCGGATTTGTTGCAACAAATCCAATGCTCGCAAAGACGATACCACACTTTTTATCGTTCCCACTGCCGTTGCTTTTGAAGAAACATTGCATACCGTGCAAGAGCCTTTTCAGTTATCTCTTCCATCTTTTTCGGCGGCATATCTTTCTTAAAATACTTCTTAAAAGTTTCAACAGGAATTTTTACATACTCTTTCTGATTAGCTTTTTGTTCCTGCATAATTTCAAAGATGGTATCCATGGTGAGTTTCTTTTCATCACTTAACTTATGCATACGCTGTGCCTGAGAGAGTGACGGAGTGCAGTCTTCACTTTCAATAGTTTCAATTAAGTTGCACTGTTCCTCTTCTGTTAAATATGAAAGTTCAACTGCAGGTATAAAAGAAATTCTTTTTTCATCCACCATATCAAGAAGTGCAGGTTGCAATTTGTTCAATCGGATATATCTCTGAATCTGCATTCGGGAATCGGGCATTGTTTCTGCGAGCTTTTCATCGCTGCGGAACTTCGTCCCAACTTGTGACGAAGTTAAATCAGTCCTTGCTCCTTGTTTTTTCATCGCATCGTGTTTCATTTTGTAAGCACGGGCTTTTTCACTCGGCAAGATTTTTTCTCGGGATAAATTACAATCAACAAAATTTATTACCGCTTCTTCTTTTGAAAACTCTCTTACATAAACGGGAACAACTTGGAGATTTAATTCCTTTGCAATCTGCCATCGTCTGTGTCCGGAAATAATTTCATAACCGTTATCCGACTTATTAACAATGAGTGGGGTGATAATTCCGAACTCCATAACGCTGTCACGAAGTTCATCATATTCAATTTCATCAACACTCTGAAACGGATTACCCTCAAAGGGATGAAGCAGTTCAAGATTTAAATATTCAATTTTTTCGTTTGTCATAAATTTAAAATTTCCTTTCTTTAGATTTTTTGTTTAGATTTTTGATACATAAAATTATGTTTTAATTTTTGCTAAAGCATTTTTTCACTTCCTTTACTTAAATTTTTGCATTTAAAAAATCCTTGTGTTTACACGAGGATATGTATTCAGGTTGATTTATTTTGTGGGTATGTGGTATAATGACATCAATCAATTTGACTTTTATATTCCGGAGGATTATTTTATGAATCCAATCACAATAAAGCCTTTAACATCTGAATTAAATAAGGATTATCTCGACTTTTTCGATAATCGTGCATTTACCGACGACAATCCTAATGGACCATGCTATTGCACCTCTCCAAATCAAGATGAAGAAACAATTAAAAAGATGGTTAAGAAATTCAAAATATTTGGTGTTAAGAAAACACTCCGTAAGTATGCTGTAAAAATGTTGAACGAAAATAAAATACACGGTTATTTAGCTTTTGACGGAGATGTTTCTATCGGTTGGTGCAATGCTGCAGATATTGAAAGCTATTCAGGGTTTGTCCCACAATTTGCAAAAGAAAATACTTGTGGAAAGACTGTTTCTATTGTTTGCTTTGAAATTGCACCTGAATACAGGGGTAAAAGAATTGCCTCTGCCCTTATTGAAAGAGTATGCAGTGATGCAAAAGAAAACGGCTATGCAGCTGTTGAAGGTTATGCAAAACTTTCCGAAAACAGAGATGATTTTGATTTCCAAGGTCCTATGCAACTGTATAAAAAATCAGGTTTTGTTGAAGTTGCAAGAGAAAACGGACAGGCTATTATGCGAAAGATGTTATAATTTCAAAGGTGATTTCTAATGATATATTCAGAATTACTCAATTATTGCCTTTCAAAAAACGGAGCATATATCGACCATCCGTTTGGTCCTAAAAGCGATATAATTAAAGTAGAAGGTAAAATTTTTGCACAGTTATTTGTTCTCAAGGGCATAGAAACCGCTACGTTGAATTGTGAGCGTATGACGGGAGATTTTTACAGACAGTTGTATCCGGACATTATCGTCAGAGGATATCATTGTCCTGCAGTTCAACAGCCATATTTTAATTCCTTTCCTATTGGTGAAATTCCTGATGAGTTGATTTTTGAAATGGCAGACCACAGTTATGTGACTGTTGTTGGTAAACTTCCAAAGTATAAACAAAAGAAACTATTGAATGACATTACAGAATAACAAGTTGTTTTTACTGCTCTCACATTAGTGGGGGCAGTTTCTTTTTGTCAAAACCGCCCCTAATAGTAATGGGAATAAGCGCTATAAAAATGTTCCTGATTTTTTTGAAAATATTTTTACGAGCCGAAGAAGAAATGCGTTGTTTCATTAGCTTTTCGCATTCAGCCAAGTTACCTTATATACTTAAAGTTACTACTAACTTAATTAAAGAATATTTTTTCTCTTCTCGGTTGGTATATAACTTTCAGTCTTACTCTCCTCAGTATTATTACTTGCGACTTTTACGGTGACCTGATGCGTGTTTTCGGTATATCTAAAACATACAGCTTTGTAGGCTTGCCTTTGCCCTGATATTTACGACGGAGCAGATTATGTTTTTCAAGCTCACGCTGTAATCTTGTAGCTTTGTCATGACCGCAACCGAGCATTTCACTTGTTTCAGCAATGGTATAGAAGATAAAGACCTCTCCGTTTTTATCACACCAACCATTTATTGCAGATAACTGCATTCTGTCGAGCATTAAGCCGTAAAGCAGCCTCGCTTCTGTAGATAAATCCTTGTACTCATCCGTAAACAACACCTTCGGCATTTTGAAGAAGATTTGACTTTGCTGTTCCTCATAAATGATATCAATGTTCAGATACATCACACTCCTTTTAATTTCGGAAGCGGCTACCATAAATGATTTGCGTAGTTTCCGCCCATCTTACATAAATCAACAACAACTTGTTCTGACAAATTTTGGAGATAGGTGTTGTCGGGGTTGTAATTAGCTTCTTTTGTGATTAGCCGTATACTTCGGATAGATTTTTCTATTTCTCTGCAAGTGCAATCGTTTTTCACTGCGGCAATGGAAAGATTAGTAATATAAATGCAGTCACTCAGGTCATACTTATCTTGAATTCTCATTCTTCCTATTTGTTCAAGAATTCCGTTTTTACTTATTGCACTATGGGTTGCATTATCTGAATACCAAAGCAGCTCACTATCCGGAATTTCGGTAGCCGCTTCCGAAATTAACTGTACAGCTTCAAACATATACATTGAGTTGACTGCCTGTCTGCGACTTGGTGCATAAGCTTCTGTGTTATGTGTATCAAGCCTTGGTCTGCCACGGCCACGCTTCTTTTCTTCCATTTACATTCCTCCTTTAATGTTGTATTTCGGGTTGATTTTCAATGATTTTTTCCTTTGTAACGGGTTTGATTTTGTCTGCAGGGTAATTTCATTAAGCGATAATAAAAAGTCTCATTTTGCCATTCTTACAACCAAATATTTTTTATATCCCTACCATATATTTCTGACTGATTTTCAAATTTGGCCAAATTTTATCTCCCACCATCTTATTGCACGGTTTTCAGAGTTTTGATTGAAAATTTAAAAATAAAAAAAGCACCGTACGAATTCGAATGGACATAGTTATCCCACATCCAATCGACTTTCGTTACGGTGCTTGGTGGTTTTTCAGCTCTGAAAACAGAGTCCTGCCCCGCTTACTCGATTCAAAAAGTGGGTTCTTTCTTCTCTGCAACACTAATATGTAGGTTTTTGCTGTGTTGCTCTCTTGAAAGATATGTACATTCGACTTCATACGGCGCTCGGAAGATTTTCAGCCTGTAAAGGTCCTGCTCTGCTTGCACGATTTAAAGTCGTTTATTTAATTGTGTTTACGATTATAGAACAAATGTTCTTAATTGTCGATAGTTTTTCAAAATTTTTCTAAAACAATTGAGGTGTCGGTTTTTAGTCGACACCTCGGAGTGAATTTAATTATTTAATTAGTTCTTCCGACAATTCTTCCACATTATCATAAAGCCAATTCAAAAAGTTGTTTATGAGTTTTGCAATAGCTTTATAAGTGTCAGGAATATCTACAAGTTCATCAGGACGATAATTACACATACAGTGCCAAAAGTACAATACATACGGCATTGCTTTTATATCATACTCCGTCAATGGAAACTTTTCTGTGAATTGCCTGATATATTTTTTCAGTCCGTCTGCATCAATTTCACCTGTGGCACATGTCGGACTTGAAAAGATATAAGATGTTATAACATCCAAACAAATGGGCAACCGACAAGCCGAACTCCAATCAATAACCGTGAAATCATTGTTATGTATAATTGCTTGACCTGTGTGGTAATCTCCGTGCGAATTAGCATAAGTTAGTTTTTTAGTGTCAATACGGAATTTGGATATTCTTTTGAGATGCCGGATTTGTTCTTCCCAAACAGGTATGGCATCCGTGTTTTTTGCTTTTTTCGCCATAACAAGTTCTTTTTTGTATTGCCACAATTTCCTGCGAACTGTTTTTGTTGAAAAGAAATCTTTGCCAAATCGTAATGATAAGCCTTCATAATCTTTCAACAACAATGCTGTTTGACCAAGAAACTCGGCAGATTTGCAGATAAACCAATCAGGTGCAGTATTCACCGGTAGTGATTCTCCTTCAATAAACTGTTGAACGGTAAACTGAAATTCCGGTGTTTTTACCACATAAGCGTCATCGTTGCTTTTCATAAATCTTGCAACTTTAAGTCCGTTATTATAAAGATATTCGGTAAGTTCACCTTCGTTTTTTACATTTTCCATATACAATGGCAGAACTTTAACTATGTATTTTCCGATATCTGTGCTGATTAAATAAAGCTCAGTACCAAAATGTTTATCAAGAAGTTGTATATCAAATACTTTCAAATTAAAATTATTTTCTATTAAATTTTTATCCACTGTTATTCCTCCAAATATTTATGTTAGCAAAAGTCTGAAAATTGGCGCAAAAATGCCGCAGAAAGCAACCATCATTGGTGGGTACTTCCTACGGCTGATTTTAGGCATAAAAATAACACACCCTAAAGTGTGCTACAACCGAAAGTTATAGTATTCACGAAAGGTTACTTTAAAACGGCGCAACAACATAGAGGCCTATACCTCGACAATCGTTTGCACCATATATTCAGTTTAAGATTCAGTTACCTCATAAAAAACTTTCATACAATTGTTCTCCTTTCGGTATCTGCTTTGCAGATTCATCTAAATTTATTATAACATAAACAGTATGCCTTTTCAATAACCAAAATGAATATCACATTGATTGAAACAACATATAAAGTGTGTTAAAATATATTCATGCAACACTGAGCATAAAAAGTCAGGAAATAATATTTTCTTTATTTTATAATGTAACCACACAAAGGGGTGAGCAATATGGATTGGGTTACAGGAATACAGAATGCAATAAACTATATTGAGAATCATTTGGCTGATGAAATTGATATGGAGCTTGTTGCAAAAGAAGCGGCTTGTTCGGAATTCTATTTTCAAAGAATTTTCAGTATTTTATGTGGGATTACTTTAGGAGACTATATCAGAAACAGACGGCTTACACTTGCCGGCAATGAACTGTGTGCTTCTGATTCAAAAGTAATTGATATTGCATTTAAATACGGATATGAAAGTCCTGAAAGTTTTACAAGAGCTTTTACAAGGTTTCACGGAATTACTCCATCAGAAGCCAAAAAGGACGGTTCAAAACTCAAATCTTTTTCTCGCCTTACTGTGAAAATTACATTAAGCGGAGGAAATATAATGGACTACAAAATTGTAGAAAAAGAGGCTTTTGATATTATTGAAAAGGTTGAAGCACATACTGTTGAAAATTCAGAAAATGCCAAAAGTATTCCCGACTTTTGGACACGTTCTCACAAAGACGGTACTGTTAAGAAATTAACTGAATTAACTACAGACAAAACCTTCATATTCGGTGTGTGCTATGGAAATCTTCCCCAAAACGCAAAAACCTTTGATTATTCAATCGCAGCAAAATGTGATGAAAACGCCGAGGCTCCCGAAGGCTTCAGAAGAAACACGATTCCTGCAAGAACTTGGGCAGTGTTTGAATGTAAAGGTGCAATGCCGAAAGCTATGCAGGATATGTGGCATAAGATTGTTTCGGAATTCTTCCCGACATCAGGCTACGAGCCTACTTATGAAATGGATATTGAGGCTTATACCGAAGGTAATATGGCAAACCCCGTTTACCGCAGTGAAATATGGGTTCCTGTTGTAAAGAAATAAAGTGAAAATCCGCATTATAGCAGATTGCTATGGTGCGGATTGCTGCTGTTATAGTATTGTTTTTGACTGTTTCGGAATATAGTTTTTATTTAATTTGTTCACGATTATCTTTTGGTGGTGTTGAAAAAAATTCAGGATAATCCATTAGAGGTTTTGATGTAACTTCTCTATAACCAATTATCCATTCTTTCGACCAATTTCTTGGCAACAAAACCTGTTCTGCGCCACCTGCCAATACAGTACTTGTATTGAGTGTAACCGGTGCGACTAATCCCACATGAATTTTTGTTCCAATAGGTACAAGTATTTTTTCTTCAACAAGCCTGGTATTTAGCCATTCAGGTTTTAATGCAAGTCTTATTTTTACATCAATCCTTGATTCTGCAAATTCGGTTGATGCATAACCGCCATTCCAAGTTGCTCCCTTGGTTTTGCTGTATCCTCTGCCGTATGTACGGTACAAAACAATCTTATCTGTTGTTAGATATGTTTTATATTCTCCATTTAGGAAACTTGACACTACTTCTTCAGGAAGGGTGTCTTTTTTTATTTCTCTGACTTTACCTGTTAGGTTAGTTTTATATTTTTGATTGGTTGAGCCCACTTTGAAACCTAATCCTTCTTTAATTAATTCTTTTATGTTCAACTTATAATTTTACTCCTTTGTTACAACAAAGTTTACTTACAATAACACTTAATTATTGTGAGTAAATGAAACAAGAATAACTAAACTTGTTTGAAGGGGATTATGAAATGATTGATGTTGAGAGTATTTTCTACAATGATACAAATATATTTACAATTTTTGTCGTAGAACAACGATTTGTTGTCGGAAGAGGACATGAATACTTTAATAAGTTTATTAATACTCAACATTTTTTTGACTCAGAAAGAAAACTCAAACAATTCCACAATAAAATTATTGATAGGATTGAAGGAAGCGTAACTCCGGTATCAAAGAGTATTTCTAATATTCTTTCTGGCAATTATATTGCTTCTATTGCAGAAATAATAACATCATTATGTAAATTGTTTACAGTAACGGAACACCAAGCAGCTGGTCCTCAAGTTATTGACCCTATCATTATACAAGAAGGTGAAGTAACTAAAAGATCTCTAAATAAGATAATTAACATTCACAAGGATAGCATCTTAAGACCTGCAATTATTATTCTATTAAAAGACAATAATTTTGAAAGAGCCAAAGAATTGTTATCAGAGTGTCCAAACGGAATAAATGTAAAAATGATACGTAATAGCGGCGAAGAGATTACATACAAAATTATTAATTGCGGAGCTGAAGATATTGATTCTTTTATAGATTCTTATTCCGAACAATGCTACAGTACTTGTTCAAACACAAAACTAGAAATTCTTACAAATACAGATTGGGTGGACAATCCTGTTGTTTCTGAATTTAGTCCATTACTATTTCGATATAGAGCAAACTTGTTAATGGATCAAAAAGAAGCAATAAACAACCAATTAAATAACACACTATTTAATATAATACAGTACAAAGCAAACAATGATAAGGACAGTATTTTATTAAGAAACATGGAATGCGTAGCACGATTATATAAAGTATTCTGTAATGATTGCGGCGGTGATGATATCGTTAAAGCTAGAGAACTAGCAGTATTGTTAAACAATGAAATTCTTTTAGCACAAGTATATAAATGTGCAGACTTGCTTCCTGAATGTTCCCAAAGTGAAAAATTAGATATGTATAACAAAGCATATGCAATCTTCAAGAATAACAACATGGAAGATCATGCTATTTATACCAAAAACAATATGCTAATCGAACAGTTTTACACCAATAACGTTTCAACAGATGAATTTCAAAACTTATCCATAGAAGCTATAAATAATGTTCCAGGTATGGTTGGTTTAACACATATTTTTAATAATGTTGGTGTTGCTTATTTATATTGTGGACGAGCTACAGAGGCAATTGAAATTTTCGATAAAGGTTTGCAGTATGCAAAATATCAGAATAGAATCGTACAACAACTTGCGTTAGAAAGTAACAAATTGATAGCTGAAAGTTATTCGTTTTGCATGATAGATGAAAATCGTATTAGGTTACTTATGAGGCGAATATTTGATGCAATGGGAACCTCACGATTACCATTTTTATCAGCAGACTATATGTTAAATATTCTGGCAGTAGCATATCGTCAAAATGCCTCATTCGGATTAGAACTGTGTGATACATATCCTGTAGATAAACTTATTAATGCATCTTTTGAGCGTAATCTTCTATGTGCATCATACAGAATCCTTCAAATGCAGTACCTTGCAGCACACTACGGAAATAAATTTCCACTATTGTATCGCTGTAATATACCTAAAATTGTTGATATGTCTAAAGGAAAACGAAAAGAATTTATCTTAAAATATGGTTATAATCTTTTTGATTTTAGTACTTGGATGTAGATAACATAGAACAAGCCAATAAAAAACCATTTATTGTTGGGTGATCTATATAATCTGTATACTCTTTTATGCATTTATAGAAACTATGCTTTTTATTTAAAAGAACAGCTTTAAATGCCAAATCAAAGCCATCACATTGTTCTATTGTTGGCATTGAATTGATTTCAAGAAAATAGCAATTCGAAAAAGAGAAAGGTTTTTTTATAATGTCACCATTCAAATCGTATTCTTGTTTTAAACGTGCATCTATGCGACCATATGTTTTTATGTCAAAAACTTTAAAAAATCTAAGTATTTCTTGTTTTGTCTTCTCTTCTATTTCAAGAAACTGCAATCTTGTTAATCCTGCATCTTTCTCTTTTGTTTTTTCATCATAAATCCAATTTGGATCTGATGTTTTAGGAAAATACAAGGTAGGTGGCAAAATATCCAGTTTTTTTGACTGAAAGTTAAAAGCAACTGGAATTGTAACATCATATCCTGGTATAAATTCTTGATATATACCATCCAAACTAAAATCTGTGAAACATTTTTTCTCAACACCTATACTATTTCCTAAATTAATCGGTCTATAAATGCCATAAGACTTTTCTTTGTTTAAGAAAGCGGGAGTTTGTAAACCTGCGCCTATTGCAACAAAATTTGATATTTTTTTGTTTTCGGTTGTAAGTATAGCGGTAGCATCACAGGGTATGCACGGTATATTCAAAAAACTACAAATTGATGGTACCAAACCCATTGTTGAAAGTTTATTGCATCCACTATTAAGATTAATAACATAATCTATATGTGGAAGTGAATAGTTGCTAGCTTTTTGCATAAATGTTCTGACATCAATTATGAAGGGTAAGCATTTTAATTCATAAACAGCATTCAGCCAACCAGTTAATATTTTCTCTTTCCATACTAAGAAGTGTCCAAAACCTTCAGCATCCTCTTTTTCAAAGATATAGACAATTGCAATCGTTTTACCTTCCAAGCTCTTTAATGGACTAGTTTTATTATTCATTTTATTACCTCCTATTTTTTAAAAGATAATCATATTTATTACTCACAATAATTAAGTGTTATTGTAAGTTTATATAACTCTCCCCGAAATTCTGTTAAAATGATTTTGCGAACACATTTTCAAAATTTCGAGGAGTGATCAAATGAAAAGTATAAAAACAGCAAGTGATGAATTTATACAAGTCATCCAATCCACAAAAAACCTATCCGATAAAACGATAACAGCTTATCGTTCGGATTTAAAAGATTTTCAGGCATTTCTACAAGGTGATGAGCTTGATGAAACGGTTATCCTGAAATATGTGCAAGTGTTATCCAAAGAGCGTGAGCTCAAAGACAACACAATTTGCCGGAAGTTAATTACGCTTAAAGTGTTTTTCGGGTTTCTTTACGAGCAAGGTTATACTGATGTGAACTATTATCAGAACCATCACTTTCGCTACAAAAAGGAGCGACGGCTCCCAAAGACTTTAGCGGTAAAAGAAACCTCAAAACTGCTTACTTATCTCACCAACTGTGCCGAAAGAGAAACAACCGCTTTTGACTTATGGAAGAATTACCGCAATCTTGCTTTGATTGATGTATTAATCAGTACCGGAATAAGAATCGCCGAGGCTTCAAATATTTCACTTAGCGATGTGATTTTTTCTGAACGGACAATTCTCATTCATGGCAAGGGGAGAAAACAGAGATTAATTTACATATCCTGTAACGATACCTGGAACAACCTTACCCGGTGGCTGAAAATCCGCAAAGGTCGCCCCACCAATACAGATAAAATATTTGTGAACCGATTTGGTGAGCAACTGAGTATTCACGGTATTGAATATATCTACAACTCTGCAAAAAATGCTTGCGGAATTAACGAAAAATCAACACCACATTACTTGCGGCATACATTTGCTACTAATCTTCTTGCAAACGGTGCAGACTTGCGTTCCGTTCAGGAAATTCTCGGGCACAGCAGTGTTGCAACAACGGAGATATACACCGAGGTGACGACTAAGCGGAAAAAGCAAGTACTTAATAAGTATAACTATAGAAATAAACTATAAATAACATATACATATTAAAGTTATCGCAAATTTAAGAGTAATTCAATTCACTTTGCAAAAACGCTCTATTTTTCGACAAAAATGCTCATTATCTGCACAAAGCAAACACAAGACAGAAGCAAATTAATATTAGTGTATCAAGCAAAACATAAAACTGTCATCAACTATATCGCAAACAATCCAACCGTCAGTTGATTTAATATCTCTAAACAAGTCATTGATTTATTTCTGAAAAATTGCTACGATACAGACGACAACAGCGCTGTTGATTTCTTTAAGGAGTTGACTAAAATGACAATCAATATTGGCGAAACAATAAAATCAATGCGTAAGGATAAAAGTATAACTCAGGAGACGCTTGCGAATTTTCTCGGTGTTAGCAATCAGAGCATAAGCAAATGGGAGCGTAATGAAACATATCCTGATATTACAATGCTTCCTGCAATAGCGTCTTTTTTCGGCACAAGCGTTGACAATCTTCTCGGTATTAACAAAATTGAACAGGAACAAAAAATTCAGTATTATTGCAACGAGTATTCAAGGCTTTGGAGTGAGCATAAATCCGATGATGTGACGGCATTAATGAAGCAAGCGGTGTGTGAATTCCCCGGCAATTTTGATTTGCTTGTAAAATATCTGAACTGCCTTACAAATGCACAGCTCAATGCAAATCGTTTGCTTGAGGTCAGAGATGAGGCACAGAATATTTATGACTTAATTCAAGAGCAATGCACAACCGATAGCATCAGAATTTGGGCAAAAAAGTTGATGTGCAGATATCTGAGCAGATTAAGTGTGATTGATACAAGCGGAGTAGATATAACCCATGCCGAAAAAGTATTGTCGGGTATGCCATTAATGCAGAACTCAAGAGATATTGAAGCTATGTATATTTATCACAATGATGCAGAAAAAAGGAAACAAGCCTGTGCAAACGGTGTTTCTGAGCTTTTAAGATTACTTGGTGAAACCTTGTTCAGAACATATGATGAGCCTACGGACTATGATGAAAAAATTTTAGAGAGCTTTATCAATTTGCTGAAAGCTATTATGCCCGATGAGGATTACGGAAAGAGCTTTAATCATATTATTTACAATTATGGGTATCTTGGTATAAAGAGATATATGGCTGGTGATGAAGAAAGTGCAATCAGATGCTTTGAGGAAGAAGTGAGACTTGCCAAAGCTTTTGACAGTTTACCTGACATTTCCGTAGGTACATCACCTGTTGTAAACGGTGCAATCTTTGAAAAAACAAAAACTAACCTTGGCACAAGCAAAATGCAAAACAGAGTAAAGCATCTTTTGACAAACAGATATCCGCTTTCAGAAGAATTCAAGGAAAGTTCTGTGTTCAAAAAGTTAATAAACAGTATTGAGTGCTAAATGAATAATCCGCATCGTAGCAGATTGCTATGGTGCGGATTACTGTTTGTAATGAGATTTTGAAAAGTTGAAATACATTTCAATTTATGCTATCATTAACATATAAAATCATAAAAAGGAATCGTTATGCTGGTATGGATAAGAGTATCTTCGATTATATATCTGAAAATTTAAGTGGCGATATGAAACAAACCGCTTTAGATTTTGCAAATTATTTACTGGATAGCCATGTTGAGTTTATAAAAGACAACGGCTATTGGAAAGACAAAATATATTATCTTTGCAAATTTAATGGTGAATATGTTTGTTTTATTGCAATCAAAGACCCGGATGAGCCTGAAAATCACTGGACAATATGGTCTGAGGACAGTAATGCCTACGAAGATGTAACTGCTGATGATAGTGTAAAAAATGCAGCGTGAAAGCATGTTGACCATTGTGGTAATTGTGGCTCTTGCGGTGGAGGAAAAGCAAAAAATATCTTCGGTAAAGTATTTGACGATGTATGTGGTTGCACTTTCCGTATTGATAATGCAATTCAAAATGATTTACCGTTTTTGAAGAAAATGATTGAATTGCGAATTGCCGAAATTTCAGGAAAATCTATTTAAGTTTCAGAGGATAAGTATATGAACAAAGAATTTGATAATATATTGAATGAGCGTTTCAGTAAGGATTCTCTTATATCAATTGCAACTGTTGATAACTGTGGTGTTCCGTGGGTGAGAACAGTTGATGCAATTTATATTGACGGTGCATTTTACACCATAACTCGCAATTCAACAAATAAAATGAAACATATCAGCGAAAATCCTGTTATTGCAATCTGTGGCGAATGGTTTTCGGGACACGGAAAAGCTGAAAGTTTAGGCTATATCCGTAACGAAGAAAACAAGGATTTAGCATATAAATTAAGAGAAGCCTTTGCATCGTGGTATGATAACGGTCATACAAACGAAAACGATGTTAATACCATAATATTAAAAATCACTGTTACAGACGGTATTATTTACAAAGACGGAAAAAGATTTGAGCTTTTTATTGAGGAGGCGAAATAATGCCAAATTCTATTGATGATTACAGAAACTTAATTGAACAGCCTCGGGGCAAATTGTTTTATGATATGATATTCCGTCAGTTGGATTTTACGACGGATAAAAAGTTAAACATATTGGATTATGGTGCAGGTTTTTGTGTTACAGCAAGCCACTATGCAAAGCATCATAATGTAATTGCATATGAACCCAACCCAGATATGTTTATAAAACGGGTTGACGGTGATTACAGACTCATTACAACCAGAGATGATTTATATAAACTTGCAGAAAACAGTTTTGATGTAGTTATTTGTCATAATGTTTTGGAGTATGTTCAGAATGCTGATGAAATATTACAGGAATTGGTAAAATTTCTTAACTATGACGGAATTTTATCTATCGTAAAGCATAATCTTCCCGGCAGAATTTTAGCATATGCTGTTTTTGATGATACACCTGATGCTGCGCTTCAATTACTGAATAGTGATGCGGACAATGGAAACAACCTTTTTGGCAAAAGAG
The DNA here is from genome assembly GCA_045539895.1 of Acutalibacteraceae bacterium. Classification (GTDB taxonomy): domain Bacteria; phylum Bacillota; class Clostridia; order Oscillospirales; family Acutalibacteraceae; genus UBA8612. Next base: position 73,997 of record JAZQGE010000032.1, read on the forward strand.
GAACATATGACAACAAAATTCTTTTTGATTTTGCGGAAACCAACGGTCTTGCATGTGAGAATATATTTGGTATAAGAACTTTCTTTGCTCTTTCAACTAACGATAAAATAAAATATACCGATGAATGGTATATGAATATGCTCGAACTTGAAATGCAAACCTGTAATATTGATAAATATAAAAATGTTTCATTTTTTCATCATCTAATATTTAAAAAGTGAATTTGTCCATATAAATCAAGAAAAAGTATTGGTTTATTGTTATCATATTTCAAGGGTGCCTTATGAACGATTTGGAAATAGTTGTTGCTGCACAAGAATACATAAAATTACATCATAACGATGCTGATTTTAGCATTGAAACTATTTGTAATGCTATCGGATATTCCCGCCGTCAGCTGGACAGATTGTTTCATAAATTCTTGCAGACAACGCTATATGAATATGTAAATGCGATTGTATTAAGTAAAAGTGCAGAGAAACTGATTAACGCAGATGATAATGTGCTTGATGTAGCTTTAGACAGCCATTTCACTTCCCACGAAGGATATACAAGGTCTTTTGCAAAACGGTTTTCTGTTACTCCTGATGAATACCGTAAAAGTCCAATTGCGATACCTTTGTATATCGGGCACCCTGCAAATCATTATCACATCTTGAAAGAAGGACGAGAGATGGAAAGCACATCAATCTGTACTGTAATACCTGTAAGCAGACCGAAACGAAAATTGATTTATCTGCCGTCAAAATCGGCAACAGGTTATTTGTCTTATTGTGAAGAAGTAGGCTGTGATTGGGAAGGACTTCAAAACAGTATTCCCGAAAAGTTTGATACAGCAGCAATACTTGAATTGCCTGATTTTTTACAGGAGGATGGTTATAGCAATATTGCATCGGGTGTTGAGGTTCCTTTAGATTATACAAAGCCCTTGCCTGACGGCTACAAAATAGCTGAACTTCCCGAATGCACAATGCTTTATTTTCAGAGTGAATCTTATGATAATCTCGATGATTTTGGCGTTTACATCGGTCAGGTTTACAAGGCATTAGAAAACTATAACTTTGAACGCTACGGTTATAAACTTGCAGAAAATATTGCTCCGACTTTTAACTTCGGAGCCCAAACAGATGTCGGTGCAAGAATTGCTGTGCCGGTATGCGTAAATTAGTTGAATGACTTTTGAAGAAATATAAATATCCACCCGAGGGTATGGATGATGCAGTTCAGACCGTTATGTCATAGTATGAGCTCTAAACAGATAATATGGAGGAGTAAGAAAACTAAGTAATATGTGGAAATTAATTTTTGAATTTTTAACAGAACCACTAGGATTACCTGTTGAGTGGTATTGGGAATATATCATTCTCGCAATAATTGGTTTTGTTGCCTATATTATTGCGTTTAGATATGTAGGCAAGATGTATCACAATGATATAATAAATAGTCGTGGTAGTGGCTCATTTTTTCATTGGTTAATCAGACTAATCTTTTTTACAATTATATGGGCACTTACATACGGCGTTATTTTTCTTATAAAGTGGATTTGTGATAATTGGATATTAGTGCTTAGTATAATTGGTTTCATCGCATTAGTAACAGCTATAGTAATCATTGTTGTATTATGGAGAAAAAGAAATAATAAGTATCAAAATCAGAGTGATGTATAAAATTTAGAGCATTAATATGTTACATATATTTGATTTTCATAAAAACAAATTGATACCACACCGGTGCGGAGTTGAGGCTTATGAATATAGAAGAATGGGAAAAATTATTATATGAACAAGATCGAAATCTCTTGGTGAAAAATCAGTTGCCTGAGCACGATGAATTGCTGGGTACACTTCGGGCATTGATACCAACCACGGGAAATCTCAACGAAATGTTCTGTAATATTTTCTTCAGCGAATCGGTCGAGCTTATAAAACATGCCTTTTTCTTATACGAAGATGGATATTTTGATTGTGCGTTCTATTCCTTGCGACAGTCTATAGAAAACATGAATAATATGCTCCTATCTGCCGTTGATGCTGAAAAGTTTGAAATATGGAAAGAGAAAGGCAGATTTCCTACCGACAAGGCCGTTAAGGATTTGCTTAGCCAACAAAACGATGCTTACAATGAAATTAAAACTGTTATACCGGAATTCTTTGAAGAATACAATGAATTGCTTAAAAAAGCAAACAAATATATCCATAAACAAGGTTTTGACACTTTTTATGTTAACAATAATACTCCGAATAAAGAAAATAAAGACGAACGAACAAATCTTTTCATTTCTTTTTTGAAATATGCCATAGGAATGATGTTGATTATGAATATTGCATTAGATCCATTGTCTTTGGCTCTTTCTGATTTTGACGTTGATTATCATATACCATTTGAGCCAATGACAGAGCCGATTCCTATAAAGATATTTGAAAAGTATTTAACCATAGATATAATTGAAAAGATTAAAACAACTGAACATTATACAGCTATTAAAGATTATTTTTTAGGTAAAGAAAAATTAAATGATGCGACTTATGCCGTATTACGATACGACCACTTTGATGTGGAGCAACTAGACGAAATAGAAAAGCAAATAAATCAATTGGATTTATCACAAACTCTTTTGTTCTGTATTTTAAAAAGCGGTATAAAAGCAACACATTTTTATTGGGATTACGGTATTTTAGGATATTCAACAAGCTACCAACCTAAAGTTCATTTGAGCGAACACCGCTCAAATCAGTTTGATGAATTTTTACATGGTGACGGCAAATGTAATCACTCATGGAAAGGAATGTATATTAGCGTTTTTAAAGCATTAGATTCATATTTGATAATTCAACATGATGAACCGCTTAAAGATGACGAAATTACATCAGTAAAATATTTGGTTGAAGTTGCAAACCAGCGCTATCAAAACGAATTAAGTACTTTCTAACATAAAGCAATAGGCACGAGAGGTTTGCTCTCGTGCCTATTGCTTATGTGTAAATAATATCTTTGCAGACTATTTCTCTTGCTCTTGCCTCAATATTCTGCATAAGGCATACCCACTCCAACTGATTTTCTTCTTTAAGTTGTTCGGTTACGCCTTCCGCCTTTTTCATCTGTTCAACAAGTGTATCAAACATATCTCTTGCCTGATTTTCAACGTCTGCACAATGCTGATATAGATTGCCTTGGGTAAGCAATAAGTTAAAAAGTACTCGGTTGTGTTTTTCAAGATAGTCCCTATGTAACATACCCCATTTACCAATCCCAACACTTGCTTCTTTCGGTGGGAGTATGAGGTTAGGGATGATATAATTTCCAACTTGGCGAAATTGTAATGAATTTTTGTTTGACATAATGATAGCCTCCTTTAATTTTGTAACTTTATTGTACAAATTAAAGGAGGCATTGTCGAATGTGCGGATTGTGTAATGGTGCAAATAATGATGAAAAACAAGCGTTTTTGTCGAAAAAAGGCACATTTTTGCAAGGCATATTGTGCTTGGTTGATTAATTGTATACAGTTAACCTGAATAAATATAGTTATTCGTTGATTATTTTTTAATAATGTAACTATCTGTGAAAGGATTGATTGGTATGACTAAAGGTATTTTTCAAGATTACGCAACAAATGAAAATAACCCAAATTGGGACAAACTAACAGCTCGTCCTTCGGCATTGTACTCTCGCAATGATGATATTAGGACACCTTTTGCACGTGATTATACAAGAATTTTGCATTCAATGGCCTACAGAAGATTAAATCACAAAACACAAGTGTTTTTTAATATTAACAATGACCATATATGCACTCGTATGGAACATGTTGCGCATGTAGAATCCGTAAGTAGCACAATAGCTAATTATTTAGGGTTAAACGGTGAATTAACAAAAGCTATTGCCATAGGTCATGACCTTGGACACGCTCCTTTTGGACATCAAGGCGAAACTGTAATTAAGAAGCTTTGTAAAAAGTATTTGAAAGAAGAATTTTGGCACGAAAGAAATGGACTGCGTTTTGTCGATGATATTGAATTGCTGGAAGATAATTATAAGATTTCAAAAAATCTCGATTTAACTTACGCAGTGAGAGACGGTATTATTTCTCATTGTGGTGAAGTGGATGAAAACGGGCTTAAACCTAGAAATGACTTGATTGATTTTTCTGATTTTAAAATTCCGGGACAATATCAACCTGCAACGTGGGAAGGGTGTGTTGTTAAGTTAGCCGATAAAATTGCATATGTAGGAAGAGATATTGAAGATGCCATAAACTTAGGTTTTATTGGTGAAGAAGAGAAAAGCAAATTACTCAGGCTCGCAAGAATAAATGACGAAAGTGTTTTAAATACAACTGTTATTATGCACAATCTGATTATTGATGTTTGCAACAACAGTTCTCCTACTGACGGTATTTGCTTAAGTGATAAATACTTAAAACAACTTAATGAAGTAAAAGCATTCAATTATGACTACATTTATAAAAACCAAAGATTTGAACCGTATAAAAAATATTCAGAGTTAGTAATTACACAGATTTTTGCATTTTTACTCGATGCTTTTGATGGTAGTCATTCTTGGGTTGCTTTAGATAAAAAAGAAAAGGCTTGCCCAATGTTAGTGAAGTCTTTCAAGGTTTGGTTAGCCAAGTATTGTGATAGCACGATAGTACCTGACGGTGAGTTTAAAGAAATAGCTCTTAAATGTGAAAACAAGAAAATATATAAAAAAATACCAAATAGAAAAACATATATACGTGCTATTCTTGACTACATTTCCGGCATGACAGACAGTTTTGCCATAAAAGCATTTAATGAGTTACTGACATATTAGTACTTATTTTTGTATATACTGAATAATATTTTTCATCTTAAAGACTGAAAAAAACAATGAGTTTCAATATAAATAATATGATGTGAGTAATGATATTTTATATGGTTTTTTATTGTATTTTATCAATGATTAAAAAGAGGTATTAAAATGAGAAAAAGTGATTCCTTGATTTTTGAAATTTCAAAAACACAACTTGTTGTTATTTTTGTATATTATTTTTTAATGTTATTGATAGGAGGAGTGCTTTTAATAACAACCCTTTGTGAGTTAAGTGAAGATATGATTAAAAAACAGATTATTATTAAAACAGTAATTTCGTCATTGTCTGCAAGTGGCATGTTGTGCAGTTTGCAGTATATTAAACGCTTGTATAAGGCTTGTATAACAAATCGCATTGTTCAAAACTCAACTTTTGCAGGTTCTATTGGAAATTTAGTATACTTTATCTCGAGACCTTTTTTTGCTTTTGCATTTGTTGTTATTATGATTTATGCATTGTTATCAGGTATGTTTGGAGTAACCGGATGTCTTGATTACATAATAAATGAAAAATTCTTATATCTTTGTGTCATTCTATCAAGTTTTATCGGCTATTCAGTTGGTCGCGTGTTAGATAAGTTTGAAAATATTAGTAAAGAACAAATAATTAAATCAGAATGAGGTGTGCTATGGAAATCCGTCCACAAGAACGAAAAAAAATGATAAAAGAATTACAAGAATTGGCTGAGAATGTTCTTTCGCTGAAGGCGGAACATCGTCAAAAAAGACCTATTGTTATAGAATTTAGTGGCTCACCAAAAGCAGGAAAAACTTCTTGTATTAATTCTTTAGAGTTATTTCTAAAAAGAAACGGTTTTAGTGTTAAAGTAATACAAGAAAGAGCCAGTGTTTGCCCTGTTAGTGATAAACAAAGCCCTATGTTTAATATTTGGACATCTTGTATGTCTCTTGCAGGTTTAATAGGTACATTGGAAGATAAGTCAAGTAATGTAGATGTTTTAATTTTAGATAGAGGTATATTTGATGCTTTATGTTGGTTTGAATGGCTTTCTGTAACGGACAAAATGGAAGACCAGCAGAAAGTAATAACTGAACATTTTTTGCTTATGGAAGAATTAATAAAGTCTATTGATATAGTTTTTGCATTCTGCGTAGAACCTCATATATCAATAGAAAGAGAATATGCCAATCTCTTAACTGACAAAATTGGTACAATTATGAACAAAACCGTATTAGAAGAATATTTAAGTGCAATACGACGTACAATAGAAAGTAAAAAAGCCTATTTTCACAGCGTTTTTGAGATAGATACTTCCAACAAGGGGCAAGATGAAGTTGGCAAAGAAGTAACGACCAAAACGCTTGAAACCCTAAAGGATTTACTTATGGAGCGTATCGGTTATATTCAAAAAACAAAGCAAATTGACAGTATTATTTGTAATCGTAAGGTTATTGCTTATAATGATTTAGTAACTTATTTACCGCCCATTAAATTTGATCTAAGGGAAATTGTTGAGTCAAACTTAAGCTATTTACAACCATTGCCTATAGCAGTAATAACAAATAAAGAAAAAAATAAATTACTCGTTATAAAGAAGAATAAGAATGCTGTTTCTATAACTTCTCCTGAAAAAGATAAACATTTAATTTATATAGGTGGACATTCACGATATGAAGATAAAACAGAGGTAAATTCTACTGATTTTATATCAATATGCAAAACAGCATTGAAGAGAGAAATCAAGGAGGAAATCGGAATTTCAGTAGCACTAAATAATATTGAACCTCTTTTTATCTATAGTAAGGAAAAACGAACAAGCCAAAAGCATCTGGCTGTATGTTTTGTTGTTTCGGTTGATGAAGAATCAATAAAATTGAGATTAGACTCACATGAACTGGTGCAGAACAAAGGGAAAAGCAAAAGTGGGCGATTTTTGAGTTTTCATGAAATACAACAATTTGAACTTGAAGAATGGAGCAAAACTATTCTTAAGACCTGCTTTGATGTTGATTTTCCTGAACAGTTGTCAATTACGGATGACTTCAATTAGATTGAATAAGTTATCATAACCAAGAAGTAATATAGGCTGTGTGTTTAAATTGAATTTAACAAATATTAGAAAATTTCAGTTTCAAATATAGATAATTGATGTCATCACAATTACTCGATTTTTTCTGTAATATAAGGAAACTCTTTGTGAGTTAAAAAGTAGAATATGTATTGCCGGAGAACTACTTGTGTTATGAATATCCGCACCATATTGAGTATTCATAAGGGATTCCTTTGTGAATACTCAATTTTTCTCTTTATATCAAATTATGTAACCCACTATGACACTTTTAGTTTTACTGCAAAGATGTCAAGTGGGTTGTTTTTTGACGGTGATTATGTTATGATACAATTAACAATATTAAGGATGTGATTTTATTGAAAAAATTTCTGAAAATTATTATCCCCATTATGATTGTTATTGCTATTGGAGTTTATGCTATTCATTGGGCTTTTTTTGACATTCAAAGAATAGAAGGACAAGAATTGATAAATGAAGTAGTTTCGCCTGATGGTAAATATACGGTTTCTGCATACTTGAACAATGGCGGTACAACAACAGATTATACCGTGCTGTGTTCGGTCAGAAACAATGAAACCGAAAAGGAAAAGAATATATACTGGAATTATCACTGTACCGAAGCTGTAATTGAATGGAATAACGAAGACACCGTAACAATAAATGGCATTGAATTGAATGTAACCAAAGATACATATGATTACAGAAATGACTAATCATCACCATAGAACAGAATTGTAATATAATCCCTTATGAACACCCGTACCAACGGTCAGCATCTACTTAACGTAGGTGCTGATTTTTTTATGTCTGAAATCAGCCGAGTGGGACTTGAACCCGCCTTCGCCGAAGTCGATTACAATTGTTGCCGTATTGACGGCAAAGCAAAGCGACGCCGTCGGGTCCCGTCTCTCGTACCAACAGTCAGCATCCATGATGTGTGGGTGCTGATTTTTTTTATATTAATCTTATGACTTCTCGGCTTTATGCATTTATGTTGACACATTTCGACAGTCGGTGTTATAATTCTTGCAAAGGCGGTGGTGAAATGGCAATTTATTTTATTGACTATGAAAATGTACGCGTTGACGGACTGAAGGGTGTTGCAAAGCTTGACGAGGACGATTCTGTTTGCATTTTTTACAGCGAATATGCCAATACACTCACTTTCGGTCTGCACAGGCGACTTTGTGAGTGCAGGGCGAATATTGAATACATTAAAGTTACTGCAGGCACGCCAAATTCTCTTGATTTTCAGCTTACTTCACTTTTAGGCTACAAAATTGCCAGAGAAGAAGACAGCGAATATGTAATTGTTTCAAAGGATAAAGGCTACGACAGTACTGTTGAATTCTGGTCAAAACGGAAGATAGAAATCTCACGCGTTGAGGATATTACAACAGATGTTCAGAATGCAAAAAATGAGCTTATTCAGGAAATTTCCGTTCTTATTGGCAAGGAAAACGAAGAATTTGTGAATGCAGTTTATGAGGCTGTTACACAAAGGAAAAGTAAAGATGGTGTACATAATTTTCTGATGAAATCTTTGCATGAGAATAAGAAAGTTACAGAGCTTTACAAAAAAATCAAACCGTTGCTGAAGGAAAAAAGCTGATTGTTTTCGGGAGGTATAAAATGAATTTCATAATTGAGCCTTTAATATCTTTCTTTACAGATACTCGTATCTGTGTTTCGGCAATATTTATGCTGACAGTAACATTATTCTGTCTTATATGGTATTTGGTATCAAAAAAAACAGGCAAGAGGAAAATCTGGGTTTTTACACCAATGCAGATTTTTTATGCAGGCGTAGCTGTTTCGGCATTTATGCTCTTCTGTCCGCATTTCTTCAGTTCATCGGGCAATTGGATTATTGCTGCTCTGGATTCCTTTGCGGCAACTGCAAAAATGTTTGGCTTTGATCATAAAGCCTCTGAAATGCTTGAGTATGTTTTTGACGGCGAACCGGTTCATTGGCTTAAAACAGCCTATGTTTCGCTGATTGCAATTCTTGTGCCTTGTCTTACAGTCAGAGCTGTTTTCAGTATTTTCAAAGAAACATATAACCGCCTTGTGTATTTTTTTAAAAGCGGTAACAGTCATATCTTTTCCGAACTCAATGAAAAGTCGCTGTGTCTTGCCCGTGACATAAGAAAGAGCGACAAGAAAGCTGTTATAGTTTTTGCCGATGCACACAGAAACAGTTCCAAAAAAGAGAATCAGGGTCTGTTTAGCGAAGCTGAGGAGCTGAAGCCGATTCTCACAAAAAGATCTGTTTATGATTTTAACTTTTTCCTTCAGCGTAAGCTTATTATTAAACAGCTTATTTTAAGAAAGGAAAGAGAGTACACACTTTATCTTATCGATGAAGAAGAAACAGATAATGTAAAAATCGGTATAAATCTGTATAATACTTATTATGAAAAGAATCTGACAATAAATGTCTTTTCTTCGCTCGAAAGCTCGGAAGCTTTTGTTGATGATGCCGTTGCTTTGTATAATGATAACGAAAGTGTGAAAGCAAAGCTCAATCTTGTAAATCAGGCGCAGATTATAGCTTACGACCTTATGCTCAAGCATCCGATGTTTGTTGCTGCGGACAGATGCAACAGCGATACAATTTCCGTTCTTGTCGTCGGCACAAGCAACATTGCGCTGGAGTGCTTTAAGGCTGCAATGTGGTGCGGCGTGATGAGAAATTACAAGTTTAAAATCCGCATTGTCGATTCTAAGGAAAATAAAACCCGCTTTGATTACCGCTTTGCCGATATTGCAGAGGAATTTGAAAAAGCAGGTGTGAAAATAGCTTTTGAATATAAAGAAGCGCAGATAAACAGTGCAGCATTTATTAAAGAGATACAATCCTGCTGTGATGCAAATTATATTATTGTCGCAACTGATAATGACGAGCTGACAATTAACACCGCTTCTGTCGTTTACAGGGAAATTATCAGAGAGCAGGTCAGAAGAGATGAATATGTTTCAGGTGCAGAGCCTACAATAATTCCTGTAATCTGCAACATAGATTATTATGAGGCATTTGTGGCGGCAAATAAAAATGCCAACCTTACTGATGTTTTCTACCCTTGCGGCTGCTATTGTGATATTTACAAAACCGGTACGATTACCGATTGGGTCGTTGACAAAATGGGCAGTGTTGTTAATGCTTTGTACAGCGGAAAACGAGAACCTGATATCAAATATTACTCTTTAACTCAGACAAAAAAACGGTCTAACAGAGCAAATGCTGTGCATACAATATATAAGCTGAAGGATATAGGAATTGATATTTGTTTTTCTGACAATAAGAACAGAATGGTCGAGCTTAAAAAGAAAGGCAAGATTAAACTTGAAATAATTGAATTGGAAAAATTAGATAAATATATTTCTGAATTAAAAATCGGTGAAGAGAAAGCTATCACATTTATGAATAAGCTTGAGCATGACCGTTGGAGTGTATTTCAGATTATGGATGGCTGGAAAAGCTGGAATGTTGATGAAATATTAAGCGTTTACGGACCTGCGCCGAGGAAAAGAAAGCAACAGCATGAAGGTGTAAAGCTTCATGGATGCCTGATGCCGTATGACGGACTCGGACAGTTAGGTGAAACTTTGTTCAATGACAGTGATGAGTTTATTAAATATGACAGGCAAGTTGTTGAATTTGTCGGTACTGATATGATAAAGCAAATGAATGAGCATCTCAAAAATACGGCAGCAGAAAATTTGCCGGATATACAGATTTTTTCATAATTAACAAGGAGTGAATGAAATGAACTACACACCAAAGCCGATTGACACCGATGATGTTGTGCTGAGTGACGAGCTGCTGGAGCTTAGCGAAAAGCTTGCGGAAAACACACATGATGTGTGGGCGGCAGGCAGGGTTTCACAGGGCTGGATATACGGTGAGGAACGAAATGACGAAAAGAAAACGACACCATGTCTTGTGCCTTACAGTGAGCTGCCCGAATCCGAAAAGGATTACGACAGAAACACAGCATTGCAGACCTTGAAGCTTATACAAAAGCTCGGTTTTAAAATCACAAAGTAAAAAAACACAGCTGTTTCACCGCTTTTGGTGATGCAGCTGTATTTTTTACGGAATAGTCTGCAGTCTGCTGAATATATTATTACAGGGGTGGTTGATTGAACCGTTCGGTCAGACTGTGGCAGATTATCGGCTTTGCTTTTACGGGTGTTGCAGGTGTGCTGCTTCATTTTCTTTATGAATGGACGAATGAAAGTATAATTGCAGCACCGTTTTCAGCGGTAAACGAATCTATATGGGAGCACATGAAGCTGCTTTTCTTTCCGCTGTTTGTCTTTGCGCTTGTTGAATATAAAATTATAGGCAAGAATTACGATAACTATTGGTGCGTCAAGCTTTTGGGCACAGCTGTTGGGTTGCTGTTGATACCTTCTTTGTATTATACCTATACCGGTGCGCTTGGAGTAAAGGCAGATTGGTTCAATATTCTGATTTTCTTTTTTGCGGTAGGAGCTGTTTATTTTATTGAGTATCAGCTTTTGAAAAATGAAATGTGTTATTGCAGTTCACCGCTTGCGGCATTTGCAGTTTTATGTCTGACAGGTCTGGCATTTGTTGTGCTGACTTTTGTTCAGCCGGAAATCCCTCTTTTTGCTGACCCTGTAACAGGATTATATGGTATATAAAAAAGCATCTCTCTTTCCGTTAAAGAGAGATGCTTTTGATGTTATCGTTATTCTTCGGTTGCCCTGCGGCTGAGATTCAGCATATCTTTGCTTGTAAAGTTGTAAACCTTGTCGCAGAAGTGGCAGGTGACCTGAGTGTTTTCTTCCTTTGCCATGTCTTCAAGCTCAGCCTTGCCTGTGGTGATAAGTGCGGCTTCAACTCTTTCTTTTGAGCAGTTGCAACGGTATTCCGGCGAGCTCTCGTCAAGTGTGTCAAGCTCAAACTCAGGCAGTGCGCGCTGACATATTTCTTCAAGTGTCATACCCGCCGAAAGCATTTGTGTAACTGAAGGCAGGTCCTGAAGTCCGCGCTCAACCTTGTCAATTGTTTCTTCGCTTGTGAAGGGGAGAAGCTGAATAATGAATCCGCCTGCCGCTTTGATTGAAAGGTCGGGGTTGACAAGCACACCCAGTGCACAGACTGTGGGAGTCTGCTCACTTACTGCATAGTAGCTTGTAATGTCCTCGGCAATCTCGCCCGATACAAGCGGAATCTGTGCAATGTACGGCTCTTTAAGACCGAGGTCCTTCATAACCGTAAGTGAGCCGTTACCTACAGCACCCGATACATCGAGCTTGCCCTTGTTGTTGAGCGGAATCTCAACAACTGGGTTTGCAACATAACCGCGGCAGTTACCGCTGCTGTCCGCAACAGCTATAAGTGAACCTGCAGGACCGTCACCGTTGATTCTGAGGGTAAGTGTATCGTCCTTGCTTTTGAGCATATCTCCCATCATGGAAGCGGCGGCAAGAAGTCTGCCAAGCGCTGCTGAGGTTACGGCAGATGTCTTGTGAATCTGCTGTGCTCTCTCTGCAATGTCGGTTGCATCAACCGCAATGCACACAACCTCGCCTGTAGTTGTAATAGTTCTGATAATTCTTCCCATTTACTTTTTCCTCGCAATAATAAATAGTCTTTCCGAATCTTCTTTCGGCTTGTCTTTTGTAAGCTCGTCATAAACCGCAAGTGTTTCGAAGCCTGCGTCCGTAAGCATTGCTTTTATTGTGCCAACAGGGTAGGCGCGTTCACAAAAGCTCTCCTGTGAGCGTTCATACGCACCGTCTTCAAGCATTTCAAAAATATCCAGATCAATCTGTACAGTGTCTGTTTCTCTGTCAAGTGTATTCTGCCACACACAGTAGACCTCGTCAAGGTCATAAACAAAGGTGTTGTTTCCAAGTATTTCGCGGTGCTTGTATACTGTATTGATGTCAAAAATAAAAATGCCTCCGGCTTCTGTAAAGAGGGAAACCTTGTCAAAGGTAGCCTGAACATCTTCGGGGTCTGTCAGGTGGTTGATGCTGTCGAGTGTGCAGATTGCGGCATTTATCGTACCGTAGAGGTCAAGCTGCTGCATTGGCTGGCAGAGAAAGAGTACTTCTTCTTCGCTTTGATAGGCATTGTTCATAGCAGCACTGAGCATATCAGAGCTTGCATCAACACCGATAACCTCAAAGCCCTTCTTTGCCATTTCAATGCTGAGCGTACCTGTGCCGCAGGCAAGGTCAAGCAAAATGCCGCCTGTGATACCGTTTTCGGCAAGCAGGTCGGCAATGTAGTCTGCGCGTGCGGCATAATTAACATTTTCAGTCAGTGAATCGTAAACATTTGAAAAAAATCCGTAGCCGCCCATAGCTTTATTCTTCTTCGCTCTTTTCGTTAAGGCGCTTGAAAACCTCATCATAACCGTTGCAACCGTATATAAGCGAGCGGTTAACGCGGCTGATGGTGGCTGTGCTTGCACCGGTTTCTTTTACAATTTCGCTGTAAACCCTCTTGTCACGGAGCATTTTTGCAACGACAATGCGCTGCGACATGGATTTAAGCTCCGTTCTTGTGCAGAGGTCGTCAAAAAAATCGTAGCATTCATCGAGATCTTTAAGCTCAAGGATGGCACGAAGCAGGAATTTTATGTTTTCATCGTCTCTGATGTTACGGGACATGGTTTACCTCCCAAAAGTAAAACTGTAGAACTATATTACCACATTCTAATAGCAAAAGCAATTAAAATTTTATAAATTTACAGTGTTAAAGTGCGAAAATAAAATATAAACGGATTGCAGTGAATATCTGCAATCCGTTTTGAATCTTTTGTTTCTGTTTACAGTTCAATTTTATGGTTGTATGCAGTGTACCATACATTGCTTGAAAAGCTTCTGGGGCGAAGTACAATCTCTTCTTCATAAACCTCAAATACAATTCCCGTACCGCTCATAATCTGCCCCATAGGGTTGAAATACATATAGCTGGGCAGATTTACTGAAGTGATGTTACCGTATATTTCAACAGTTTTGTAATCCCAGATTTTTGATGTAAATTTGTCGCCGAGACCGAGGTGAAGGTGGCCGCTGATATAAATAATATTATCATACTTCTGAAGTATAGCTTCAACCTTGTCGGATTCTTCGCCGATACCGCCGTCCATAGGCTCCGGCTCATCGTCGCCCCATGTTATAGGCAGACCGTGGCTTTCGTTTAGCGGCTGATGAAGCACAAGGAAAATCGGCATGTTGTCCTTTGCAGCTTCTGTAAGTGTTGCGTCAAGCCAATTTAGCTGTTCGTCGCTGATATAAGCATTTGTTCCGTCGTCCTCACTGCTCATAACAACGAATGTATAGCCGTTGATTTTTGTTGAGTAATAGGTCTTTTCGAGTTCACGGTTCATAATCTGACCGCCGTATTTTATGAATCTTTCTTTTGAAGGCTCAAATCTGTCATCATCACTGCCCCATGTGTCGTGGTTGCCGACTGCGAGAACAATGTTTTTTGCAGGGTTGTATTTTGCAAATGTTTCTGCTGTTTTCTGCCACTGTTCTTCGTATGCGTGGTCTGTAATGTCGCCTGCAATAACAAGCGCATCAAGCGGATAGTCTGCGTTTTCCATATCAGCAAGACCGAGCTCAAGCATAAACGAACGGGTTGCCGAGTCTTTCATGTGAACATCGGAGATTGCGGCAAAGGTGAGCTTGACATTTTCCTTGTTCTGCGGAGCAAATTCAGCCGAAATGTTTCCGGCAACAGGGAATGAAATGACAGTTGTTATTGCCATGAAAATGGCGGATATAATTCTGAAAAAAGCTACCATGAAGTTTTACTCCTTAAGGTGACGGTAATAATCCGAACCGTGTTTTTTATCGGATGATTTCCGCCACTTCTTTGTTAAAATCCTCGCAAATCCGAAAGGATTTGCTGTGTTTTTGCCTTGAATTGCCAAAAATCCTCTCAATAAAAAATCTTCGACCCGAAAGCTGAGGATTTTCAGATGATTTTTGGCTGTTGAGGGTGCCGACAGGCTGTCGCCTTTCAAATCCGAAACGCCGAAAAGCGCTGAAAAGCCTCGCTTTCGGGCAGGTTCGGATTATTAACATCACCTTAATGATATTTGGGCATCCAGTCACCGTGGACTTCGATAAGTTCGTCAACCATTTTAACAATATCATCAATGCTCAGCTCTGAGCTTGTGTGTGGGTCAAGCATTGCCGCCTGATAGATATGCTCTTTCTTCTTTGTGACTGCGGCTTCTATTGTGAGAAGCTGGGGGTTGATGTTTGTCATGTTCATTGCGGCAAGCTGAACGGGAAGTCTGCCCATATGGCAGGGAGTTACACCGCTTGAATCTATAAGACAGGGAACTTCAACGCAAGCGTCTGCCGGCAGGTTGTCGATAAGACCGGTGTTGAGTACATTGCCTCCGATTTTGTACGGCTTATTTGTAACTATGGATTCCATAATATACGAAGCATATTCGTGCGAGCGGCTGTGGGTGACATTGCCGTTGTCAAGAATTTCTGCTTTTTCTCTTGCCCAACGCTCAATCTGGTTCACACAGCGGCGCGGATATTCGTCGAGCGGAATATTATAGTCGGCAATAAGGTTCGGATATTTGTCCTTGATGTAGAACATATTGTATTCTGCGTTGTGCTCGCTTGATTCAGTGCAGTAGTAGCCAAGTCGCTTGATATAATCGAACCTGACCATATCATTATGCTTCTTTTCGGGGTCGGAAGAAGCAAGTGCGGCGGCATTGATTTCTGCGGCCCTGCGCTTGATTTCCGGATAGAGGTCGTTGCCGTCCTTATCGTGGATTTCAAGAAGCCATGCCATGTGGTTGATACCTGCAATGCGGTCGTATCTGCCCTCAATCTTATCGTCCATGCCTACATGGTGAAGCAGGTCCTTTGAGCAGGACTGAACAGAGTGACAAAGACCGACTGTTTTGATGCCTGTATACCGTGTCATGTAACCCGTGAGGATTGCCATTGGATTGGTGTAGTTGAGGAACCATGCATCGGGGCATACCTCCTGCATATCTCTTGCAAAATCCTCAAGAACGGGAATTGTGCGAAGACCGCGCATAATACCGCCAATTCCGAGTGTATCGGCAATTGTCTGGCGCAGACCGTACTTTTTCGGAATTTCAAAGTCTGTGATTGTGCAGGGGTCATAAAGACCAACCTGAATTGCGTTTACAACAAAGTTTGCACCGCGAAGTGCATCCTTTCGGTTTTCAACTCCGAGATATGTTTTGATTTTGGCTTTGCTTCCGTTTACATTTTTGTTGATTGCGCTGAGAATTATTTCGGAATCTTCAAGGCGTTGTTTGTCAATATCGTAAAGGGCAATTTCAGATTCGCAAAGGCTTTCCGTGCACATACAGTCACCAAGTACATTTCTTGCAAATACAGTACTGCCTGCACCCATAAATGTAATTTTCATTTTATAACTCATCCTTTCATAAAAGAATTATCTTTTAAATTAAATATAAACAATTTCTTTTATAAGGTCAAGAAAAAGCAAAACGAAAAAGTATACAAAATATAAGCTGCGTTTTTGTGCAATAAAAAAGCTGTGCAAAGCTGATTAGCTTTACACAGCGGATTTAATTATTTGAATACAAACTGGACAAGCAGCATATAAAAAACCGTGCCGCCTGCAACACTGAGCAGAGTGTTTCTGCGCCAGAGATGAATCAGCGCAACTGCCGCAATAGCAATAAACTCCGGCAGTGCATAGGGGAAAGAAGTGAAAGTGGCATCCTTAAGGCAGTAAACCACAAGCATACCCATTACCGCAAAGGGCAGAAATTTTCCGAGGAAGGTTATGAATTTCGGGGTATTGTCCGCACCGAAAATAAGGAACGGAAGTCCGCGCAGAAGAGCGGTAATAACTGCCGCTATCACAACAATAAGCACAGAGTGTTTATCAATCATCGTTGCAAACCTCCTCTTTATTTTCAAGAGGCTTGTGCAACGCAAAAAGAAGCGCTGTGATTACAAACATCGAGGGGATAAGGAAGTCTTCGCTGCCGAAAATTGCAAGACAGATTGCTGTTGCAACAACACCGATTATTGCGGGAATGTGGTTTTTTGTGCTCTTCCACTGTTCAACAAAAACAGTGACAAAAATTGAGGTCATTGCAAACTCAATGCCTGCCGAATTGAATTCAACCGTTGTGCCGATAAAGTTTCCGAGCAGACAACCCATAATCCAATAAGATTGATTGAAAAGCGAGAGAAAAAACTGATAAAGATGTAAATCCGTGCCTTCCGGATGCTTACCGTCGCAAAGAAGCGAATAGGTTTCGTCAGTCAGTGCAAATGCAAGATAAATCTTTTTGAGTCCTGCGCCCTTGTACTTGTCAATCATTGATATGCCGTAGAAAAGATGACGCGCCTGTACAAGTAGAGTAGTTATGGCAGTTGAAATGAGTGAAGCGCCGCCCGAAAGCAGACTGACAGCAACATACTGCATAGAGCCTGCGTACATCGTAACGCTCATCGCTAACGCCCACCATATACCGTAGCCCGCCTTGGCAAGAAGCACGCCGAAGCCTATGCCAAGCACTATGTACCCTGCAAAAACAGGCAGAGATTTTATAAATGCCGCCCTGACCGTTTTCTTTTTCATTTGGAAAGATAACGCCGTCCTTTAAACTGAAATAACGCAGAATATGCTACCACAAATTAACACAAAAATCAACTGAGCTGAACAGTTTATTTTGCATTTGGCAGATATGCGCCCAAATTTATTAAAGCATTTTGCAGTTTAATCATGTCAACCTGTCTTACATCCTGAGTTTCACAGGCAAGGGCTGCTGCGGCACCTGCTGCCTGACCCGTTATAAAACAGCCGGGCATAACTCTAACAGATGCCTGCATCTGCCTGTCCGTACCGATACAACGTCCTGCAACGAGCACATTTGAAAACGAGTCCGGCACAAGACTGCGGTAAGGTATGCCGTAAGATTCACCCTTATCATAGCGTATATCATATTCTTTTGAAAACCGTTCGAATTCTTTATCACCGGTATTCATTACATGAATATCAACAGGATAACAGTAACGGCCTATCTCATCATCAAATACCGCGCGCTTCATATAATCCTCAAAGTTCAGCATATAATCGCACTTTATTCTGCGGGATTCGCGTACACCAAGCACACATGCGGTAGAGCAGAGTGTCATATTCTCATAACCTTCAAGATAGGTTTTATAATACTTTTCATACTCAACCATAGACTGTCTTCCCCAGACCATCGCTTCGGTGAGGGAGCGCTCATCTATGGGATTTACACCGAATGTGTGACCGATATTGCCGCCTGCTACCGAGTTGCGCCTGAAATACATACCGGGCAGATGACGGTCCTTAAAGCTGAGCACACCGTCATCATAAGCCTGTTCAATAAATTCGCTCTGACCGCCGCCGACTTTATCATCATCAATATTAGCCCACAGAGAGCACAGCGTGCCCGGCATAACGCAGTTACTCTCATCACCTATCTCAAAATCACCGCCGCCAAGGGCACACAGATCTCCGTCACCTGTGCAGTCGATATAAATTTTTGCTTTCGCAGCAAACATACCGCTTTTTGCTGCAAGAACAACAGCCTCTACCCTTGAGTCATTGCACACGACATCACAAACAGATGTGAAAAAGGAAAAACTGATATTTTCTGATTTCAACAGCCTGTCATACTCGCGCTTTAATTCTTCGGTATCAATTATTGACCATCGGCTTCCCCAGTCGGAAGAATTGACAGGCACCGTATTTTTTAGTGACTGCTTGATTTCAAAGCCGATGCCTGATGCAACGGTATTCACACCGTCGCTGAAAGGGGCAAAAGCAGGCACAAGCCCTGTTGTGCCCATACCGCCAAGACAGCCTGTGGCTTCTGCAAGAAAAACGCTCTTTCCTCCACGGGAAGCAGCAACGGCAGCGGCAACACCTGCCGCACCTCCGCCTGCAACAAAGACATCAACATCGTATTTTATTTCAAGTTTTCTTGAATACTGCATAATCAGACCTCTGCACAAGCTGAAAAATTGCCCGCTGCATCGCAAGCAACAACGCTGTAAACATCTGACAAAGTACCCGTTGCATCTTCAACACAAAGCGGATAATCCCATTTATAGTTTTCGATTCTTGTGAAAAATTCACCGTTTTTGCAGACTCTGTAATATGCAATGCCGAAATCATCTGTTGAGGCTTCCCATTCAAGCACAACACCGTTTTCATCTGCGGTTTTAGTAAGGGTTGCAGGTGCTGTCGGTGCCTGTTTTTCAAGCGAATAACCATTCGTTACATAATCTTTATAGGTTTCCATATAAAAAGACCTGACCATATTATCGCTGAAATAATGTGTATAGGAGAAGGTTATTATGTTTTCACAGTAGCGTGAGGCAATGTCAAGCTGTCGGGTGAAGCGGTCGAGTGTCGCTGTTACTGATTCGATGTTTTCTGTTTCACCGCGCAGAATTGTGCCGCCGAGAATAGAAGGACCTATTGCAATATCAAAATTTTCAACATTTGCCCAGAGCTTCACATCAGCATCAATCTTATCTACCGCGGCAGAGTACATTTCCCAGATGCGCACAAGCTCGTCCTCTTCAATCCAGTCTGCACCCACTGCATCCTGTGGGGCAATGATGTCGCCGTCGCGCCAGTTTACTTTTTCAAAGAAGGTGAGCCAGTCTGCGTATGCGGCAACCTTGCCGAATGAAAGATAATCCGCAGTGAAGGGGCTTATAAGAATGGGCAATGACGGGTTTGCTTCATCAGCCGCTTTTATAACGGTGTTTATGCCTTTTGCCATTTTGCCCATAAGCGGGGCGCAGTTAATCATATTGTTTATTTCGGGTGTGAAATACCAACCGTAAAAGGCTTCGGGATAACTGCTGTAATATTTATTATAAATATCCGGTATCATCTGTGCTGCAGTGTTACAGATTTTATTATAGTCGCCTGTAAAATTGCCGACCATCCAGAATGAGTCGCACATTGTAAGACCGATAAAAACTTTTATTCCGGTACCTTTGCAGGCTTTCAGTGCAGCGCCGATAACATCTCCGCCGGATGTTGCACCCTCAAGTGTTTCAATATCAGTGTCATAGTAAACTGTCCAGTTGCCGTTGCTGTCCATATTTGCAATGTCCTGAAGAATAAGGTACTCAACACCGTCAGCTTTCATGCAGTCAATTTCTGCTTGCCAACGCTCGGTGGTCCATGTGCTGCTCTCCCAGGACTGTACAAATGTGCCGTTGAATTCGGGTGCGCATTTTCTTTCCTGCGGCATTTCACCGCTGAAAGGTGCTGCACCTGTAATCAAAGCAACTAAAGCAATAAAGAGATTTTTTAATGCTGTAAACATATTCTTTACTTCCTTTTATATTAATCAATTATTTATGGGGTTTTATCCGCATCGGCTTAAATTATATCACAAATAAAAATCTCCGTAAAGACTGATGTTTTACGGAGATTGAGGCTTGATTATTTACCGGGTATTGCAGAGAATGCAAACATAATTACCTCTGCAACCATTGTAACAAATTCATAAAGACCGAGTGCTTTAAGAAGCTTTGCTAATATACCGCCTATAATCGGTTCACCGCCGACATTGACAGTGCTCTCGCCCTGCTCAACACTTTCGCCGTTCATAACGGTGTAGCCCTGTGTGCGGTAGCCTGCCGGGGTAAGGTTATCGGCAAGGTAATAAACAGTAATGTCTGCTTGTTTGCCGCTGACCTGCGGAATTTCACCTGAAAATTCAATTTCAATGCTTTCACCGGGCGAGAGTTTTGCCGTCGGGTCAACCTTAAAGCGAAGGTCAAGACCTTTACATACAACCGCAGTGATGTTGATGTTTGAATCAGCGCATATGTTTGTCACAACAAGCTTTTTCGAGTCGGAGTTGATATAGCCTGAAGTGTTGTTGTCAAAGTGTGCCCACACACTGTGGTTAAGGCTTGTAGAATCCCTGAATTGCGGGAATGCAGGGTCGGAGTAAACATCGGTGATTTCATCTGTGAGCAGGAGCTTCATAACAAGCTCCATTGTGTAGTCATCAAAAACCACAAACGCATGGAACATACCTTTTATAAACCATGTGTTGTCAGGCAGATAGCAGGTTGAAGCATCGACGGTCATGTCGGGTGAAACCTTATACTTACCTGCGCAGTCATTAATCTGCTTGTAACCGTCTGCAAAGCGCTGACCGAAGGGAGGAGTTGTTGCACCTGTTGCGCTTGAAAGTGTGATTATTGAGTCGGAATCTTCATTCATGCCTGATATAATTCTGTTGCCGTAGCCTGCAATGACTGAAATATTCATTCCGCAGTTTTCGCGAAGATAAGTCAGTCTTTCGCCGACTTTCGGAAGAATTTCATAATGGAATCGATCGGTTTTTGCAATAAGCTCTGCGTGCTGTGTTTTATCAAGGAGAAGCTTTTTGGCGTCTTCATAATTCTTTGCGGGCATAAAGTCCCAAATGCTGCCCCAGTTGCCCATAACCTGATAGAAATAAGGCTTGACTGCATAGAGAATATCGTCAAGAATACCGAGCCAGTTTGCCTTGAGCAGCCAGTTAATATCCTCTTCAATCATAACACCCTGCTCAATAAAGCGGATAAGTGTTTCTTCGTCAAAATCAATCTCACCTGCAAACGGGTCGTAAGCAATGCCTGCTCCGCCGATGGCAGGGGATGTCATAATAACATTGTCAACCTTGTTATCATCACCGTAAAGTGTGAGATAGGTTGCCGTTATCTGACCGCCGTGGCTGAGAGAATAAATGTTTACCTTTTCTGCTCCGCTGTGCTCAAGCACACTGTCAATATAATCGCGCAGCATGTCTGCGCAGAATTCAGCACCCATTCTGAAATCACACATAAAGTTGTAAATGTGAGAAGGGTCAATGTATTTTTTGAGCTCTGCCTGAATTTCAAGCTCATATGTATGTGAGCCGTCGGGGAACATATCGTTTAAGTTTGCGGTGTTTGTAACAGCCGCATCTGTTGAAAGCACATGCAGAGGATAAGCACTTGTGCCGTCATCATTGCATCTGAGCACACCAAGGTCTTTGACAACCTGTTCACCGACAATGTCGCCTATTAGCTGAGCTTTGCCGAAGACAAGCTCGCCAAGCGCCCTGCCTGTGCGTGCGATGTCTGAAAGAGCTTCAACAGCCATGCTGCCTATATCGGGACCCCAGACCTGCTCTCCGCTTTCTGTAAACAGACCGGCTGCACTGTAGCCGGGAACAATTATAACGGGATTATCGGACCAGCTTTCAAGGTCATCAAATTTATAAGCCTCGGCAAAGCAGAAGCATGAAGCAGTAATAACAACCAGCGAAAGAATGACACAAAGGATTTTTTTCATAATGTACACCCCTTGAACTTAAGATAATTATACCATAACACAAAATAAGGAAAAATAAAAGTTAATTTTAAACAATTAATTCTATTGACTATAATACAGGTGTTTCTTATAATGAAATTAAGCTTAAAACAAAGGGTGATATGATGTCATACAGTAAAACGCCGAAGATGATATTTTTCGATGTCGGTGGCACTCTTTTTGACGGCGGCAATTTTCTGCTTTATAACGGGCTTGAAAAGCTCAGGCTTGCGGCTCTGAATCCTGATGTAACGGATACTGATACCCTTGTTTCACTGTGGGAAGAGTATCTGGACGATGTAAACAATTCTCTCAAATCAAAATCGGGCACAACTCTTGATATGCCGCTTTCAGCCGTAATCAGATATATGACAATGAATACGGGCCTGTATTTCAGCTTATCAATGCCCGAACAGGAAGAAATTTTTGACCGTCACAACTCAGAACGCAAGGTTATTGACGGTGTACCCGAACTGCTCAGTACAATCCATTCCCTCGGCATACGCTCTGCCGTAATCAGTAACAACGCAATGAGCGGCGACGGTCTTGCACTTGCGATTAACCGCTGGATTCCGAATAATTATTTTGAGTTTTTTCTCACAAGCTCAGATTTGCTTCTTTGTAAGCCTGACAAAAGAATATTTGAAGCTGCCGCAGCTTTTGCCGGTCTTGATACAAAAGACTGCTGGTATTGCGGTGACGGATTTATCCCCGATGTTTACGGTTCGTTCAACAGTGGAATGACCCCTGTGCTTATAGATGTTAATTCGTCTGTATCGCTTGAAATGCGCAAGGACAGCAGGGGAGAGTATATGGCTGTAAACAGCTGGCATGCACTCGGAGAATATCTGCTTAATATAAATAAAACGGAGGAATAAAAAATGCTCAGCACATTAAAAGCAATTTTATGCCTGATAGAAGTAACACTTCTGTCTTTTGTAATCCCTGTCAGCAGTGACAATGTTAACTACGGCGGCACACCCTATGTCGCTCCCACAGTCAACACACCAATGTATATAGCAGAAGACGGTGAAACAGATTGGGCGATAGTTACCGCGGAAAATCCTGATGAGTGCATTCTCACTGCGGTTGACGAGCTTCAGACCTATCTCAATAAAATCTGCGGCGCTGAGTTTGAGCATATCACAGAGAATAATCTGCCTGAGGGTACAAATGCAATTGTGCTCGGTGAAACTCAGCTTGAAAAAGGTATTCTCACCATCGACCGCGAAAACATAAAGGTTGACGGCTTCAGGCTCTTTTCAAACGGCGACTATCTTTTTATTGCAGGCAAGGACAGCAGAGGTACACTCTACGGCGTTTATACCTTCCTTGAGGAATATCTCGGTGTGCGCTGGTTTACTCCAACGCTTGAGGTTGTGCCCGAAAGCGAAGATATAGTTGTTGATGCGGCAATTGACCGCCTTGTCGAGCCTTCGTTTGAGGTGCGTCGAAATGACTGTGCAGGTACAAATAATGCACACCGCGCAAGAACAAAGATGAATGTTTCATTCTGGCAGGAGGTACCTGAATACGGCGGCGCACTCACCTATGTGCTGTGGGATGTTACACTTGATGTGCTTGTGCCCGATTCACTCTTTGCCGAGCACCCCGAATATTTTGCAATGAATCCCGATGGCACTCGCACAACAGACCATGTCTGCCTTTCACACCCGGATGTGCTTCCGATTGCGGTTGCAAATGCAAGGCAGGCAATTCTCGATTGCCCGCGTGATTCAAAATTTATTCATATCGGTCAGAAGGATAACAGCAACTACTGCCACTGTGAAACCTGCGAAGCGCTTTACGAAAAGCACGGAAGTGTCTGTGCACCAACACTTATTTTTACAAACAATTTTGCGGATGCGCTTGACGATGAATTCCCCGATTTTACATTCACCTTCTATGCCTACGGCGAAACGGACAGACCGCCGACGGATGAAGCTCTTGTCTGCAACCCCAATGTTGCTCCTGTGCTCTGCGGTATTCACAGAGCCTGCCGCAGCCATCCTATAACCGAATGCGGTGCAATTGACGGCAATGAAACGCTTATGAATCTGTATGGCGAAAATGAGCCTATGGTAGCTCAGGACCATGCAAACTGGGTGAAGTTTGCCGACAGAACATATATCTATGACTATACAATCAACTTCCTAAACTGCCTGCAGTTTTTCTCCAACTTTGAAACAATGCAGTCAACAATGAAATATATGCACGATATAGGCATTACAGGTTACATCTATAACTGTGGCGACGGTCACTTTGCCGCTTTCAATGAGCTTAGAAACTATCTGCTTTGTAAGCTCCAGTGGGATGTAAACGCAGATGTTGTTTATCACATGATGGACTTTATGAATGCCTACTACGGTGAGGATGCTGCACCTTATATCAAGGAAATTATTGATATACAGACGGCACAGATTAAAGCAACAGCGCATGCTTTCGATTTTGACTGGCACTATCAGTCTGGCTTCTATCAGCCCTATAAGGTAAATCAGCTTGACAGACTCTGGAAAAAGGCACTGGGTGCCGACATTACAGACGAGCAGAAATTTAATGTTGAGGTTGCAAACTTAAGCTGGGAATACTTCAAAGCCAACCAGTTTATAGGCAAATATTCCTTCCTTAATCCGCTCAGACTCAAAGCGAACGAGGACCTTTATGATGCACTTAAAGAGCACAATATCAGCCGAGTATCCTCATTCGGTCTTATCCCTACGGATAAGAGTACGGTAGACTTTATGCTCCGCCCGTTTAACTGGAAATAATACTTTTGAAACGGAGAAGTTAAAATGAAAAAAATAATAAGCATAATTCTGATTTTGTCAATGCTGTTGATAGTTCCGTTTGAGGTTTCCTCACAAGGGGCTTCTTTTGATACGGGAATAGTCGATATTCCGCCGAAAACAAACGAACCAACTGAAATTCGCACCCGTAAGAAGGTTGACGGTCTTCGTATGTATGTTGACGAGGAAAATCCGCTGTTTATGATAAGAAACTGTCCTATATGGGGCGGCCCGCAGACAGGTGAGGCTTTTGCGGAATATGCAATAAAAACCTATAATGCTTTGCCTGAGGATATAAGAAACTTTGCTGTTATCTATATTGATGAGGGCACAACGGATATGACTCCTGCCCGTCAGCTTGAATTCTGGGATGAACTTCTGACGGTAACAGATGCCGCGAATGTGCCGATTGTGTGTCAGTCCGAATGCTTCTGTACCAATAAAACGCGTGACCCTTTCACACAGGAGGAGCTTTCAGCTGTGTTTAAGGAGCATCCTTCACTTATCGGTTTTGTTCAGGTTGAACTTTCAACAAACGGTGTGACAAATGAAAAGCTTGCCTATGATGAAGTGACAGAAGATAACGGTGTTAATAAAAACATTCTTGCACGAATGAAGTCCTGCATTAAGGCATGCGCTGAAAACGGCGGTCTTTTTATCTGGCAGGATATGGAATATATCTACTGGAAAAAAGCTAACTATGTCAACCATATTCTCAAGGACAGAGAGCTTTACGACCTTCTCAAGGCAAATACGGAAAATGTCATCATAATGGATAAGCATAACGGTCACGGCAGACATTTTGCAAGCCAGGCAAATATTTTAGGTTGTTGGCTTGATGATGTTTGCGGCAACTGGGGTGTCAACCTTGAAAACTTCCTCTGGTATGAAGAGGGCTTTATCGAGTATGATGACCTTGGTGTTGCGCCCAATGAGCCTGACCCTATCACAACAGCAAAATATCCGCCTGCACTTTTCGGTATTGATATGATTGCCGATATGGTCGGCGGTGCAACGGTTTATGCAATTGAGGGTACATTCAGCAGAGGTGGACTTTACCATTTTGTTGACGGAGAAGTTATATTGACACCCACATTTTATGATGTGCTTTATCCGATTTATCAGCTGATTCTCAACGGCGCAGTGCCTGATAAAGAAGAAGTAAAAGAAAATATCAAGGTTGCATATAAGATGTCAAACCCCAGAAGCTATGCTCTGAGCGGCAACGATGCACACCTTCTTCAGGGACTTTACTGTGACACATTCACATTCTTCCAGGAGAAAATAGACAATATATATTTTGACTGTACAAAGACATGGGTGCCCTCAACAGCAAGATACTATATCGTTCCGATTCTTCCTATTTATTCAGATCCCAAGGAGGTATTACCGGAAAGCGAAATTCTCACAGACTTCAAATATTTTATAAATCTTCTTTTTATCAATCCCCTGAAAATTATGTTCTTCAATGATCGTTATGAAGAAACATATACAGGTGACGGAGTGCTGTTTGACATAAACGATTATATCTACATTTTCAACAGCAATGAAAACAAGACAATTGACAGCGAGCAGACAGTAAGCTATACCTTGCCCAAGAGCAAAATAGATATAAGTGCATCATTTGTTGCGCACACCTATGCGATAATCAATGAAAGCAAAGACAAAATAGAAATTGACCTTTGCAATCTGCGCCTCGATACCGATGCCGTGTGCAACGGACTTGAAAATGAAGACCAGTTTATGCGCGCCTATGCCGCAGGCGGAAAAATGGATAATCCGAAGGATTTCAGAACATCGGTTATAAAGCTTTCTGGCTTTGAATCACAGCCGAATGTAAATGCAACGGGCTCAAACGGTGCGAAGGGCAGAGCCGAGTGGGATGAGCAAACAAAAACATTAACACTTACCGTTATCTCAAATGGTGAAACGAGAATAACAGTAGAATAAAAAAGAAGTGGCTTGCAAAGGATTTTCTCCGATGCAAGTCACTTTTGTTTTTAATATGATTAATAGTTTATAACTCTGAGTTCGAAATATGCTTGAGGATGTGCACAGATGGGGCACTCTTCGGGTGCTGAGTCGCTGTCTACGATGTGACCGCAGTTGCGGCAAATCCAGACTGTCTTTTCGTTTTTCTTAAATACTTCGCCGTTTTCAATGTTGGCAAGAAGCTTGAGGTATCTTTCCTCGTGCTCTTTTTCAATTGCTCCTACGCCTTCGAAAAGAGCAGCAATGTCGTCAAAGCCCTCTTCCTTTGCTTCGCGTGCCATGCGAGCATACATGTCTGTCCACTCTTCGTTTTCGCCTGCCGCTGCAGCCTTGAGGTTTTCCTCTGTTGTGCCGATGCCGCCAAGAAGCTTGAACCAGATTTTTGCGTGCTCTTTTTCGTTGTTTGCTGTTTCCTCAAAAAGTGCGGCGATCTGCTGATAACCATCTTTTTTTGCTTTTGAAGCAAAATATGTATACTTGTTGCGTGCCTGGCTTTCGCCTGCGAATGCTTCCATTAAATTTTTTTCGGTTTTTGTGCCTTTAAGGTTTGCCATTTTGTAAATCCTCCTGTATAATATAATAATACTTTTATTAATCTCAATAAAAGTATGGCTTGCATTTATAATACTATTATTTTTGTTTTTTGTAAATAATAAAATTATAATGATTTAAAAAAAGTATTGAGGAGAAAAAATAATGAAGGTAACAGAAAATATTTATAATGTCGGCACAAATGACAGGGAGATTGATTTGTTTGAAGGTCTTTATGTTGTTCCAAACGGAATTGCATATAATTCCTATGTCTTGGTTGACGATAAGATAACCGTTTTTGACACAATTGATTCCCGCTTTACAGATGAATGGCTTGGTAACATTGAAAAGGTGCTCGGTGATAAAAATCCGGACTATCTTGTCATTGAGCACATGGAGCCCGACCATTCTGCAAGCATTGCAGGCTTTGTTGAAAAATATCCTGAAGTTAAGGTCGTTGCAAATTCAAGAATATTTTCAATGATTAATCAGTTTTTCGGCAGTGATATTGCTTTTGATAAAGTGGAAATCAAGGACGGTGACGAGCTTTGCACGGGCAGACACAATTTCAGATTTATTGCTGCACCTATGGTGCATTGGCCTGAGGTTATGCTTGTTTATGATACTACTGACAAAATTCTTTTTTCTGCAGATGCTTTCGGTAAATTCGGTGCGCTTGACTGTGATGAGCCGTGGGATGATGAAGCCAGAAGATACTATATCGGCATTGTCGGCAAATACGGTGCACAGGTGCAGACCTTGATGAAAAAAGCTGCGGCTCTCGAAATCAAGCTCATTTGTCCGCTTCACGGTCCCGTGCTCAGCGAAAATCTCGGTCACTATATTTCACTTTATGATAAATGGTCATCATACACACCTGAAGAAGACGGTGTTGTTATTGCTTACACAAGCATTTACGGCAACACGAAAAAAGCAGCGCTTCTGCTTGGTGAAAAGCTTAAGGAAAACGGTTGCGAAAATGTCAGTATTTTTGACCTTGCGAGGGATGACAAATATACAGCGCTTGCCGAAGCTTTCCGTTATTCAAAGCTTGTTCTGGCTTCTCCCACATACAATTCCGAAATTTTCCCGCCAATGAGAGCTTTTATTGATATGCTCACAGAGCGAGGATTTAAAAACAGAACCGTAGGTATTATCGAAAACGGCAGTTGGGCACCCGTTGCGGCAAACCTTGTGCGCAAAAAGCTTGCCGATTTAAAGGGCATAACCTTTGCCGAAAATACCGTTACCGTAAAATCGGCATTAAGTGCAGAATCTATTGCGGCAACCGATGCACTTGCAAAGGAGCTTTGCTCTTGATCGGCTATAAGTATCAGATGCATACGCACACATATCCTGCAAGTGCCTGCGGAGATATGTTGCCGCACGAGTTGGTGGACGAGCTTTACAGTGGCGGCTACAGCGGTTGTGTACTGACAAATCACTTTCTCAACGGTAACACAGCATTTGACAGGAATTTACCGTGGGAAGATTTTGTGAAAGCTTTTTCTTCTGATTACCGCTTTGCAAAAAAACGCGCAGAAAAATACGGTATTGATATTTTTTTCGGCTTGGAAGAGCATATAGGAGAGGGAAAAGAAATACTGTGCTACGGTGTTACCCCTGAGATTCTGATTGCTAATCCGGAACTTGCTTCGGGTGATGTTCAGATATGGCACAGAATTATGCAGGAAAACGGTTGCCTTTGCATCCAGGCTCATCCCTTCCGCTCAAACGGATTTATTGAAAATCCGGGTGTGGTATCGACGGAATTTATAGACGGCATAGAGGTTTTTAATGCAGGCAATTCAGAAAAAGACAATGCTTTGGCAGAGGAATTTGCAAAAGCAAATCCCGGTATGATTCAGCTTTCGGGCGGTGATGCTCACTCGGTGTCAAGAGTGTGCAGCGGCGGTATAGTTTCGCCGTGTCGTATACGAAACGAAAAAGAGCTTGTTGAAGCTCTGAAATCCGGAAAATATAATCTTATAAAATAATAAAAGCCTTGCAGAGTTTGTACACATCTGCAAGGCTTTTTCAGTTTGGTTATAATCAGAAGTTGTAGTTGGGCTTGACAATTTCACCCTTGTTTGCAGATTCAACAATTGCAAGGCATGCTGCAACTGTCTTTGCGCCTTCAGCGGCATCCATAAGAAGGGGCTTGTCGTTGATAATTGCATCTGCAAAAACTTCAAACTCTCTTATGTAGTTGTGGTTGTTGACCTCAAGCTCAATAATTTCGGGCTTTTCAGGTGCAACACCGTTTTCGTCTGCAATGAATACCTGCATTGTGGGGGATGTGTTGTCACAGATTACAGTGCCCTTTGTGCCGTAAACCAGTGTGCGCATTGTGTAGTCACGCTTACAGCCTGTGGAAACGAAAACCTTACCCATGCGGTTTTTACCGAATTTGAGCAGAGCAACTGTGGCATCGTCATAGTTTACTTCAGGAAGAAGCAGGTGAGTACCGTAGGCAAACACCTCTTCAGGATCGCCTGCAAGCCAGCGGATAAGGTCAACTGCGTGGCAACCGCCGCCGATAACACCATGACGGTCTGGGTCTGCTCTCCAGTGCTTGACACCGTTTTTGTCGGGCTTGACAATGTTCATATAGTCGTGTGCATATTCAGTCTCTACAAAATAAATTTCGCCGAGCACACCGCTGTCAATAAGCTCCTTGGTCTTGACGAAGGAGGGGGTAAAGCGGCATATCTGACCGACCATGAATTTGCAGTTGGATTTGTTTGCTGCTTTTACGATTTCTTCAATGTCCTCTCTTGTAAGTGCAAGCGGCTTTTCGCAAAGCACATGCTTGCCTGCTTCAAGAAATTCAATAGCAACCTGCTTGTGGAGCTGGTCGGGAATTGCGATTGAAACGGCATCCACATTTTCCATTTTGAGCAGATCGTGATAGTCGGTATACTGCTTTTCGACAGGAATGTCATATTTTTCGCCTGCAGCTCTGAGTGCATCAATATCGCTGTCACAGATAGCGGCAATCTCTGCACCAAAATGCATTGCACCTTCAAGGTGCGCCTTACCAAACTGCATTCCGATGTTGGCAACAACAAGTTTTTTTTCCATTGGTTTATTTTCTCCTTTGACTTATAAATACGATTTTATATTATAGCATATCTCAGTTAATTTTCAACAGCTGAATTTTCTTTTGGTTTGTTAAGTCTTGTCTGAAGCAGACGATAACCTGCCGCTGCAAGAGGAACACCGATGAGCATTCCGCCAATACCCATTACACCGCCGCCGACTGTTACCGCCGCAAGCACCCATATTCCGGGAAGACCAAGTGATTTGCCCACAACCTTCGGGTAAATAAGATTTCCTTCAATCTGCTGAAGTATGATAACAAAAATTATAAATATCAGAGCCTTGACAGGAGATTCCATAAGTATAAGGAATGCTCCGATGCCGGCACCTATAAAACCGCCGACGATGGGAATCAGAGCCGTGAAGCCCATAAGAGCACCTATCATAGGGGCATAGGGTATCTGAAGTATAAGCATACCTATTGCACAAAGCACACCGAGAATAACTGCTTCTGTACACTGCCCGACGATGAAATCATGGAAACAGTCGTTTATTTCAGACCACAGATAATTGAGCCGCTTTGCAGGCTTTTCAGGAATGAAATAGTTGACAATGCGTTTAACCTGAAAAAGAAGTCTTTCTTTATCTGCGAGCAGATAAATCGCAAAAATAAGGCCTATTACAATGTTTGTTACAGCCGAGAAAACAGATGTTACTGCCGAATATGCAACATCAAACACACCGCCGATTCCCGATGTAACTGCCTTTGCAATATCACCGATTTTATCCTTCCAGTCAATTGCATAAAGTGTTTTGATAATGTCGTCGGGAACAATGCCGATTTTTTCGAGCTTTGGAAGGAAACTCATAATCGCAGCAGGAAGCTCTTCCACAAGCATTATAATACATTTGGTAAGCTGCGGTGTAATTAAGCCTGTCAGTAGGGCAATTATGCCGAAAAGTGTTACGAAAGCACCTGCCATACAAACGGGTTTGCGGCTTTTGATTACTGCTTTTTTTCCTGAACGGGGAAAATAGTGCCGCTCGTAAAAGCTCATAAGAATGTTTACCGTGTATGCGATAATCAGACCGATAAAAACAGGGGCACAGGCAGAGAGAAATCTGCCGGCAAAACCTGCAATGTTAGGCCAGTAGTGTATGAAAAGATAAACAGCAACAATTCCTGCACCTATTTTAGCAAATGTTTTCCAATTAAATCCAAACATTTTCTCACATCCTTTTATGCTTCAATTATATATTTTACTTACTGAAATGTAAAGTCTTATTTTTATGTTTTACATTTTGAGCTTTTGGTAGTATAATATAAAAATACGGACAAGTTTAAATAATATGAAGGTATGATTATTTGAATTTTCCTAAAAGGAAGGAATGAAAAAATGCTGCAGCTTAGAAATATAAAAAAATCATATCTGTCAGGGCTTAATAAAGTAAATGCGCTTGACGGTGTGAGTATAGCTTTTCGTGATAATGAGTTTGTCGCGGTGCTCGGTCCGTCAGGCTCCGGTAAGACAACACTGCTCAATATCATAGGTGGTCTTGACCGGTACGATTCGGGCGACCTTGTTATCAATTCGCGTTCTACAAAGGAATACAGCGATAAGGATTGGGACGGATACCGTAACCATTCTATAGGTTTTGTTTTCCAGAATTATAACCTCATTCCGCATCAGAGCGTGCTCAGTAATGTTGAGCTTGCGCTGACACTTTCCGGTGTCAGCAAGGCGGAGCGGCGCAGACGCGCAAAAGAGGTGCTGAAAAAAGTTGGTCTTGGCGACCAACTGCACAAAAAGCCAAACCAGATGTCGGGCGGTCAGATGCAGCGCGTTGCAATTGCGCGTGCGCTCGTAAATGACCCGGATATTCTTCTTGCTGATGAGCCAACAGGTGCGCTCGATTCAAAAACAAGCGTGCAGATAATGGAGCTTATCCAAGAAATCTCAAAGGACAGGCTTGTTATTATGGTAACTCATAATCCTAAGCTTGCCAAAGAATATGCAAGCCGCATAATTCGTATCAAGGACGGCGAAATCCGCAAGGATTCTGACCCGTTTGAGCCTGAAATTCAACAAGAGCAGTTGCCTTTAGTAAAACCGAAAAGGCATTCAAAAAAGCAAAAAGCACCTAAGTCATCAATGAACTTTGCTACGGCGCTTTCACTCAGCTTTAATAATCTGCTTACAAAAAAGGGCAGAACACTTCTCACATCGTTTGCAGGAAGTATCGGTATTATAGGTATTGCTCTCATTCTTTCGCTTTCAAACGGTATGCAGGCATATATTGACTCGATTGAAAGAGATTCTCTTGCCTCGTATCCGCTTACGATTGAAAAAGAAAGCTTTGATTTGACACAGATTCTCGGTAATATAAGCGACTCGAAAAATAATTATGCCGAGCATGGAACCGATAAGGTCTACAAGCGGCCGATGCTTGAAAACTCGGTTGCAGACCTTGAACTTAAAGCACAGCAGAATGACCTTGGCAGATTCAAAAGCTTTATTGAACTTAATTCTGATACATTTGCTCCGCTTTGTACTGATATTAAATACGGCTACGATGTTGATTTGCAGATTTTTAAGGCTGATTCTAGCAATGGTGTAACACGAGTAAGACCAAACGATGCATTAGAAAGTCTTGGACTTACTTCAAACACAGATGTGTGGGAAGAGCTTGTCGGCGATGTTCAGCTGCTTGATACGCAGTATGATGTGCTTGCAGGAAGATGGCCTCAAAATTCAAACGAGCTTGTGCTTTTTCTTGATGAAAACAACGAAATAAGTGACCTGACACTTTATGCTCTCGGCCTTGCGGATTTGAGTGAACTCGAAAATGAAAAGTCTGCTACAGATGAAACAGAGCAGCTTGTTGAGCTTGAAGGTTATGATTATGAAGAATTTATCAATCTTAAATTCAGACTTGTACCTGCAACAGCTTACTATCAGAAAGACGGTAATAAATGGGTTGATAAGAGCGGCGATGAAGCTTTTATGAAAAAAGCGGTTGAAGCCGGTGACGAGCTCACTGTTGTTGCCGTTGCAAGACCTAAGCCGAGTGCACAGTCTGCAGTGCCCGGTGGCACGATTGGCTATATGAGCGGCCTTACTCAGCGCGCAATCTCGCTTGCGGAAAGCAGTGAAATTGTAAAACAGCAGAAGGCAAATCCGAAGGTGGATGTGTTTACCGGACTCAGGTTTTATGAAACAGCACAGGATGAACCTGTTACACTCACAGCATCAAGGGTTGCACTTCCTGCGGTGCAGTTTGCGGCAAAAAAGAGTGAGATGCCGGCTCTTACTGCCACAGCTCCCAACGCATCAGATGAGCTTGTTGTAATGTCGCAATCTGAAATCTATGCGTACATTGAAGAGCATTTTGAAGGCGAAGACAAAGAGAAAATGAGCGAATTTGTAAAGCTTATGCTCAAGGATGTGCGTACCGCATCCGACAGACAAAAGCTCATCGCTTACCTTGATGAAATGCTTGAAGGCAGTGACACGGATAGTGCAACGGTTTATTCGTATCTGCAGATGATGAACAAGGATATGAAGCTTAAACTTCTCTCGGCAATAATCATGGCTGTTGAAAGCAATCAGACGGTTGATATTCCGACTAAAGAAGAGCTTGAAAATAATATTCAGCAGGGCGGAAATTCTTCACAGGGCTCAACGGCGAAGCCTTCAGAGCCTGAACCCGAAAAAGAAAAATTCTCTTATTCAAGCTATGAAGAAAATCTTTATACTCTTGGCTGGGCAGATCCTTCTGATCCCTCCGGTATTGAAATATATCCCGCGAATTTTGAAGCAAAAGAGCAGATAGTAAATATTATTGAACAGTACAATAATAAGCAGATTGAAGACGGCAATGAAGAGAACACAATCACTTATACAGACTATGTCAGCCTTATTATGGGCTCGGTCACACGGGTCATTGATATTGTCACCTATGCGCTTGTTGCCTTTGTTGCAATTTCGCTTGTTGTTTCATCAATTATGATTGGTATTATTACCTATATTTCTGTGCTTGAGCGCACAAAGGAAATCGGTATTCTCCGTTCAATCGGTGCATCAAAGAAGGATATTTCACGCGTGTTCAATTCAGAAACGATTATTGTCGGTCTTACCTCAGGTGTGATAGGTATACTTGTCACATTGCTGCTGCTGTTGCCTATAAATGCTATCATTAATGCGCTGGCAGGTATTCAGGGCCTTGCAGTTCTCCCGCTTTACGGCGGCATAGCACTTATTGTAATCAGTGTTGTGCTCACCCTTGTTGCAGGCTTCATTCCTGCCCGCGTAGCCGCAAAGAAAGACCCTGTAAAGGCACTCAGAAGTGAATAAAAGCATCTGAAAAATGCGTAACATCATTGTTGATGTTACGCATTTTTTTGCCCTTTTTGTAACTTAAAGACATATAAGTTTAACCCACCTGACACGCAAATCAGGTGGGTTAGCTTTACTTATGGTTTTTAATATAATGCTTGTAGAATTTTACACAGTGTGCAACTTCATCAACACCAATGCTTTCGTTTGCTGCATGCATTGCGGCAAGCTGTTCGTTGCTCATCTTAATCGGGCAGAAGCGCAGACAGTTGTCAGCAATTGCTTCATAATGTCTGCAGTCTGTACCGCCTGTCATAAGGTAGGGGATAACACCTGCATCGGGGTAGCATTCGTTTATGCACTTGGTGAGATATTTAAATTCTTCACCCTTATAATCAACACAGTTTGATGCGCTTCTTGCGTGAATTAATTCAAGCTCAAGGTCATATTTATCGGCATATTTCTGAAGCACTGCAAGTGACTGCTCTGCATTCTGGTGGGGTGAGGGACGAAGGTTGCAGACAATGTAGCCTTCAGTCGGGATAACATTTGGTGTTTGTGAGCCTTCAGCCATTGTGCAGGCGAATGTTGTTTTTACAAATGCGTTGCACATCGGACTTACAATGGGAAGCACCTTTGTAAGCAGACCCTTGAAAAGCCACATATTACCAAGCACCATTCTCAGCGGGAAGCCGAGATATGGAGCAGCTTCACTGAGCATTGCAAAGACAGGACCCGAAATTTCTGCCTTGAAGGGTTGCTCCTTTTCAATGTCAGCAACAAACTTTGCAAGCCTTACCATAGGTGTGTTCTTTGGTGGTGTTGAGGAATGTCCGCCCTTGCCTTTTGCTTTTATTTTAACATCTATATAACCTTTTTCAAGTATTCCTATTGCCGCGCACCAGCCGTCCATCGTGGGGAGCTGACCTTTGAGGATTGCGCCGCCTTCATCCATAGCAACATCAAGGTGAACGCCTTTGTTTTTGAGGTGTTCAACAAGCATCGGTGCACCGCCGCCAGAAATCTCTTCGTCAACAGCTGTTGCAAGATAAACATCGCAGGGCGGCTCAAAGCCTTCAGCAAGCAGCTCCTCAATAGCTTGAAACTCTGAGAAAACAGTTGATTTACAGTCCATTGAGCCTCTGCCGTGAATATTGCCGTCAGCAATTTCGCCTGAAAACGGTTCTCTTTCCCATGTTGGCTCATCAGCTGTTACAACATCCTGATGTCCCATAAGAAGCAGACCGTTTCTTTTCGGGTCTTTGCCGGGCCAGCGGAAAAGCAGGTTGCCTTGAATTTCCGTGCATTCAAGCTTTTCGAATATGAGAGGGAAGTTTGCCTTCATAACCTCGTGCAGCTTGTAAAACTGTGTCAGGTCTGTGTTGCCGCGCAGTGAAATTGTCGGCACCTTAATCATTTCGGAAAGCTTTTTTGCGTAGTCGGCAGCTTCTTCCTTAGTTGGGTTGATTGCAGGTGCGGCTGTGTTTTCTTTTGCCTTCATTTTTACTGCTCTGAGTGCGGCAATACCAATCAGAATAATGATCAAGCCGAGCAGACAAAGCAGAATAATTCCTACGGTTTTCATATTTTATAAATCCTCCCGGATAAAGTTATACAAAGTAAAAAATTGACAGTGCAAGGCAGACCTGAGCACCGAAGTATGTAACAATGTTAAACACTTTGAGTCTGAATTTTTTATATCTAGTGTCAAATGAAATAAGCGCAAGCGATCCGTCTGACAGAAAGAAGCAGATTCCGCCGATGATAAGCAGCACCGCAGGCACAGCCATACCCTGAATGCCGTCTGCAAGCAGTCTTATACTCAGTAAAGATGATTTTATCATCATAATTGTAACGAATATTCCGTAAACAGCACAGGGCACAAGCATTGAGCCGAAACTCACTTTCTTTATAATACATATGGTCAGGTATACGGTTGTTATTGCAACAGCCGCTGCAATTTCCCACAGGGCAATTATCTGAACCGACGGAAAAAAGGTGTGCTGTACACCGATGTAAGCCAGACAGTAGAAAATGTGCGCAAGCATAAAAAATGCCATACCCATACAAAAATAAACCTTTGTCGGTTTTGGTATGTGAAGCATAAGGTCGCCGAACCATGACATTATAAATCCGAATAACATCATTGATGAATATCGGTTCAGTCCGCCCGTTGCGTTTACTGCAACAGCAGCAAGGGCAACATATGCGCTTGCACATATCATCTTGTAGCCGAGCGAGTGCCAGCTTTTTGTCGGCCACATCTTTTTCAGATACAGCGGTACAAAAAATATTTCAAGTACTATGAGTGCTGCGCAAACAAATTTGGTAAGAGTTGTCATTGTCTGCACCTCCGTTCGCACTTATAAAATGTGTTGAAGGATGAATTATTTATTTATTGCTGTTTTCCTTTGCCCAACGGCTTCTGAAGAAAAGCTGCCAGCTGAGTACAAGTGCAATACCGAAAAGTGCGGCAATTACTCTGCCGGCTGTAATTTCAACATCACCCTGGATTTTAGAACCGTCCTGAATTGTTATGTTGCGTACGGCTTCATCAAGCACAGCTCTTGCATCTGCCATAGCATAGGTTGCCGATGTGGTATCGGCAAGCAGAATTTCAGCTGCCTCAAGAGCGGATTTGTAATCGTTTACTCTGTTGGGGGCACAGCCTTCCGTGCTTGTCGCTTTTGCCATATTTATATATTGAGCGAGCTTTGTGCGCTCTGCTGTGTTGTTTTCAAGATATACGGCAAAGTCAGCAGGAAAGGCTGTTTCGATTATGGTGTAGCCTCTTGCAATGAGGTCATCCCAGCTTCGTGCAGTATCTGTTCTCTTTGCGCTCTTTGTTGAGTCAACGAATGAGAACATACCTTTAGCGCTGTATTTGTCAAAAAATGAGGTTACACTGTTATGAAGAATGACTCCGTCCTGATTGTTAGTCTGAAGCAGTACAGTGTTACAGCACTGTTCTTTACTGTAATTCAATACCTTTGAAACGGCAATGGGGTAGATGTTTCCCTTATAATAGCCTATGAGCGATGCACTGTTAGTCTTAGCCCATTCGACAGATTTATCTGCACCTGCTTTGATGCGGTATAAAACGGCTTTTTCGGTGTTCAGAGCAGATATTTCGTTGAATTTTTTATCAGCTTCCTCGATGCTGTCTGCATCAACAATAAGAGCAACATCAGTGTTTTCAAGCTCCTTTACCGCTTCTGAAATGCTTACGCTGTCTGCAATTGAAACATAGTCAGCACCGCTTTCAACGGCAGAATGAATCTCCGTAACAGAGCGGCAGTATACGGAAAACTCTATATCCTGCACTGTCTGTGTGTCTGCAAATACCGCTGTTGAAAGTGATAATGCAAAAGCTGCCGCAAAGGCAGTGCATATTATAGCTTTTAAAATCCTATGCATAATTACTCCGATTTATTTAAGGTTAATTTTGTGATTCATAAACCATGCACTCATAAAGAAGAAGAAGCATGTTGTTACAAACTCAAAAATTACATCGGCAACACCGTAAACCATGCCGCCTGCGGACATTGCGCGTGTTGTAAGCTCAATACCCTGAACGGATATGACGAGTGAGAGAGGAATGTAGGCTGTAAGAAGTGTGCTGATAGTGGTTGTTACACCGTAAAGCACCACGAAAATGAGAATTGCAGGCACAAGGCTCTGTCGCTGGAAAGGACGTACATTTGAAAGTGTAACGGCAAAATAAATTTCTGCAATTAGGAAAATTATTTTGAGGAAAATTCTTGTTACAATAACAGCGATAACCTTGATAACTGCAGCAGTGTCAGGAAGTTCAGCCATTGTTGAAATAAGAATTTTTATCATTGCAATATTTTCTTCTCCGACCTGGTCTGCCGCGTACATGTAAATACCAAAGAATATACCGATAAGCGAAATGTAGCTGAGCAGAATCCAGAAAAAGGAGCAGAGAGTTTTTGCAAAAAGAAGCTGACCACTTGTAACCGGCAGGGTAAATGTGAGATAGCCCTGATCACGGAACATGGATTTGTTGAAGTTTGTTACAACGGAAATGAGTGTGACAATAAGGATACCTAGTGCAACAACGATAACGGCAATGAGTGAAATTGCTGAAAGCCATACTATCTGAAAAAGAAGGGAGAATGCAAGGAATGCAACAGCTGCAACAGCCGCAATATAAATGTTGGCTACAGAATGAAGTCCTGCCTTAAATTCGTTTTTGATAAGCTTACCAACCAAAGCTGAACACCTCCTTGAAAATTTCTTCAACACTTCTGCCGCTTTCGCGGATTTCGTCAATGCTTGCATCAAGTTTTACCTGTCCTTCGCCAATCATAAGAACAGAGTTAAAAATACGCTCAACATCATTGATAAGATGTGTTGAAATAAGAACGGTTGATTTCTGTGCGTAGTTGTTCATGATAATGTCAAGAATTCCGCTTCTTGTTGCGGGGTCAACACCGCCGAGCGGCTCGTCAAGGCAGTAGAGCTTTGCGGCGCGGCTCATAACAATGAGAAGCTGAAGCTTTTCCTGCATACCCTTTGACATTGTCTTTATTTTCTGGTTAGGGTCAAGGCGGAAGTGGCTGAGCATATCCATTGCCTTGACTCTGTCAAAGTCTGCAAAGAAATCCTGAAAATAGTCAATGGCATCTTTAGCCTTCATCCATTCGGGCAGATATGTGCGCTCAGGCAGATATGCTGTAATTGATTTTGTGTAGATGCCGGGCTCCTGTCCGTCAATAAGTACAGTGCCCTTGTAATCGTGGATAAGACCTGTCAGAATTTTGATAAGCGATGTTTTACCGCATCCGTTAGGTCCGAGCAGACCGATAATCTGTCCTTCTTCATAGCTCAGGTCAAGACCCCGGAGCACCTGATTGCGGCCATAGGATTTTTCAAGACCTCTGACCTCAATGATTTTACTCATTTTATTTTCTTCCTTTCGTTTTTGTGTGAAGTTTAGGTATTTTAAGTTCAACTGACGAAGCGCCCTCAGGCTTGCTGTGCGATGTGCGCCACAGGTGAATTACACCGTCGTCGTTGAGCACTTTCAGTATTGTGATTGTCAGCGGCAGGATAAACATTCCCATAACACCGAAAATCTTAAGACCGAGATACATGCCGATTAGTGTTGCTATAGGCGGCAGACCAAGCTGACCGGCAACAAGCTTAGGCTCAATATACTGCCTGAGAACGGTTATTATTACATAAATTACAAGCAAACCTATTCCTCTGCCGATGTTACCCATGAACAGTGAAATTATTCCCCAAGGAATAAGCACTGTGCCTGAACCAAGCACGGGCAGAATATCTACTATCGCTATGCACAGCGCTATAAGAAATTTATAGCCTCCGTTGTAAAAACCGAGCAGGTCGAGCACGGACAGACCTATAAGTAGCTCTGTGCAGGTGATACAAATTATAAGACAATAAGCCTTTATCATCTTGCCGAGTGTTGTGAGCATCAGCTTTTTTGTTTTGCTGAGCGCTTCTCTCTTTTTTTCGGGCAGCTGCCGCTTGATAAAGCCGGTAATTCTGTTGTAGTCGGCTGTCATAAAGCAGCTTGCAATAAAGAAGATTACCACTGAAATCAGAAATCTCGGCACCTTTGTTGCCGTGTTGATTACACCGGTTATGGGAGTTTTGAGAAAAGATAAATCAAAATTCGGAAAAGGTGAGGGTGCTGTGCTGTCTGCTTGCTCTGAAAAAGCGGCAAGAAGGCTGTCAGCAAGGTCGGTTACCGTGCCTGCAAGAGTGGTTTCAATTGCATCAGGTAAAGGGGAAATGGCTCTCAGGAGCCAGTTTTCTGCCTGCGTGATAAATTCGGGTATGCTTTTAAAAGCTTCCGTCATTGATGCGATAAGACCTTTTACTTCGTTGACAATGCTTGTTCCTGCAAGTGCAAGCAGACCTACCGCAAAAAGCGCAATGAAAAGCACCGCTAAAAACGAAACAAAGCCTTTTTTCAGCGGAGTCCGTTTTACTACGGAGTGTACGGGTTTTTGCAAAAGCATTGCCAGAAAAAACGCAAACAAAAACGGAGCTACCGTCCAGAATGCGAAACGCATAAACAGGTAAAACGCACCGATTATCAGCGAGTAATACGCAACATTTATGAGAGTCGCTCTGCGTCTTTCAATTGTTGTGTTCACTTTTAATTTCTCCTTCCAAAATGTGTAAAAATACACATTGTTTATTATAATACAAAATATAAAAAATTACAATATTAACCTTAAAAGTTATAAAAATCTTCATATTTATAATATAAGAAAACTATAATTGCAAGACTGTATTTGCTAAATTGCAAACTATATGTTATAATAAAATGCTTTTATTGATTTGTGAAAGGAGATGGCCGCTTCGGTTATGCAAAAAAATACGCGCACAGTAAACAGCCTTAAATCCGTTGCAACCGGTGTAGGCGGTCAGGCTCTTACATTTTTACTCCAGTTTATAAACCGTATTGTCCTTATTAATACAATCGGTGTGGAGTATCTTGGCATCAGCGGTCTTTTTACGAGTGTTATCACTATTCTCAGTATAGGCGAGCTTGGCATAGGCACGGCTATTTGCTATGCTCTGTATAAGCCGCTTGCTCAGGGCGATGAGAAAAAAATATGCGCTGTAATGAATCTGCTCAAAAATGCCTACCGTGTTGTCGGCATATCAATTGCAGTTTTCGGAGTGATATTCTATCCGTTCCTTCCCTATTTTATGAAGGGCACAACCGACCTTGTTGATGTTGACATCGTCTATGCGCTCTAT
This sequence comes from Acutalibacteraceae bacterium, assembly GCA_045539895.1. Taxonomy (GTDB): domain Bacteria; phylum Bacillota; class Clostridia; order Oscillospirales; family Acutalibacteraceae; genus UBA8612. The sequence continues at coordinate 115,725 of JAZQGE010000032.1, forward strand.
ATTGCAGACAGTGCTCTTTCATACTTTTTCTTTGCTTATAAGAGTGCACTTTTGCAGGCAGACCAGAAAAAATATGTTGTCAATATAATCGGTAATATTGCATCTGTTGCAACAATAACACTGCGCACTCTTGTGCTTGCACTCACAAAATCGTATATCGCGTATATGATTGTACAGACGGTCGGAAATATTTTGAAAAGTCTTGCAGGTGCGGTTGTTGTAAGCAAACGCTACCCTTATCTTGCAAAGGGTAAAAAAGAGCGGCTTTCAAAGCAGGAGAAGAAAGATATTTTCAAAAATCTGTTTGCACTTGCTCTCAATAAAATCAGCATTACACTTATGGCTTCAACAGATAACCTTATAATAGCAAACAGAATCAGTATGATTGTTGTCGGATTTTATTCGAACTATGCTCTTATCACTAATGCAATCACTCAGCTTGTGAAAAGTGTTTTTTCTGCATTTACCGCAAGCATAGGAAACCTTAATGCAGGTGAGAATAAACAGAAAAGTGAGTTTGTTTTCCGCTGCCTGAATTTTATGAATTTCTGGATTTACGGCTTTTGCGCTATTTGTTTGTTTAATTTATTCAATCCGTTTATTGCTCTTGTGTGGGGCAGCGAAATGGTTTTTGATGAATTTACCGTATTGATAATTGTGCTGAATTTCCTGACTGAGGGTTTGCAGAATGCGGTGCTGTCGTATAAGGATGCCTGCGGAATCTTCTGGCAGGGCAGATACAGACCGCTTGTAAGTGTTGCGATAAATATTGTACTTTCAGTTGCACTTGCAAATCTTATGGGCGTATCAGGTATATTCCTCGGCACAATCATAAGCCGCTTTGTCACAACATGGTGGTTTGATGCACGGCTTGTTCACCGTTATGTATTCGGCATTTCACCTAAAGGATATTATCTGCGCTATTTTGCTTCACTGGTTCGTGTGTGTGCAGTTGGCGGCGTAATATATTTTTCAACAGAACCTCTTTCAGCTTATGGTAATCTTGTGATTTTTGCGGTCAGACTTTTAGTATGTACTGCAGGTGTCAATTTCATCTTCTGGCTTCGTTTCAGAAAGTCGGAGGAATTTATATATCTTCTTAATTCCGGCAAAAATCTGCTTGGAAGGCTATTGAAAAGGAGGAGTTAATTTGAATAAGCATTTACTTGCACTTGAATTTGATAAAGTTCTTGAACGGCTTGCCGAATATACCTGCTGTGACGACAGCCGTGAAGCCGCTCTTGCATTGCGCCCCGTTCACAGGCTTGATGAAGCACAAGCGCTGATGAATCAGACACACGATGCACACATGCTGCTTGCGCGTTTCGGCGGTCCATCGTTCGGCGGAATGAAAAATGTGAATAACGCACTTCACCGTGCTGATGCAGGCTCTACACTCTCTATGCGTGAGCTTCTTGACATTGCCGAAACCCTGCGCGTAATCCGTTCGCTTGTACAGTGGCGCAGTACCAACGCAGGTGTTGAAAGCTGTCTGGATGTTTTTTTTGGTTCGCTTACACCCAATAAATATCTTGAGGATGCCATTACTTCCGCAATTGTAAGTGAAGAAGAAATGTCGGATAATGCTTCACCTGAGCTTGCTTCAATCCGCCGCAAAATCCGTGTGCAGGAATCCAAGGTGCGTGAGCAGCTCGACAAGATGACGCGTTCATCAAAATATAAAGATATTCTTCAGGAAAGCATTGTCACAATGCGTAACGGTAGATATGTTCTGCCTGTAAAAAACGAACACCGCAGTGCAGTGCCCGGTCTTGTGCATGATACATCAGCAAGCGGTGCAACTGTGTTCATTGAGCCGATTGCAGTTGTTGAAGCGAATAACGAAATCAAGGTTCTTCTTTCAAAAGAGAGAGATGAAATTGAACGAATCCTCAGCGCTCTTTCCGTTGAGGCAGGCAGCTTTGCGGCATCAATAAAGAGCAGCTTTGAGTGTGCTGTTGAACTTAATGTGATATTTTCAAAAGCACAGCTTGCCTACAGCATGAATGCCGCTGCGCCGGGTCTCAACGATGAAGGCAGAATTGAGCTGAAAAATGCATGCCATCCCTTGCTTGACAAGAAAAAAGCCGTGCCGATAAATATACGGCTAGGCAAGGATTTTGACAGTCTTGTTATAACCGGTCCGAATACCGGCGGTAAAACAGTTTCAATCAAAACTGTCGGTCTGTTAACTATTATGGCAAGCTGCGGTCTTATGATTCCCGTCAGTGAATTGAGCGAGATTTCTGTTTTTGACAAAATTCTTGCAGATATAGGTGATGAGCAGTCTATTGAGCAGTCGCTGTCAACCTTCTCTGCTCATATGGTAAATATAATTGATATTCTTTCAATGGCGGATGAGCACAGCCTTGTGCTTATAGATGAGCTTGGGGCAGGTACAGACCCCGTTGAAGGAGCTGCACTTGCAATGGCAATTCTTGAATCGCTCGCTCTCAAGGGCGCAAAAATAGCCGCCACAACACACTATGCTGAGCTTAAAGCCTATGCTTTGCAGACTCCGCGTGTTGAAAACGGCTGCTGCGAGTTTGATGTTGCAACCCTGCGCCCGACCTACAGACTGCTTATCGGTATGCCCGGCAGATCAAATGCTTTTGCAATTTCTGAGCGCCTCGGTATGGATAAAACGATTGTTGAACGCGCGGCAGAGCTTGTTTCGGCTGAAAATTCTCAGTTTGAGGATGTTATTGAAAGTCTTGAAAAAAGCCGCAAGGACCTTGAGAGTGAAAAGCAGGAGGCTTATGAGCAGACAAGGCTTGCTCAAAAGATGCGCCTTGAAGCAGAGGAGAAAAAAGAAAAGGTTGAGCAGCTGCGTCAGAAAGAAATTGACGATGCAAAGGCTCAGGCAACACGCATTGTTGAGCAGGCAAAGCGAGAGGCTTATGCTCTGCTTGCAGAAATAGATAAGCTCAAAAAAGAAAAAGATAAGGCGAAGGATATGGCAGAGCTGGCAAGGCGTGCAAGGGCAACAGTCAAAAAAGGTGTTGATGCCATGCACGAAGCTGCAGACCCCGTTGATTCTTTTGAAGATGACGGCGATTATGTGCTTCCAAGACCGCTTCAGGTTGGCGACAATGTTCTTATTGTGGGTCTTAATAAACAGGCAACCGTGCTCAGCGTTGAAAAGGGAAACAATGTTCAGGTTATGGCAGGTACGGCAAAAATGCGTGTTAAAACAGAGAATCTGCGCCTTCTCAGCGAAAAACAGAAACAGTCTGCTTCAAATGCACCTCGCAAAAAAGGCGACAGTCTTGAGGGCAGGGGAACACTTGCTGCAGAAACAAGGCTTGACCTTCGCGGAATGATGGTGGACGATGCATTGATTGAAATAGATCGATTTATTGACAGTGGACTTCGTACGGGGCTTAGTGAGTTTACTATAATTCACGGCAAAGGTACAGGTGCGCTTCGTGCCGCAACGCACAACTATCTGCGCAACTGTAAATTTGTCAAGTCGTTCAGGCTCGGTCTTTACGGTGAGGGCGAAAACGGTGTAACAATTGTAATACTAAAATAAAAGATAAAAAGAAACACAGCCGCTCC
>JAZQGE010000033.1:0-13907 GCA_045539895.1 Acutalibacteraceae bacterium
GCCATCTGTGAGCAGATGGAGGACCCTTCAACCACAAAGGGAATCGTGCGCCGCGATGTTGTGCGCATTGTCACACCCGGTACCGTTATTGAAAGCAGCATGCTTGACGAAACTCGCAATAATTTCCTTTGCAGCATTTTCTGCCGCGACGGTGCGGCGGGTGTCTGCTTTGCCGATGTTTCAACCGGCGCAATGCACCTGACCGATGTTGACGGCAAAATGCTTGAAACAAAAATTATCAATGAACTTGCGCGCTTTATGCCAAGCGAGATTATTCTTAACCGCGAAGCCGCACAGCTCAAACCACTCCGCTCATTCATTGCCGATAAGTGCTCGGCGCTTACCGAAACCTTTGACGAGGATTACTGCCTGCTCAATGAAGCAAGCTCTGCGCTGTGTTCTCAATTCGGCTGCAACTCTCCTGAGGATGTTGCGCACGGTGTAAGCGCACAGGGCATTCTCAGTGCAGGCATCTGTCTTAAATATCTGCGCGAGGTTCAGCGCAGCGACCTTGTCAACATCCGTTCTCTTGATTATTACAGCGAGAGCGGCTTTATGAAGCTTGACCTTGCGGCAAGAAGAAGCCTTGAGCTTACGCGCACAATGCGTTCAAACGATAAGCGCGGCTCACTTCTTTGGACTCTTGATAAAACCTGCACCGCAATGGGTAAGCGTGAAATCAAGGAATGGCTTGACAGACCGCTCACAAATGCGGCAAAAATCATTGGCAGACACAATGCGGTTGATGAGCTCACACAGGATGCTATGCTCTGCGGCAATATCGCTGCATCACTCAGCGGCATCAACGATATGGAGCGCCTTATCACACGCATCTCATACGGCACGGCAAATGCTAAAGAGCTTCGTTCGCTCAGTGCAACCGTTGACAGGCTGCCCGATGTAAAGGCAACTCTGTCAGAGTGCCGCTCTGCACTTCTTACTGAAATCCGTTCAAGTATGGATACACTTGAGGATGTTTCTTCTCTTATCAATGCGGCAATTGTTGATGAGCCGCCATTCTCTGTTCGTGAGGGCGGTATGATCCGCGACGGATTCAATACCGAGCTTGATGAGCTTCGCGTTATTGTAAACGACGGCAAGGGTTTTCTTGCGGGAATTCAACAGCGCGAGCAGGACAGAACGGGTATCAAAAAACTTAAAATCGGCTATAACCGCGTGTTCGGTTACTATATAGAGGTTTCAAACTCCTTCAAGGAGCTTGTACCGGAAGATTATATCCGTAAGCAGACACTTGCAAACTGCGAGCGGTATATCACCCAGGAGCTTAAAGAGCTTGAAGCAAAGGTGCTCGGTGCACAGGGAAGAATTGTTCAGCTCGAATTTGAAATTTTCTCTCAGGTGCTCGGCAAAACGGCTCAGCAGCTCGGCAGAATCCAACGCACCGCAAATGCCGTTGCAAGGCTTGATGTGCTTCGCTCCTTTGCGGCATCAGCTCTCGAAAACGGCTATGTCAGACCTGAAATTACAGATTCTTCAACTCTTGAAATTACAGACGGCAGACATCCCGTAGTGGAAAAAATGCTCGGCGGAATGCCCTTTGTCCCCAATGATACACTTCTTGATTGCGGCGAAAATCGCTGCGCAATCATAACAGGTCCGAATATGGCAGGTAAGTCTACATATATGCGCCAAATTGCGATTATCGTAATCATGGCTCAGGCAGGCTCATTCGTTCCCGCACGCAGTGCAGTCATTCCGATTGTAGACAGCGTGTTTACCCGTGTCGGCGCATCGGATGACCTTTCGGGCGGCCAGTCAACCTTTATGGTTGAAATGAGTGAGGTTGCTTCAATTCTCAAAAATGCAACTTCCAAAAGCCTTATCATTTTCGATGAAATAGGCAGAGGCACTTCAACCTATGACGGTATGAGCATTGCCCGCGCGGTGCTTGAATATGCCGCTGATAAAAAGAAGCTCGGCGCAAAAACACTTTTTGCAACCCATTATCATGAGCTTACCGAGCTTGAAAATACCGTTGACGGTGTGAGAAATTACAATATTTCCGTCAAAAAGCGCGGTGACGACATTACCTTCCTGCGCCGCATTGTACGCGGCTGTGCTGACGGCAGCTACGGTATTGATGTTGCAAAGCTTGCAGGTGTGCCCGACAGTGTTGTAAAGCGTGCGCGTCAGGTGCTTTCACAGCTTGAATCCGATGAACCAAAGCAGACTTCAGCACCAAATTTCTTTAGCTCTGTTGATGATAATGATATGCAGATGTCATTTGCTTCAAATGCGGGAAGTGAAATTATTGATGAGCTGAAAATACTCGATATTAATACACTCACACCTATTGAGGCAATGAGTGTGCTATATAAATTTGTACAGAAAGCAAAAGAAACTTAAAAGAGGTGAAAATCAATGCCTAAAATCAATGTTCTTCCAAGAGAAATATACGAGCTTATTGCGGCAGGCGAGGTTGTTGAAAGACCTTCATCTGCTGTAAAAGAGCTGCTTGAAAATTCAGTTGATGCAGGCGCTGATTCAATCACACTTGAAATCAAAGCAGGCGGTATAAAGTATATCCGCATTACTGATAACGGCTGCGGCATTGCGCGTGAGGATGTAAAAAATGCTTTTACAGGTCATGCCACAAGCAAAATCACTGTTTCCGATGACCTTGACTGTGTAGCAACCTTAGGCTTTCGCGGTGAAGCTCTTGCTTCAATTGCTGCTGTCAGTCGCGTTGAAATGTTTACCCGCACAGCCGAGGAGGAAACGGGTACGCATGCCGTTGTTGAAGGCGGTCAGTTTATCAGCATTGATGATGCGGGCTGTCCCGTAGGCACAACAATTGTTGTGCGCGATATTTTCTACAATGTCCCTGCACGAATGAAATTCCTTAAAAAGGATGTGACGGAGGCAAATTCCGTTGCCGCCGTTGCGGACAGACTTGCGGTTTCTCACCCTGAAATTGCCGTGCGCTTTATCCGCGACGGTAAACAGACTCTCTGCTCGTCGGGTGACGGCAAGCTTATCAGCGCGGTATATGCCGTTTACGGTAAAGATTTTGCAGACAGTCTGATTCCTGTCAGCGGCTCAAATTCAACCGTGAAGGTTGACGGCTATGTTTCAAAGCCGCTTGCTGCAAGGGCAAACCGCAACATGCAGCTTTTCTATGTCAACGGCAGAATGGTTCGCACAAAAACAGCTTGCGCCGCGCTTGAAGAAGCGTTCAAGGGTTCTATCATGGTAGGCAAATTCCCTTCGTGCGTGCTCAATCTCACAATGCCCTTCAACTTTGTCGATGTAAATGTTCACCCTGCCAAAACAGAGGTGCGCTTCGCAAATGAAAAAGAGGTTTTCTCTGCTGTTTATTATGCCGTAAAATCAGCGCTTGAGCAGGGCGACAGAATCCCTGCTCAGGATGCTTCAAAAATTATAAATCAACGCGTGCAGAAGCAGTGGTTTGCAGCTGTTGAGCCTGCAAAGCAGGTGCATTTTCAGCCGGCTTCTCAGCCTGTTACATCTGCACCGCTAAAGCCTGTCATATCTGAAAAAGCAGAGCCGGTAAAGCCGCCTGTAATCCGGGAACAGACACCTGTGCTCAAGGTAGAATCTCCGTCAGACGGTTATTCTGTGCAGAAGGATGAGCCGGACCTTATCGGCAATTTCACATCTGTTAAGAAAGAGCCTGTGCAGGTTGAGATTAAGAAAGAAGAGCCTGAGCTAAAAGAAGAAAAAATAATTTTCACCACAGAGGATGTGCCGCAGCCGCGCGCAATAGGTGAAGCCTTTGGCACATACATTTTGGTCGAATGCGGAAAAGAGCTTTTGCTTATAGATAAGCATGCCGCACACGAACGCATTATTTATGAACAGCTAAAATCGCAGAATAAAAGCATTCCTTCGCAAATGCTTATCAGTCCCGTTGCCGTGCATCTGAGCCGTGAAGAATATGCGGCTGTTATTGCTGAAAACGAGCTTCTCTCTGATTCAGGCTTTTCAGTAGAAGATTTCGGCGACGGTACAGTGCTTGTCAGTGAGTATCCGGCAATTTTAGAAGGTGCGGACATTGCTGCTGAGCTTACGGAAATTGCAGGCTATCTTGCCAAGAATGTCCGTCAGGTCACAAGCGAAAAGCTGGATTGGATTTTCCATTCCGCTGCTTGCCGTGCCGCAGTAAAAGCAGGCGACAGTACAACTCTTTTTGAAATGCAGAAATTTGCGGAAAAGGTGCTTTCAATGCCTGATATACGCTACTGTCCTCACGGCAGACCTGTTATTGCAAAGCTGACAAGACATGAGCTTGAACGCCTCTTCGGCAGAGTATAGGTAAGTGCCGATTAAATTGAACTCGTATTTCTCAGCGGCTATTTTTTCGCCATAATTATCCAAAAATACTCGTTAATACACAAAGTATTGCCTGCGTTTTTTTAATATTCTGACGAAAAACTATCTCGCTGATAATCGCAATCCAATTTTATCAACACTTACTTGAGAGGTTTGTTATGAGTAAAAAAATACAGCTTATTGTTGTGGCGGGTCCTACAGCTTCAGGTAAAACTGCGCTTGGTGTTGAGCTTGCAAAAAGACTCGGCGGCGAAGTTGTTTCGGCCGATTCAATGCAGATTTATCAGGGTATGGACATTGCAAGTGCAATGCCTTCGACAGATGAAATGCAGGGTGTGCCGCACCATATGATTAATTTTTTGCCGCAGAGTGAGCGCTACAGTGTGGCGGCTTACTGTCAGGCGGCAAATGAGATTATTTCAGATATTGCTTCAAGAGGAAAACAGCCGATTCTTGTTGGCGGAACAGGTCTGTATATTAATTCTCTTGTGGATAATATCGAATTTACACAGGAAGAAACAAATCTTGAACTTCGTGAAAGGCTGAATAAAAGACTTGAAGAAGAGGGAATAGGTGTACTTCTTGCAGAGCTTGAATCGGTTGACCCCGAAAGTGCATCAAGGCTTCACGAAAACGATATAAAGCGAATTCTTCGCGCACTTGAATTTTATTATCAGACAGGTGTAACAATAACTGAGCAGGCAAAGCTTTCACGGCTTAAAGGCTCACCGTATGAACCGCTGATTATCGGACTTAATGCCCGCGACCGTGAATTTTTATATGAGCGTATTAACAGACGCGTCAGCATAATGGCTGAAAACGGTCTGGTTGAGGAAGCAAAAGCCTGCCTTGCCGATTCAAAGGCAACCGCCGCACAGGCAATAGGGCACAAAGAGCTTGCACCTTATTTCCGCGGTGAAATAACTCTTGATGAAGCTCTTGATAACCTTAGACAGCAGACTCGCCGCTATGCCAAGCGACAGCTTACATGGTTTCGTAAGGATGAGCGTGTAAATTGGCTTTATATTGATGAATATGCAGATTTTCAGGCTCTTGCTGATGCAGCATATTCAGCTTGTATACAGTTTTTAAAAGGGGAGGAGAACAGGAATGGCTAAGAAACAGCAAACCAATGCACCCATAAGCCTTAATCCCGAATTTGTGGTAAAGGCAAGAGGCTTCTATAACGATAACAAACAGCTTATTATGAAGGTTGTTACAGTTTTGGTTGCACTTTTTTTCATTTTTTACATTGCGTTTCAGTTTTATACTTCAGGTATTGATAAGGTAAGCACTGTAACCGCTTACAGTCAGAATGTCAACAACAGCATTTTTACAAAAGGGTATTTTGTTCGTGAGGAGCAGTATATAGAGTCTTCTGCAACAGGCACACTTGTTCCGATTGCAGCCGACGGTAAAAAGGTTTCAAACGGCAATACGGTTGCGATTGCTTTTGGCAGCGATGAAGATGCCGCAACCTATACCCGCATCAAAACATTGCAGTCAGAGCTTGACCGATATGAAAGATTAAGCTCTGTTTCACCTTCATCTGCAATTGACAAAAAGACGATGGATTCAATTATCAGCTCATCGCTTTCCGAGCTTATGGACGGTGTGGTTTCAGGTGAGCTTGATACACTTTCGAATGGCTATGCCGAGCTTCGTGATTCTATTGTAAAAAAACAGCTGATGCTTGGCGAGGATATAGATTTTCAGGGGATTATCGACGGTATAAAGTCCGAACTTTCCCGCCTCGAACAAAAACAGATAGTTTCAAGCGAAATACTTGCTGACGGTTCAGGATATTTTATCAATAATGTTGACGGATTTGAAAATGTTTATGACTATTCGCAGATAAAGGGCATTACCCCTGAAAATGCAACGGCGCTTTTTGATTGTACACCTCGTGAAGTTTCTGACTCCGTTATGGGTAAGCTTGTGACTGGCTTCAAGTGGTATATTGTATGTGTGCTTGATATTGAACAGATTTCACAGCTTTCCGTCGGTTCAAAGGTTACTGTTGATTTTCCTTATGCGGCTACAAATATGCTCAAGGCACAGGTTGCCGCCGTTAATGTAAGCGGTGCGGATAAAGCCGCCGTTGTGCTCGAATGTCAGGTTATGGACGAAGAACTTGCCAATATGCGAGTTGAAGATATTGAGCTTGTTTTCAGTACAGTCAGCGGCTTTAAAATTCCTGTTGAAGCAGTGCGCGAGGTTGAAGGTGTAAAGGGTGTTTATATCCTTCGTGCAAACCTTGTCAATTTCAGAGAAATCAATATTGTCTGGTCAGATAAAGAATATGTGCTTACCGCACCACCAAAAACTCCCGACACTTCAAATATGACCGAGGAAGAGGCAAAGGCCGTTACGGATGCTTTGCCGAAGAGCGAAATCGTACAGTATGATGAAATTATAGTAAAGGGGAAGAATTTGTATGACGGAAAAACTCTCCGCTGATGCTCAGCGCTTTTCTGATATTGAGTACAATCTCAGCGTTATACGAGATCGTATTTCGCAGGCTGCCGTGCTCAGCGGCAGAAAACCTGAAGACATAACTCTTATGGCTGTTACCAAAACAGTTGCTCCCGAATATATAAATCACGCGATCAGCTGCGGCATAAATCTTATAGGTGAAAATAAGGTGCAGGAGTATCTTGGCAAAAAGCCGGACCTTTTACCCTGTGAGGCACATCTTATCGGTCATCTGCAGACCAACAAGGTAAGGCAGATTGTCGGAGAGGTCAGCATGATTCAGTCTGTTGACAGTGTTAAGCTTGCGGCTGAAATTGCAAAGCGCTCGCTTGCAAAGGGCATAACTACAGATGTTCTTGCCGAAATAAACGTAGGCGGCGAGGAGAGCAAAAGCGGAATCGAGTGGGATGCGGCAGAGGAAACCTTAGCTCAGCTTTCGGAAATTGAGGGCATAAATCTGCGCGGACTTATGGCAATACCGCCGATTTGTGAAAATAATGATGATGCGCGTATGTTTTTTTCAAAAATGAGGCGATTGTTTGTTGACATTCGCTCTAAAAAATTAGATAATAAAATAGATATACTTTCAATGGGTATGTCCTCAGATTATTACGAAGCAATTCTTGAAGGTTCAACGCTTGTCCGTGTGGGCTCGTCCATCTTCGGCAGGCGCATTTACAGATGATAATAAAAAGGAGAAAGTGAATATGAATTTCAAAGATTCTGTTGATAAGTACATCAGCTTCAGCGAGGGCGAATATTATGATGATGCCGATGATGTAAATTACGGCTACGAGGATGAAGAAGAGGAGGAGTATGAGGCTCCCGCAAAGCAGCGCTCCTCATCCGGCAAAGGCTTTTTTGACAATATCCGTGCCCGTGCCAAGGCAATGAAAAAGACACCTCCCGAGGATATGGGCGGCTACGAAGAAGAGTACGACGATTATTATGAGGAGAAATCAGCTCCCGCACGCAGCAGTTCTTCCGCAAATGTTGTTGATTTCAGCTCAAAGTCAAGATCAGGCAATGTTAAGGTTATTCTTGCTAAGCCCTCTGTTTTTAACAGCGATACGGTAAAAGGTATTGCAAGAAGCGTAAATAAGCAGTGCCTCGTGCTTCTTAACCTCGAAATGGTCAGCGAACCTGATATGCGCAGAATGATTGATTTCCTTAGCGGTGTAACATTTGCAAACGAGGGCAAAATCAATTGCATAGCAAATAAAACATTTGTCATTCTTCCGCATAATTATGATTTTTCTGGCGATGTTCTTGAAAATATTAAAAATGGATTTTACAGCTTCTAAGGAGGATATATAAAATGACACCTGCAGAAATCAGAGCTCACAATTTTCCCTCAGCGGGCAGAGGAACATACCGTTCAATTGATGTTGATGAGTTTTTGGGCGAGGTAGCAACCGCGCTTGAAGGCATCAACCAGGAAAAAAGTGAATACATAAGAAGAATTACCGCTCTTACCGAAAAGGTTGAATCTTATCAAAAGGAAGAGAGCAATATCAGTGCAGCGCTTCTTGTTGCACAGAAAATGTCTGCATCAATGACTGCAGAGGCAGAATCAGCCGCAAAAGCAACTGTTGAAAATGCTACTGTTCAGGCACAGGCAACTCTGGCTGAGGCTCAGGCACAGGCAGACGAGCTTGTTTCGACAGCTGAGGCAAAATCAACAGCAATGCTTGCCGAGGCGGAAGCTTCTGCAAAAGAAGCTGTTGAAACAGCAACGGCACAGGCTGAAACAACTGTTGCAGAGGCGGAAGCACTTGCTTCCGAACAGCTTGCATCTGCTGAAACCGCATCCCGCGATAAAATGCTCAAAGCAGACAGCTACTATAACGAGAAGGTTGCCGCAGCTGACAGAAAGGCAGCGGAGCTTGTTTCTGCCGCTGAACAGCGTGCCGCCCAGATAAATGCTCAGCTTGAAGCGGAAAAGGCAGAGCAGAGCAGACTTATTGAGCTTCTCAAGCTTGAGGCAAATGATTTCCGCTCAATGCTTCTTGTTTCTTATGCAGAGCATATTGAAAAAATCAAATCTCTTCCCGAACTTGCTGCAGAAGAAGTTGCGGCAATGTCTTCTGTAACGGTTCCTTCTGTTGCTGTTGAAGAAGCTGAGGAAATCGAAGAAGCTGAGGAAATCGAAGAAGCTGAAGAAATCGAAGAGCTTGAAGAAATCGAAGAGCTTGAAGAAATCGAAGAAGCTGAAGAAGTCGAAGAAGCTGAAGAAGTCGAAGAAGCTGAAGAAGTCGAAGAAGCTGAAGAAGTCGAAGAAGCTGAAGAAGTCGAAGAAGTCGAAGAAGTCGAAGAAGTCGAAGAAGACGATGACGACGAAGATGACGACGAAGACGAAGATGACGACGATGAAGATGACGACGAAGATGACGACGATGATGAAGACTACGAAGACGAAGATGACGACGATGAAGATGACGATGATGATGGAGACGACGATGATGAAGACGACGATGATGAAGACGACGATGATGATGAAGATGATGAAGATGACGATGACGATGATGATGAGGTTGAGGATTTCCTGAAAGGTTTCAGCTTTGCTGAGGAATTGACCGAAGGAGAAGAATTTGCTGATTTCAATATCGAAGGCTTTGATTCGATAGAAACAGGTAATGTTTCTAAAAATGGTACAGTATATGAAGTTGTTGACGATATTGACGATGATGAAGATGGTATTGATGATTCAGAGTCATTCTTCAGAGGTTTTTTTAAGAAAAAATAACGGAGGAAAATAGATGTCGCCTATTTTGTGCTGCGTTTTTGTAACACTTATTGCTGTGGCAGACCGGCTGATAAAGCAGCTTGTACTGGCTTCACCTCTTTCGGATGGTGAGATTTTTACGGTAATAAGCAATTTTCTGCAGTTCAGATATGTTGAAAATACGGGTGCGGCTTTCAGTCTTTTTGAAGGGAAAACCGATATGCTGTCAGTGTTTTCTGCTGTTGTGATTGTTGCAGGTGTGGCTGTGATTTTTAGCCGTAAAATTAAGTCAAAGGTGCTTCTGACGAGCATTGTTATGATGCTGGGCGGCGGACTTGGTAATTTAATCGACAGGGTGACTCTTCATTTTGTTGTCGATTATATCGAGGTTTTGTTTATTGATTTTCCTGTTTTCAATTTTGCCGATTGTTTTGTTACTGTTGGCGCATTTGTTATGATCGGTTATATGGTCAGGGATATTTGGTGTGACTATAAAAAAGGCAAGGTAAAGAATAATGGCTGAAAATCGTGTTCTTTGCTTTAGCATCGAATCTGCTGACGAAGGAGAAAGACTTGACAAGGTTATATGTGCCTTTGCGCCTGAGCTTTCTCGCAGCTTTGTACAAAAGGTTTTTGACGATGGCGGTGTTACCGTGAACGGAAAACCTAGGAAAAAAAGCTATGCCGTTTCTCAGGGCGATGAAGTGCTTGTGCTTGCTCCAGAACTCAGAGAGCTTGAGGCACAGCCGCAGGATATTCCGCTTGATATAAGGTATGAGGATGAAAGCCTGCTTGTTGTCAATAAGCCGAGAGGTATGGTCGTTCATCCTGCTCCCGGTAATCCTGACGGTACGCTTGTGAATGCTCTTTTGCACCATTGCAAGGGTAGTCTTTCAGGTATTAACGGAGTTATCCGTCCGGGCATAGTTCACCGTATAGACAAAAATACAAGCGGACTTCTCATAGTTGCCAAAACCGATGAAGCGCATGTCTGCCTTGCTTCACAGATTCAGGCTCACAGCTTCACCCGCGAATACCGTGCCGTTGTACACGGACATTTGAAAGAACCTGTAGGTACTGTTGATGCACCGATAGGGCGCAACCCGAATGACCGCAAAAAAATGTGTGTCACATCCGTTCATTCCCGAAATGCGGTCACGCATTACGAGGTTCTTGAAACCTATAAAAGCTTTTCCTATGTTAAGGTAAGGCTTGAAACAGGCAGAACACATCAGATAAGAGTCCATATGTCACACATTGGTCATCCTGTTGCCGGTGATGATGTCTACGGTCCTAAAAACGGTGTTTCAATGGGCGGTCAGTGTCTTCACGCAGGACTTATCGGTTTTGTTCATCCAAAAGACGGACACTATGTTGAAATTCAGTCTGAGCTTCCTGATTATTTTTCGGATTTTCTGAAAAAAATCAGCAATCAATAAAGCTTTTAATTTGGTTAAAATAAATTAAAAAATATAATATTTCGGAGGTGACTGTTTTGGACGCAACAGCGAAAAAGCAGTTAAAAATCAAAGCAAACAAGGTAAGACACGGTATTATCGAGGGCGTTTTCAATGCAAAGTCGGGTCATCCCGGCGGCTCACTCTCAGTTGCCGATATTATGACTTATCTCTATTTCTCAGAGATGAATGTTGACCCCAAAAATCCTAAGTGGGAGGGTCGTGACCGTCTTGTTCTTTCAAAAGGTCACACAGCACCTGCGCTTTATGCCGCACTTGCTCTCAAGGGCTTCTTCCCGTTTGAAGAGCTTAAAAATCTCCGTAAGCCCGGTTCAATGCTTCAGGGTCATCCCAGCATGAAGCTCACACCCGGTGTCGACATGAGCACAGGCTCCCTCGGTCAGGGTATCTCTGCGGCATGCGGTATGGCTCTCGGTGCAAAGCTCAGCGGTGCAGATTTCAGAGTCTATGCAGTTCTCGGCGATGGTGAAATTCAGGAGGGTCAGGTTTGGGAGGCAGCAATGTATGCCTCTGCCAAGGGTCTTGACAATCTTGTTGCTGTTATTGATAACAACAATCTTCAGATTGACGGTACAGTATCATCTGTTAACTCACCCTATCCCATCCCTGAAAAGTTCAAGTCCTTCGGCTGGAATGTAATTGAAATCTGCGGTGACAATTTTGATGAAATTGATGCTGCGTTCAATGCTGCAAGAAGCTTTGTAGGTAAGCCCACAGCTATCATTGCCAAAACAACTAAGGGCAAGGGTGTTTCCTTTATGGAGGATAACTGTGACTGGCATGGTACGGCTCCGAACCAGGAACAGTATGAAGCAGCACTTGCAGAGCTTGATGAAGAGCTTGCAAAGCTTGAGCAGATGTAATAGGTACACTTTTGATTTATAAAGAAAGGTAACGGCGCAGACATTGCGCTGTGTGGTATATATTATGGCAGATGTAATAAAAACAGCAACTCGCGATGCTTACGGTAAGGCACTTGTTGAGCTCGGTCAGAAAAATGAAAAGGTAATTGTTCTTGATGCTGACCTTGCAAAGGCAACAAAGACAATTGCTTTCAAAAAAGAATTTCCTGAAAAGTTTATTGACTGCGGTATAGCAGAAGGTAATATGATGGGTGTTGCTGCTGGTCTTGCAAGTGCAGGCTATACAGTATTCGCGTCATCATTCGCAATGTTCGCTGCAGGTCGTGCATTTGAACAGGTTAGAAACTCAATCAGTTATACAAATCTTAATGTTAAAATCGGCGCAACTCACGCAGGTATCTCTGTTGGTGAAGACGGTGCAAGCCATCAGTGTTGTGAAGATATCGGTCTTATGAGAACAATTCCAAATATGGTTATTCTCAATCCTGCTGATGATGTTGAAGCAAGACTTTGTGTTATGGCAGCAGCAGAGCACGAAGGTCCTGTTTATATGCGATTTGGTCGTCTTGCAGTGCCAAGAGTATTCGATGAAGATTATAAATTTGAAATCGGCAAAGGTAATGTGCTTAAAGAAGGTGACGATGTAACAATCATCGCAACAGGTCTTATGGTTAATGAGGCACTTATGGCTTATGAAGAACTCAAAGCAGAAGGCATTAATGCAAGAGTTGTTAATATGGCAACAATCAAGCCTATTGACCGTGAACTTGTAATTGAATCTGCAAAGAAAACAGGCGTTATTGTTACTGCAGAAGAACACAATGTTATCGGTGGTCTTGGTTCAGCAGTAGCAGAAGTAGTTTGTGAAACAGTTCCTGTTCCTGTACTTCGTGTTGGTGTTGAAGATACATTCGGTAAATCAGGTCCTGCAGTTCAGCTTCTCCACGAATTCGGACTCGACGCTGCAAACATCGTTGCAAAATGCAAACAAGCAGTAGCACTCAAAAAATAATAAATAACAATAATAAAAGCTCTGCTTAATCGCAGAGCTTTTTGATTTCATATTCTCTTTTTTTCAATTCTTCAACCAATGTATTATTATCTGTAATCTCTTTATTAAACCATATTCCACCGCGGGCTAAATCTTCATATTCGTGGAAGTCTGAACCTGATGTGACCATAAGGTCATATTTTTTTGCCCACGCTTCTGCAATATCATTACTTGAGTTGTGTCGTGGGTTTCCGTTGAAGATTTCAACACCATCAAGATATTTAGGGTTTGTAACTTTCATACCGACTCTGAACGGATGAGCCTGAAAAACTAAAAATCCATTTTTGTGAGCAAGTTCATAAAACTTTTTAATATTCATTTCAAGCAAGTTTGGGTGTTTATATAAAAAGTCTTCTGTCAATCCATAAACAAGATAATCATTTTCGCCTTCACTAGTTCTAAATCTTAATTCCATACCGAGAAGCACATTAATTCTTCCGTTTGCGGTTTCAAGAGCTTTTTTATAACCACGCAAGAAAAAGTCAACTTTCTTTTTCCAAGACAAAAGTTCGCGCCCATATTTCATATATGTTGATGGACTTAAGTGGTCAGTTACAACAATTCCGTCATAACCGGCTTCAATATATTTTTCAACAGCATCTTCAGCTTTAACATTTGCACAGTTGCTTGTGTTTTTTGTGTGAAAATGCATTTCATATAAGTACTTTTTCAAAATAATTCTCCGTTCACTAATTTGTTTTTATTTATTATACACCTTTTTTTCATAAAGTCGATATTTTTATGATTTTTTCATTGGTTTTTGTAAATAAAATGTAAATTAATAATCATTGTATTGCTAAAAAAATACAACTGTGATATTATATCTTCGGTGAATAAATATGAGAATTACTGAAAAACTTATGGTTAAAGACCAACTCGTTTCATTTGAGGTGTTTCCGCCTAAAACAGACTCTGCGTTTGATAGTATTGAGTGGTCCGTCCGCGAATTAGCAGCTTTTAACCCCGATTTTATGAGCGTTACATACGGTGCAGGCGGTGGC